>JAEZLF010000299.1 GCA_023435925.1 Bacillota bacterium
CTGTTTTTGAAAGCTTTCCGGGCAGGGCTTAGATTGGTGCTGCCGTTTTTATCGCGCATGGTAGCTTTTTACTGATTTTTCTTGAATTTTTCCTTGCTCTCCCTATTGACTTAGCACCATTGGACTTGTGAATAGATTCTTGCTTTCATCGAACTGTAATTTGCTGCTGAGTATGTAAGATAGCTTTATGCATTTATTATATCACAGGAATAAGTTTCTTCCATGCCATTACGCGAATAAATCATATATTTCGTAGTATCTATGTCTGACGAATATTCATATTCCGTCCGAAAATCTGAAACGTCAAGCGGGCGCAACAGCAATCTTTCGGTTTTTAGTTCTATATACATTTTCACTGTCCTTGGTTGAATATACTACCGTCATATCTACAATTGATTAGCTCTCTGTCAGACTGCTGATAACCTGCTCATAATCCCCATCAATTATGCTTACAGGAAGGTTGTACTTTATACAGCCATCAATATAGAAGTGATTATCCCGTTTTAGGTGTTTCGGAGTGCAATAAGAATCGTCCAGTCTAGTTTCTATGTCGGAGCTGTGCCTGAGTATCTCCTCATAGTGAGATTCGATGTATGCGTCGGTCATGGCAAGGCAAATGAATCTGATTGATTTACGATAGGGCTCCTCCAAATCCTTCTCCCAATCAAAGGGGACATAGCAGCCCTCGACAATCAGATTCTGGTTGTTTTCAACAGCAGTCTTAACAATTTCGCGTACAATCGGCCATAGATAGGCTGTAAGCCTGTCGTCATCCTTTGGCGTGAGTTCGGTCTGCCCACTGCGGATAAGCCCCATTTTCAGATGGTCAATTGACAAATAGGGATAGTGATACTTTTCAAGAAATCTCTGTGCCAGTTTGGTTTTTCCGGTATGCGTGGCGCCTGTAATGAGTATTATCATTTTGATTCACCTGTTTCACTGGCGTTATGCTAATCAAACACTTTCTTAACAGAATTGTGCCTGCGATGTGACAATCTCTTTTTCTGGGTTGGTAGGTGTTATCTATCTGTTCAAGAATCAAATCTTGTTGATATTTGAGGGTCATATAGAGGACAATCAAAATCTAACATATTATCCATAAGAGCGTTCATATCAGCCTCTTGCATACCATAACAATCAAACCTTACAATTTGCGGAGTTGTAAAAATTCGAAACGCCCCATGCCCTTCCTTTTCAAAATCTGTTCTACTATCTTGAATATTCCAACCAGAGAAAACAGCGGCAATTCTCCTCCATTACTATTTTTCTTTCTTCTGCGGTGAGCACCGTCATCTTCCGCTGCGATGCTACTCCTTCTTTCTATTTGCTGCATTGCCTAACTGTGATTATCGGCGGATGACACCCCTCTTCCTTATCGTGTAGCTGTAAATCTACCGCATATTATACCATAATCTCTCAGAAAATCATACCCTTGTGCTTTTTGCTGTGTATCGTTTATTCGATATCTCTTGGGCTTAAAAATCACCGCAATCGTTGTTCAGTATGCTGTACAGTCTAACAATCGATGTGCAGTTCAGGGGGTATGGAGAAGCTCAATTGCTTCTTAAATCCCGGTAAGTTCGCCAAGAACCTTGCCGATGGCATCGTGAATGACGAGGTTTGCCCGGCGGTCATAGAGGGTTTCCGATTTATTTATGAGGATAAGTCTATCACCGCCGTAATAATCAATAAGTCCGGCAGCCGGGTAAACCGCGAGGGAGGTTCCACCTACAATGAGCATGTCTGCTCTTTGAATATGTTGTACGGCTCTTGTTAATACCTGCCTATCCAGACTTTCCTCATAAAGGGTTACATCCGGCTTGACGATACTTCCGCAATTCTGGCACAGGGGTATATCGTGGCTTTCTAGGACATAGTCAAGCTCATAGCTTTTATTGCATTTCACACAATAATTCCGGTGTACCGAGCCATGGAGTTCAAGTACCGCCTTGCTTCCGGCTAGCTGGTGGAGCCCGTCTATATTCTGGGTTATAACTGCCCTTAGCACCCCCTGAGCTTCAAGCTTTGCCAGAGCCAGATGGGCTTTGTTCGGTTTTGCATTGGCGAAAATCATGTTGCTCCGGTAGAAATCAAAAAACTCCTTGGGATGAGCCTTAAAGAATGTATGACTTAACATCTCCTCGGGAGAGCGGCCGTATTTTGTCTTGGTTCTATAAATTCCATCCTCACTTCGAAAGTCGGGAATACCGCTTTCTGTTGAAACACCGGCCCCACCGAAGAAGACAACATACCTGCTATTTTTCAGCATATCTTTAAGCTGTTCGAGATTGCTCATTTTTTTAGCTCCTCTCTACACAGGCGATATTTCTTTCTTCTATCAGCACGCTAGTTGTAAATGAATCGGGCTAGCATAGGTAATTTACTGCTTTAATTATACCACTTCTTTCAATGGTGATAACTTATTTTTTGCTTATGCTCCCAGGTAGTATAAAAAAGAGATCCATAAATCAGCTAATAGGCTGATTTATGGAACCTTATTTGGTGTATCTGTTCAGCTCAATTGAGGTAGTTTAAGAGATTAAAATATCAAACCCTCGAGAAAAGGTCTGCCTCTTTCATAATTTGAATATTGCTGCCCTTTTCATTGTATTCCAAAGCTTTTTTAACCTTTGTCCCGTAAGTTCCATTAGAATAGGCCTGACACTCGCAATCACCAATCAAAAGAATATCAGTGGTCTTTTTAACTGATGAATCAATCAATCCACCGTGTTCAATTATGTATTTTTCTACATCAGATTTTTGCCCGTATCTGAAATTACCGCTTAGACATATATGCTTTCCATCTACAGAATTTATTTGAGCTTTTAGTGTATCTACCGGGTTTAATAACTCATTAATGATTGAAGTTAAATAAGCAGACTCTTCTTTTGTAACTCTTGAATCAGCTAATACATCTTCCACAGTTCTTAATAATTTATCAAACGGAAAATGTCCCGATAAATAGATATTGTCATATAGCCATTGGCAAAGGCTTTTACATTCGGTTTCGCTGATTTCTCCATCAACAGTAATACCCTTCATTATTCCATCAAGTATCTGTGTGGCAAGAGTGACGGGGGCAGTTGATACAAGATCCAAAAACGATTTTACCGTGCTCTGTAATTTAATGATTTCGTCAATGGTTATCACACCATCAGCAGCAATAGAATCAATAACAGAAATGATAGAAGAAAACTCTTTGAAGTTACGATATTGTTGATTGTCTTCCTTCCACTTAATAATGCTAGCAGCCTCTGCAGCGTTAATTTCATTATCAATCGAGAAACCGCGAATCATTCCGTAAAATTCACTGATTGCTTTTCTGATGACCGGGCTTGCAACATAACTTGTAAACGCTCTACTTTCATGCGGAATATACTTTTTGACACACGAATCGATATCAATATCATATGTACCAACCAACACCTTAAAAAGATCGGAGTTAGCACATGCATCGTCAAACGCATCGTGTTCGGAATCCATATCAATTCGGAAATACTGGCATAATGCAGACATGCTATAATTCTGTACAGAAAACTTCGGAACATATTCCCTTGCCAGCTCCAATGTGCAGATATAATACAGTTCAGGTATATCTAAATTATATCGATTTAGCGCTTTTACAAGGGCGTCTAAATCTGCTCCTGAAGCATCAGCAAGCATTCGATATTGTCTTGGTACAGAGTATCTATAGCTTGCTTGTTGGAAAGGATCATTTATATTCCAATCCTTAAGTAATTGCTCCATATCTTCGTCAGATATTTCTTTCGGAATAATATCAATAAGCTGCAGAATACTTTGCTTGTCTTTTATTACGATAAAATGCCAGCTTCTCATATTTCCATTTGCCGGAGCCTTAAGTCCTGCGCCTATAATTCTTTCGATGATATCATCATCCATTTCAACACTTTCAAATTCTCTTATTGATCTTCTTTTTTCTATAACTTCATAGAAATCCATTTTTCTCCCTCCAATGCAACTTTAAGTTTATATATGAGGTGTTAAATCATCATATTGAGCTCCATGCTACGCATGGTTCCTTCTCCTTTAGGGTGTTTAATACCTTTTATCGAATAAGTCTTTACAGTCGCCATTCGTTCCTAATGTTTTATAGTCAAGGGTATAATATAGGCCCTCTCCGATCCATGTCACAGGGGCAGCAATCCGTACCAACAAGGTGAAATACAAGTCAACTGCGCACGGTTCCTCGGTTATACCAAGGATGAGAATAAGCGCCTTGTGGTTGTACCCGAAGAAGCCGAAATCGTAAAGCGCATTTATCGGGAATACCTTGAGGGTGCAAGTATGCTGAAGATTGCCCGTGGGTTAGAGGCCGACGGTATTCTGAACGGTGCAGGCAATGAGCGCTGGCACACCAGTAACATTAATAATATTCTACGAAATGAAAAGTACATCGGAGATGCGCTCTTGCAGAAAACCTACACGGTTGATTTTCTTACAAAAAAGCGGGTCAAGAACAACGGTATCGTTCCGCAGTACTATGTAGAAAACAGCCATGAAGCCATCATCCCGCGTGAAGTTTTCATGCAGGTACAGGAAGAGCTTATCCGCCGCCGTATTGTGCACACTAGCCCGAACGGAAAGACCAGAACCTTTAGCAGCAACCATGTCTTTGCTCAGATAATCATCTGCGGCAAATGTGGTGAGGTTTTTCGCAGGGTGCATTGGAACAACAGAGGTAAGAAGTCCATCGTCTGGCGCTGTGTCA
>JAEZLF010000316.1 GCA_023435925.1 Bacillota bacterium
CCCACATCGCTGATTGCTATTCTGGTTCCCTTTTCAGCCAATTCCTCATGAAGAGTCATAGCTTCAAGCGCTTTTTCCATCATTTCAAGAGGAACGCCGCATGCCTGCTTCAAAGCCTTTTCCATCACTTCTTCTTTTATTTTCTTCTCTTCATCCGTGTTTTTAGGCAACCCATACGCTTTGGAAAGCGGCTCAAAAACCTTGGCATCTTTTTCAACCAGATCAATGAATTCCTCTTGCAGCTTCTCCGCTTTACCTAAAATGAGCTTAATGTCATTTTGAACATGCTCATACTTTTTCTTGCCTGTTGTCAGGTTTCCAACCATGCTTCCAAGCGCAACACCCAATGCTCCGACAAAAGCCGAAGCTCCGCCTCCTCCCGGCACAGGAGCCGAAGAAGCAAGGATTTCAAGGAAATCACTGCAATTTCTTTCAATAATCATAATGATATTCTCCTCATGCAACAATAACTATCCATTCTGAATAGTTACCATATGCAACAATAACTATCCATTCTGAATAGTTACCATTGTAATAAAGTTTGAATCATAATGTCAATGAATTACCAATTAAATTGTTAGACTATCCCTCCGCAGACGTCGAATGCCCTGGATTCAACCAAAATAAAACAATTAATGACAAGGTAGACCAGTACAAACACGGATGAAGCGATAATATAATTCTAGTTAGTATCCTCGGTTTTAGTTTAACAATGAGATACCCACTTTGCGGAAAAAAGGAGAGCATCCTATGAGGTATGGCTATTTTGACAATGAATCAAGAGAATACGTCATTGAGAGGCCGGACATACCCGTTTCCTGGACCAACTATCTCGGCGTCGGGAATCTTTGTACCGTCATATCGCATAATGCAGGCGGCTACAGCTTCTATAAATCCTCCCAGTATCACAGAATTACACGCTTCCGCCAGAATGGAGTCCCTCTTGACAGACCTGGCCATTATGTATATCTGCGGGATGATGACTCGGGGGATTACTGGTCTATATCGTGGCAGCCTGTCGGAAAGAGTCTTGACAAGGCCGAATACCAATGCCGGCACGGACTTTCCTATTCCAAATTTCTAAGCAGGTACAGCGGTATTTCTGCGACACAGCTGATGTATATTCCGCTGCAGGACGATGTGGAGCTGCTGGATGTGGAAATTTGCAACGAAAGCGGCCAACCAAGAAACATCAGTGCATTTTCCTACCTGGAGTTTTCATTTGAGCATATCGACATAGACAATCAGAATCTCCAGATGAGCCTTTATGCAAGCGGTACAAGCTATCTTGACGGCATCATTGAGTATGATCTTTACTATGACCCGGAGGGATACCATTATTTTACCTCCAGCTTCGAGCCGGACAGTTTTGACTGCGTACGGGATACTTTCATAGGGAGCTACCGGACGGAAGATAACCCCATCGCAGTGGAAAAGGGCTTCTGCAGCAACAGTACAGAGCTGGGCGGCAACCACTGTGCTTCACTGCATAAAAGCTTTACCCTTGCACCGGGGCAGAAGATACGTTTCATTTATATGCTCGGAGTGGGACGAAGGGATGCAGGCAGGCCGATACGTGAAAAGTACTCCGATTTTCGAAATGCGGATGCGGCGTTTCAAGAGCTTCGCAGGTATTGGGACCGCAAGCTTTCCTCCTTCCAATGCATCACCCCTCATGAAGGCTTGGATACAATGACAAATATCTGGACGCTTTATCAGGCCGAAACCAACGTGGTCTGGTCGAGGTTCGCATCGTTCATAGAGGTGGGAGGCAGGACCGGCCTAGGTTACCGGGATACGGCACAGGATGCTATGTGCGTTCCACATTCCAATCCGGACAAAACCCGTCAGCGTCTGATCGAGCTTTTGCGGGGACAAACCAATATGGGCTACGGGCTCCATCTGTTCGATCCTGAATGGTTCAACCCTGAAAAGCCGCCGAAGCCTCCGTTTAAATCTCCAACCGTCGTACCCTCTCCCGATTTGAAGGATGTGATACATGGGCTCAAGGATACCTGCTCCGATGACGCTCTCTGGCTGGTGCCCTCCATTTGCGAATATGTGAAAGAAACCGGGGATATCGCCTTCTTTGACCTTCCGGTAACCTATGCGGACGGCGGTGAGGCTACCGTATACGAGCATATGAAGCGGATACTGGACTTTTCGGCGGATCAGACCGGCGCGAATGGCATATGCAAGGGGCTTCGGGCTGACTGGAACGACTGCCTGAACCTGGGCGGGGGTGAGAGCGCGCTGGTATCATTCCTGCACTACTGGGCATTGAATACATTCATAGAGGCCTCTTCCTTTCTCGGGAGAGAAAACGATGCTGCAAAATATTCCGAAATATTGGAGAGAGTCGCAAAAGCCTGTGAAGAAACCCTCTGGGACGGCAAATGGTACATCAGGGGTATCACCGGAAAGGGTGACAGAATTGGTACGCAGCAAAGCCCGGAGGGAAAGGTGCATCTGG
Source organism: Bacillota bacterium (assembly GCA_023435925.1). Classification (GTDB taxonomy): domain Bacteria; phylum Bacillota; class Clostridia; order Acetivibrionales; family DTU013; genus JAEZLF01. The sequence goes on from JAEZLF010000316.1 coordinate 2,474, forward strand.
AATCCAACACTTGGGCGGTCATATCAGGCTTCGCTTCAAAAGAGAGAGCCATCAGCTGCATGGATGCTGTCGATGCGCACCTTTATTCCGAATATGGCCTCCATCTGGTCTGGCCGTCCTTTTCGCAGCCCAATGACGATATCGGCTTCGTGACAAGAGTATACAGGGGAGTCAAGGAAAATGGCGCCATCTTCAGCCATCCCAATCCATGGGCATGGGTGGCCGAATGCCGGATCGGCAGAGGCAGCAAGGCTATGAAATATTATGACGCACTTCTTCCTTATAATCAGAACGATAGGATTGAAATACGGCAATCGGAGCCCTATACCTACTGTCAGTTTATTATGGGCAGGGATCACAGCGCCTTCGGCCGGGCACGACATCCCTGGCTGACCGGTACTGCAGGCTGGGCTTATTTTGCCACCACCCATTATATTCTCGGAATCAGGCCCGGCTATGACGGTTTGACCGTCGATCCCTGTATTCCGTCCGGCTGGAAGCAGTTCCATGTTTCTCGTACGTGGCGGGATGCAGTCTACCGCATAACAGTGGAAAACCCAGCGGGTATTGAAAAGGGAATACTCAATATAAAATTGAATGGGCTTGCACTGAACGGTCCGATACCTCCGCAGCCTCCGGGCTCTGTCAATGAAGTAACCGTTGTAATGGGCTAAGGCATTCCTGTGGCCATCAACAAATAAAGGTGGTAACGGTTCTCTCCCTGCGGTTTCTTTGGCTGCCTCCGCCGATCAATCCCGGAGCAGCCTGCAGATTCCCATGATCACTTCTTTTATCCTGTATAGCTCACTCTCACGGTTTCTATATCTCCAGGCCGTCTTATAGGCTGAAAACCAGTATTCGAGCTTACCGGCCATTTCTGCCGGGCTGTATATGAGACCCGTATCCGGCTGGCCCAAAAATTTCTTTTTCAGAATCAGCAAAAGCGCCTGGAACAATGCCAGCCCATCAGCAGCAACTATAAACTCGTTGAAATCGGTTTTTCTGTTCCGATATATTGCACCTGCAAGGGAGGATAACTCTCTTTCCATATCCCTGATTCTGTTGTAGGAAGCTTTTATTTTTTCCTCACTGCTGTCGAGCATCCGCTGCAGGTAATAATTCCTGTACCCGTAGCAATCCGTGCTTTGACCCAGCACCGTGTAATACCAGAGCACTACGGTTTCCCAGTGTAGAACCGCCTGTGCGGATAGTTCCCGCAGCAGGCCGACGACCCTGCCGGTGCCGTCGCCATACTCAAGTCTCGAAATTTCTGAATCCGAAGGCCTTCCAGGGTCATCTGCATTCCATGACAGCCCGGCGCCGTAAACAGCACCCGGGATGGAACAGCCCAGCAGATTGATGTGACCGAAGTCGCCCCAATCCGTGTTCAGAATTCCTTTGGCTTTATATTTTTTTGCATGGCCAATCATCGCACCCATATTTTTGGTCGCATCTTCCATATTATTGATCAGTCTGTTCCAGCCATGGACTCCGGGACAGATATACTGCGTCAGGCCGGCTTCAGCTATGAGTTTTACGCCGTCCTCCATGGCGTCGGGGCTGTAATCCCAGTTGAGTATGATCACATCTGATGGTACATCCTTTATCGCCTCAGGGTGTCTTAAGAGCATATCTCCCCACATCATGACGCTTTTCTTATGCGTCTTCACATGTCTGATAATCTGATTGGCAAAATACAGATAAAGCTTCCCCTTGCCGACTTCTTCCGCCAGCGCCTTGTTCCTGCCTTCTCCCAGGTCAAAGGTTTCGTCACAGCAAATATTGAACTTGTCGGAAGAAAATAACGGAATAAACTCATCGATCATATCTGTTACAAACCGTATGCTGTCTGGATTTGACACATCCAGTGTATAATGCTGCATCCTGTCCGTCCACCGGAAAGGCGTATCGGTGAACTCCACGTATTCATTCAGATGCCTGTAGGATCTGGAAATCAAGGCATGATAAAGGTGCCCGAAGGTGGATAGGGACGGTACCAGCTCTATTCCCCTCTTTTTGCAGTATTCATCCAGAATCAGTATTTCCTCCGCCGTTATGGGATCGGAATCGATCCAGATCTCACTGTGCTTCCGGAAGGCAAAGGAATGCTCGATGTATAGTTGCAGCTGGTTGAGCTTGTAGAAAGACAACCGATCGGCAACATCTTTCAGTGTTGCAAGGGTGGGTACCCTTCCTCTTGTAATATCATGGTAAAAGCCCCTATATTCAAAGTCTGGCGCATCCTCAATTTCAACACATGGAATTGCCGAAGCACTGTTTCTGACAAGCTGCCTGAGCGTTTGTATACCGTAAAACAACCCGATACTGCCATCACCTGTGATCTCAATTAATTTTTCATCCACAGAGAGCTTGTATACCGGTGTCATTTCACTGCTGTCCCCGGAGAAGCACGCATCTTTCGGCTCCGGCAGCCCTTTTGCCAATATAATTCCTCCGTTTTCCGTCCTGCCGGTTTTTTTCACGAGAGCTGCCGGCCCCTTCGATATTTCCGGTTTGATGCCCGTCATATCAAAGATTTCCTGCTGTAGTGCCAAAGCCGCCTCAAAGTCCATGTAGTCGGAGGATGTATCAAGTAATATAGACGTTGTGTGTGTAATAGAAAAAAAACCGGCCCTTTGGGATAGCTTCTTCGGGTAAGGAATCAGTAACATGATTAACCTCCTGGCATCCGCCTTTGAATTGATATTGAGACTAGGTTCTGTAAAGTTATAACACTTCGGTTCATAGTTTTAACCGGCTTTTGGGATACAATCATAATATCTCTTCACCGTACCTGCCGTCAAGCCGGAATAGCGTACTTCCAGAATACAGAAAAGGTTAAGGCGGCAGATGCTTGAGCCGGTACAACCTCTCCAAAGAAATGAGTCCGGTTTTTACCGGACTCATTTTCTTTACAGAATATGATCATTGTTGCAGGATATGATTGTCGCAAGCATCAACAATTATTTACTACTTCGCGTTGAGGAAAGCATTGAGCTGCTTATTCACTTCTGCAATGACAGCGTCAATTCCTCCATCTTTGAGCTTCTTGTTAAACTCAGGAAGCACTGTAGCCGGATCGGAAGCACCTGTGACCA
>JAEZLF010000072.1 GCA_023435925.1 Bacillota bacterium
TAGTGACTGCATGTACCATAGCAATTACAAGTCTGCTTGTATGCACTTCTTCGTATGCAATTGCCAGAATGCAATGGAAATTGAGGGGAACCGCATTGATTTATTTTCTGGTCGGTATGATGGTCCCTATACATGCTACACTTTTACCGCTGTTCATGATCTTGAAAAAAATGGATATTTTAAATACACATCTTTCGTTGATTATTCCTTATGCTGCATTTGCACTTCCAATGGGGATCCTGATTATGACCGGATTTCTGGAAAGCATCCCGAAGGAGCTTGAAGAAGCAGCCTGCCTTGATGGATGCAGCATATACAAAGTATTTGGCACCTTAATCCTTCCTCTTATGCGGCCTGCAATTGCGACAATTTCGATATTTATGTACATGAATTCATGGAATGAGTTAATGTTTGCTAACACCTTTATAAACAGCGATCATTTAAAGACTTTGACTGTAGGTATATTTTCCATGGTCAATGAAAATGCAACCGAATGGGGTCCAATCGGTGCGGGACTGGTAATTGCGACGCTGCCGACCATTATTATGTATATTACGTTCAGCGAACAGGTCCAAAAGAGCTTGATTATGGGTGCAGTGAAAGGTTAAAATAACATCAGACGGAGGAGGGCACGATGAAAAACACAATGAAAATAAATACAAATGTGGCAAAATCAAAAATTGACAAGAATATTTATGGCCATTTTGCCGAACACCTTGGACGGTGCATCTATGAAGGGATTTGGGTTGGAGAAGACTCTAAAATCCCTAATACGAAGGGCATGCGTAATGATGTCCTCGAAGCTTTAAAAGAAATGAGAGTTCCGATATTAAGGTGGCCGGGCGGATGTTTTGCCGATGAATATCACTGGAAAGACGGCATAGGCCCCAGAGAAAAGCGCCCTAGAATGATTAATACACATTGGGGCGGTGTTGTCGAGAACAATCATTTTGGAACCCACGAATTTATGGATCTATGTGATTTGCTTGGAACTGAGCCGTATATTTGCGGCAATGTGGGCAGCGGGACAGTTCATGAGATGCAGGAATGGGTGGAATACCTTACCTTTGACGGAGAATCTCCCATGGCTGATTTAAGGAAAACGAACGAAAGGGAACAACCATGGGATATAAAGTATTTTGGTGTGGGAAATGAAAATTGGGGCTGCGGCGGCAGGATGCGAGCGGAGTTTTATGCTGATCTTTACAGGCAGTACAGCCTTTATGTCAGGAATTATGGCAATAACCAAATTTACAAAATCGCAGCAGGTCCCAGGGGTGACAACTATCATTGGACAGAGGTGATGATGAGAGAAGCCGGGTATTTTATGGATGGGCTTGCATTGCATTATTATACGCGGGTCAGAGATCACAGCATTGTTATAGAGAATTTTGACGGCAATAAATTTTATTTAAGCAAGCCAAATCCGGTTCGCGGGTCGGCTGTAGATTTTGATGAAGATGAGTGGTTCGCAATTATGAAAGCGGCTAATTTCACACAGGAGCTGATTGAAAAGCATTCTGCGATTATGGACAAGTATGATCCGGACAAGAAAGTAGCTTTGATCATTGACGAGTGGGGTACATGGTTTGACGTCGAGCCCGGCACAAACCCGGGATTCCTCTATCAGCAGAATACTATGAGAGACGCGGTCTCTGCAGCAATCAGCCTTCATATATTCAATAATCACAGCGACAGGGTGCGGATGGCCAATATTGCGCAGACAGTAAACGTACTGCAGGCTGTTATCCTGACGGAAGGCGATAGGATGATATTGACGCCTACGTATCATATTTTCGAGATGTTTAAAGTTCATCAGGATGCCATACTGCTGGATTCGACTATTGAACAGGGTACATATGAGTACGCAGGTGAGATTATTCCTCAGATTAGCTCGACTGCCTCAAAAGATAAGGATGGGAAAGTACATATAAGTATCTGTAACGCGGATCCCAAGAAACTTGCCAACATACAATGTGAACTGGAAGGTATGAAGGGATATAAAATATCCGGAAGAATACTGACGGCGGAAGCAATGAATATGCATAACACTTTTGACATGCCCGACCGCGTACACCCTGTGGTATTCAATGGATTTAAGGCGGAAGAAAGCGGATTCAGCGCTGAACTGCCTCCTATGTCAGTGGTTGTAATGGAAGTGGAATGATCAGACAATAATAATATGAAAAAGGAGATTTGATATGGCAAAACATTTTCATGTTTCCGTCAGAGGATGCGATACCTGGGCAGGATCCCCGGAAAGGCCCTTCAGGACTATCCAGCGGGCTGCGGATCTGGCTAAAGCCGGCGACACTATTACTGTTCATGAAGGTGTTTACCGTGAGCATGTGAACCCTTTAAACGGGGGATTGAGTGACAGCGAGCGGATTACTTATGAAGCTGCGGCCGGTGAAAAGGTTGTGATCTCTGGTGCGGAGGAGGTTACTGATTGGGAAAAGGTAAAGGGAAACGTTTACAAGACGGTTATCCCCAACTCCTTCTTTTCCGGTTTCAATCCTTATAAGGAAATTGTTTGGGGCGACTGGTTTAAAAGCCGGGATAGGGTATACCACCTTGGAGAAGTATATATAAACGGGAAATCCATG
>JAEZLF010000121.1 GCA_023435925.1 Bacillota bacterium
TGTGCTATAATGGATAGCAAGGAGTGTTATATTATGGTAAACAAACAAATAAACGATTACTGCGTAACTAAGCCCGGCTCTTATGAAGGTTTTCGGAGGGCAGTATATGAAACTTGACCGTCTGCTTGGGATTCTTACAATTCTTCTTAAAAACGATCGCGTAACCGCACCGCAGCTTGCCGAAAAGTTCGAGGTTACACGCCGCACTATCGGGCGGGACATTGACACACTTTGTCAGGCTAGAATCCCCATTGTAACACATCAGGGCGGAGGCGGAGGTATTTCGATTGTCGACGGCTATAAACTGGACAAAAGCATTCTCACCGCCGACGAGCTTTCCAGCATTATCGCAGCGCTCAAGGGGATTGGCAGTGTATCCGAGAAATCTCATGTTGAACGGACGATTGATAAGCTATCCACCAACAAAGACACTGTGGTGTCTTTAAGGGAGCCAATCGTCATTGACCTTGCATCCCATTATAAAGGCAGCCTGACTCCAAAAATTAAACTTATCAAGCAGGCCGTTTTGGGGCAAAGGCTGATAGAATTTGATTATTACTATGAAAAAGGCCAGACACACCGCCGGATTGAACCGTACTTTGTTATTTTTCAGTGGATGTCATGGTATGTATTCGGATTCTGTTTGGAGAGGCGGGACTGGCGGATGTTTAAGCTGGCGCGGCTGTGGGATTTGCAGTTGTGCGAGGAAACCTATACCCAGCGTGAGATACCGTCGGATAAGCGGGATTTTTCCGCGCACCTGCCTGACGACAAAAAGTTGGTGGCGTTGTTTGAACCATCTGTGAAGTATCAGCTGATAGAAACTTACGGCTTTAATTGTTTTACTGAAACTGAGGGCGGCAGACTGCGGCTGAAGATCGGCTATACCAACCGGGAGTATACAATAAGCTGGTTGCTGGGCTTTGGGAATAAGGTAAAGGTAATTGAGCCCATTGATATGGCTGATGAGATAAAAAGCATTGCCGGAAGTATTATTCAAAACTACAAATGAACAAGACAGACTGTTGTCATGTTCAGGGTGATATGATGGATAAAAATAACGAGGAGATAGTTGTTTCGTTGATGTGTACGAACTGGAGGCGCAGGGAGTGCTATAAAAATGGAATTGAAAAACTATTTGAATAGGGAGCGGACATATGATTCAAAACTATAACGATTTTGTAAATTCTCTGCTTGTTGCAGGCTTTTCTATGGGTGGCGGAAACAACGATGGGATTTTTTCTGTGGTTCCATGGAGCTGGGATGAAGCTCCACCCTATGACACACCTGTTCGCTGGCATACCGGCGATCCGGAAACCGACCCTTGGGAGTGGCGTATCCGTGTTTTGGACGAACGTGACGATATTGCTTATGCAAAGTTATTTTATAGAAAGAGCGGTTATATCACTAAAGAGTGGTACCCATATTTTTTGGCAGTTAGGCGCGGTGGCAAGAATTTTATGGATGAATACGCAGATGGTATGATGAGCCGCTTTGCTAAGCGTATTTATGACGTTATCATCGAAAATGAAACCTTGCCGCTTCATGCAATCAAACAAATCGGCGGCTTTTCGAAGGAGGATAGCTCCAAGTTTGACAGGGCTTTGGTTGATCTGCAAATGAAAATGTACCTGACTATGTGCGGAAGGCAACAAAAGCGCTCAAAAAAAGGAGAGGAGTACGGCTGGTCGTCCACAGTATTCTGCACGGTTGAAAGGTACTTCGGTAAAGACATAATTGAAAAAGCGGCTAAAATCAATGAACGGGAAGCCACAGAAAAAATAACAGAACAGATTTATAGCTTAAATCCTGCAGCAGATCCAAAAAAGATTACAAAATTTATTAAGGGTTAGGGTGAATGCTATGAAAATTGAAAGAGGGGTAAAGATGATTGATTCACGTTGTGGATTGCACTGCACCGGTTGCGAGTGGAAAGAATCTAATGGCTGCGGCGGCTGTATAGAAACAATGGGACATCCCTTTCACGGCGAATGTCCGATAGCGATATGCTGTCAGGATAAAGGATTGATGCATTGCGGTGAGTGTGACATTATTCCATGTGCCAAGCTTTACGGTTATTCCTATCTCGACCCGGAACACGGTGATAAGCCACAAGGCGCGCGAGTAGAGGTCTGTCGCCGCTGGGCCGCTGAAAGCGGGAAACCGGCTTGGAGGAATGTTCTGCTCACGTCGGCTGGATTTGAGGACATGGACGGAAAGCAAAAGTCAAATATTGCTGATTGTCTCCGTGAAATGCTAGGCAAGTCTGCAAACGATGCTAAAGTGCTGTTTATCCCAACCGCAGCCGTTAATAATGAGGCAAAGGAAATGGCCGATTGGTGCAGGAGGGAACTGATCCATATTGGTATTCTGCCTGGAAATATTACTACATACGATATTGACGGCAGCTTATACGAGGATGACGCAATGACATATGATGTTATTTACTTCACGGGTGGCGACACCGGTTATTTGCTCAGGCGAATCAAAGAAACAGGCTTTGATATTATCATTAAAAAGATGGTTTACATGAACAAGGTTTATGTTGGCGTAAGTGCGGGCAGTATCATTGCCACTCCAAACATAGGCAACCCGTTTGACGAAAGCACAGCGGGACTATGTCTGGTTAACGCTTATCTCTCCGTCCACTGCCCGGAGAATATGGAACTAAGAACAGACCTGCCATTGCCACACATCCCTCTAACGGATAATCAGGCTTTGATTGTAACATGTGATGGATATAAGGTGGTTGAAGGGTAAATATTTTTCTAATGGAAGTTTAACAATGAGAAGTAGCACCAAAAAGCAGAGATGATATTGCTTACGTCATAGACTCCATGAAAGCTGTTTTGGCATAAAGCGAGATTTGAATATGAGGTTTGATATAACCTTTTCATTATACAAAGACTGCAGAAGCGAAAGGTTGGTTTGGTGAGCTTGTTGAAGGAGTAGAAAAGTATTTGAGGATAGCGAGAGAAGATGAAGGGAGTCGATGAATATGATTATTCGTGAAGTAAATATTAATGATGCCCATGCACTATCTGACATCTACAAATATTATGTAGATAATTTTCCTTATTCATTTGAGTATGTCGCGCCGTCGGCCGAGGAATTTGCAGAGAGAATAGCTGATATTTCAGGAAAATTCCCTTTCTTTGTTTGCGAAGATGATGGTGACATAATCGGTTACGCTTACGCACATAAGTTTAAGGAACGTATAGCATATCAGTGGGTATGTGAAACTTCAATTTATGTGAAGAATGGTTGCTCGCAAAAAGGCGTAGGCAAATTGTTATATAAATATCTTCTTCCTGCTTTGAAGCAACAGGGATATGTAAAGGCGTTTGCGGTTCTTGGCTGCCCGAATGAAGGAAGTGAGACTTTTCATCAAAAAATGGGATTTTCATTAGTGGCAACGTTACCGAATATTGGGTATAAGCTCGGTTCTTGGCATGATGTAAAATATTACGTTTTAGAACTCAATACATTTAGTGATGATATGTCGGAACCGTTAGAATATCATCAAATAAAACAAAAAAGGCCTGATGGCTTTGCTTAAAAGGAGCTTTGGGGAGAAAGCTGGTGTGTACACACCCCTGCATTTCAATTGGGATTTTTGTACGAAAAAGTACATCCATAATCTGAGATATTGCGGGAGAGTTTGTGAATGATAATGCACTGACCGTATATATTTTTGTATTAGTCTATTGACTTTGACGTCGTGTTGTCCATTAAAATGATTTCAGAGAGGAGGCAAACAGATGAAGCTTATGACGATCAGCGAGGTTACAAAGACCTTTAATGTTTCAACAAGAATGCTTCGGTATTATGATGAAATCGGGCTGTTGCCCAGCACTCGCAAGCAAGATTACGCGTATCGCGTGTATGATGAGTCTGCTGTAAGACGTCTGCAACAGATTATCACACTGCGGAAGCTCCGTATCCCGCTAAAAAAGATTGCGATGATTTTTAATGATACTGAGCAAACAAGAATTATTGAGGTCTTTCAGGAAAGTATGGATGAGCTTGATAATGAAATATCTGCGCTTCAAACAATACGAGAAATTTTGCATTTGTTTGTCGCACGGTTAAACTCAATGTCGGGTACACATATCAAAATTAGCATGCTTGACGATGCTGATATCATTAGTGTCATTCAGACGCTTAGCCTTTCAAAAATCAGTTTTAAGGAGGAACGTTCTATGGACGACCTAAATAAAGCAAATGAAACCTTATCAACCTTAAAGAATGTGCGCATTATTCATCTGCCCCCATGTACCGTTGCTGCAAGCCACTATTTCGGTGAAAATCCTGAAGACAATGCAGGTAAACCGTTAGATGAGTTTGTTAGAAGAACTGAGCTTAGTAAAGTCAAGCCTGATCTGAGGATGTTCGGATTCAATAATCCTTCGCCGAAAGGTAATGAAACATACGGATATGAGTTCTGGGTGACCATCCCGGATGATTTTGATGTGCCGTCACCGCTGCAGAAGAAATACTTTAAAGGCGGACTGTATGCGGCTCATTGCATCAAGATGGGTGATTTTCATGAATGGCAGCTTCTTGTTCAATGGGTTATGAACAGCGACGAATATGAATATGATGCACGGGAGCCATTGGGAATGAATGGTTCTCTGGAAGAGCATCTTAATGCATATTCTTATTTTGCAGGTAATGAAAAGGCAGCACAGTTTATACAACTCGACCTGCTGATACCGATAAAGGCAAAATAAAATTTCTGCTAAAATCAACCCCCGTTATCTTACCGGTAACGGGGGTTGATTCGGTAATAAGCAATGGATGTTTTGCTGATATTATCAATTGTCAGTGCTAATTCTGCTGCTCTGTTGGAGGTGATCGAAAAATCTATAGCTAATGCAGGAAATTTATCACTTGTGCAGAAATATGCATAGAGATTATCTACTGCTCAAAAGGAGGTTGCTCGTATATGCTTAATCTTGAAGTGGTCGGGCAGGGAGCGACAACGAAAATATACCGTGATGGTGGTACAGCAGTAAAGCTATATGTAAGCGCTTCGTCTGACGAAGCGGATAATGAAGCCGCTAATCAACGGTTTGCTTACAACGCGGGGCTGCCTGTGCCCATGGTCTACGGTGTTCGCAAGCTTGATGATAACGCTGTGGCGCTTGATATGGAGTATATAGATGGTCAAACGCTTATACAGCCCGGTATGGACAAAGAAGAACGGAAAAACGCTATTCGCGCGTTGGTTATGCTCCAATGTGAGGTACATAAAGTTCATGCAAGAAGCTTGCCAAAACTAACAGACCGACTGGCGTGGAAAATAAAGACAACACAGTATCTGCAAGAATCTCAGAAAAACAACCTACTCTCTTTGATTGTTCAATTGGATAACGGTTCCGACAATCTGTGCCATGGCGATTTCCATCCGCTCAATGTTCTTTATGATGGCTCAAAACATTGGATTATTGATTGGGTGGACGCCTCCGCAGGGAATCCGCTTGCTGATGCTTGCAGGACATATTTGATTTTCAGGCAGTACATGAGCCGATCGGCGGGAATTTACCTGAGAACCTTCTGTAAGGAAACAAATTCAAGGCAAGATGATGTGCTTGCATGGCAGCCGATTATTGCTGCTGCTCGATTGAACGAGAGAATGGATGATACGTCCAGATTATGGTTGCTGAATTTAGTATCCTTTACTGCTTGACACGGAAAACCGGCTGAATGAGATGGAGCAGCTATTATAGAGAACAGTCTATACGGGAGCTGCTTATGGTTGTTGGAAAAAGATAATTTTAAATTTCCGTTGACAGTTTTTAGAAATGTTCATATAATTAAATTGTTGCAGTATACTGCATATATTAGATTATCTTACGAAAGGAGTTATTTTGATGTCGGTAAAAAATGTTGAGGTGGTTTTTAGCTAATTAAATATTGGCAGAGGTACACAGAATAACTTGTAACAGGTTTTGTTTGTGTTACCTATGCAGCTTCTTTCGAGCAACCAGGTGGCATGGGCGATCAGTTGGCAGAGCCAACGACCAGTCCAGAATCGTGTATATAACAATTAGCAGCACGCATTGGTAGCGTGTTTTTTTGTTGCTTTTATACAAGTTCAAGGGACACACATCAGTAGATGAATGTCTCTTTCAAACCCGCAGGTGGTCGTTATCTGCGGGTTTTTTATATGCTTTTTCAGGTTGCGGAAGTTAATTAAATTAAATATGAGGAGAGAATGATTATGAAAAAAATGAAGAGCACTTTTGAGGATATAAAGATAATCTGTTGTTGTTGGGGGACACCGCTTGCTGAGGTGTGTCCTCAAATAGAGAACAAAAAGAAACACTGGCGGGAAGAAAAGAAATAAGTAAAGGATGGATTAGAATAGTGGATATTAAGAATTTTGGGAAGCTGAATTTAGTAGATTACGGATTTATCCCAACGATGATGCCGGAAGGCGTGAGTGGTATCCCGGCGCGCATTACGGCAGTACACAAGGAACGTTATGAACTCATCTGTGAATATGGCCAGACTTATGGAAGACTAAAAACAAGCATATATTTCGGAGAAGGCAACGAAAGCTTTCCTACAGCCGGAGATTTTGTGCTAATAAACTACAACGCAAGCGGTGACAGTCAGATCACAAAAACATTAGAGCGCAAGTCAAAGTTTGCACGTAATGATTTCTCAGGCCATGCGGCTGGTTATGTCAAAACGGTAAAAGAGCAAGTTGTTGCCGCAAATTTTGACTATGTATTTATTATGGCATCG
>JAEZLF010000137.1 GCA_023435925.1 Bacillota bacterium
CAAATGCTTTTTAGCCTTTGAAATGACATCTTGTTTTTTCTGTACAGTTTAGTTTAGCCTATCAAATTCCAATACCAAGCTTTCAACAAGCTCTTCCATAACTTCTTCATATGAACGACCAAAAGCAACCTCAAACGCTGAGTCCTTTAAGCAAAACTCTAGGACCGCATCTAGCGAATATTGATCAACCAGGTATGCAATCAGTAAATGTGCCTGCGGATATGTAAGGCCATTTCCCGGGTCTTCTTGCCTAAACGTTTTGATTGGCTCTCTAAATTTAATTCCAAGAAAATCTACATTTATATTCGGGTACGCAAGCGTCACTGCAGCAGTTGCCTTCTGGTATTCGGCAACGTCGAACTCCTCGGCACTTTTGGGGTATTGTGCATGATTCAAATAATATTGAAGCCTCAATTGATCGAACTGCGACTGCTCAGCACCAATCATTTCAAGAAATTCTGAATAGCTAACTTCTCTGTCCCTGGCATCAGGAGCAATTGTATAAAATAAGTACTCAGCGATTCCCTCATATCGCCACGCGCTATTGCTTTCTTTTGCCGGGATAAGAACATGTGCCGTTTCATGAGGGATTGCAAACGATGTTGACAAATTTATACTTTTGAAAAAACTAGATGCCTCTCCAGCTCGTCCATTTACCAAGTGTGTTTGAAAATAGTAATGTATTGGCTCGTCAATTGTATCCTTGATGAGTTCATAGCTTCGCGGCGCGTGGTCTCTTATAAAGGCTTTCATATCAGCGATACACTTTTGAGTCCCCCTTAGAACCTGCTTCACTTGTTCAACAGACTCAATCTCCCCTGGTATACGCTTAAAATAAATCACGGATTCAGCTGTAGTGACGATCAGTGGATATTCTTTTGAGCGGCTATACGTATATCCATTAAAGCTTTCTTCATCTTCATTTGTGTAAACTTCGGTCGCACCTATGTTTAGTAGCCATTCGTTTTTTTGATCAGGGGTAACCCCGGAAAGGAACGATTCCATTCCATAATTTGAGATAACATATTTGGCTAAGGCGGCTGCAGTATCTTTTGCTACTTGTAGTTCTTCTTGTGTTACAAAATCCTCACAGAAATATCCGGCAAACAAGCTGAGTAGATTTGCGTCATAACTCTTTGAGTAATAGGTACGTAATGCAGCTTCATCCACATTTCTCTCTGAAGCAAGTGCAGCTGCGCCTTCAAACATCCAAGGCTGTGTAAAATCAAAAAGTGCTTCTATCAGGGCATCAAAATATGTCTTATTGTTAATGTCCGCCTCTGTACAGTAGATACTTTTATCATATTGACATGCGTATCCATCTATCGTTTTATCCACCAAATAAACAGCTATTACAGGAACTTCTATTTTAGGGAATGTCTCTTCGATTTTCTGGATATCTCGCTCTATTGCGTGTAGAAAATCAGCCGCGCTATGCTGCTCGAAAATGCTCTTTTGTACATTTAGAATTACGCCTGCTCCCTGAGCAGAATACACCTCAAACGTTGCGCCATATCCATCGTTGCGCAAATGCTTGCTTTCAACAAAGGTTGGTTCGGCTTTTGAACTTATATTTGCGCATCCAAAACATATGCTCGCCAACATGACTGCTACCAACAATGCAGCTATTAAAAGGCAGAGGTGTTTTCTCATGATAAGCGTACCTCCAACTACTTTATTAGACTGATTATGAAAAGGAAACTTGCTTTTCTTTATGATTCCGAGATTACTACTAGAGGTTGCTAAAAGCAACGCTTGTCAATCATAAACATAATGGGAAGCTCGGATAGCCACTTGGGTTAAACATAATGAAAATCAAATTACTTGGCAAATTAGGATTTTAACTGGCGGAACTGCAACTTCGTACATTTTTACTCAGATGATTTTGACTGCTTATCATAGAAGTAAAACATCTTTTCACACAGCTCTTTTGCTTGCTCTACGTCTCCCCAGGATAGGGGATCAAATGCATAACACATAATATGAAAAGGCTCAACTGGTTGAATGGTAGAAGGGAGCGTCCTCCATGCTGCATATACTTTTGTAGCGAAGTCATCAATGTTCGTGTAATCATTGAAATACGCTTTTTTTAATGCATTCATTAAGAATTGTCCAAAGATGGTATAATCTATGGTATGCCCTGTACAATAGTTTCGAATGGTCAACATCGTTTTTTCAATATCCCATGAAACATATTCTAAATCCAATAGTAAGTCACTTTTCGGCATTTCCATAAACAATGTATCAAGAAGATCATTGTATTCTTGATTTGACATGAGCCCTACGCTTAACAATGTGGAACATGAAAGCAGTTTTTCTAGCATGAAAGCTCCTTTTAGTATCAAGAACGCAATAGTTCAGCATAAATGCTGTATCCTAGCAAAATTACATTTATCCATGAACCTCAAGTTTAAACATAATGCGTAGTTCGGATGACCGCTTGTCTTCAACATAATGCGAACCTAAACATCTGGAAGTTGGATTTGTCATGCATTATTAAAGACTGTCGTCATTCCTATGCTATCATCCAAGTCGTTCAACTCGACAGTAATTTCTTTCCATGAGTAATCACTTACTTGAACTTGAAGCAAGTACGCCGTCATGAATTGTCCACCACCATATTCGTTAACTTTATTTATAGAGAGAATATTCGCCTCTTTATTATCTACTTTCACAGATATTGAGCTATCGGCAATATCCGGAGAAATGTCTTTGAAGCCCTGTTTGTACTTCTTTAGACTCATTGGTCTGAAATAAACGAAAACGGCTCTCTCGGCGCCTTTGACCGAAAATGTATTTATCCCATACAGTTCAATGTCGCCGATTTTAATGCACAAATCCGTATCTGCTGATAAATCAACATTAGATGCCCAAAATTCAAGATAGTCCACCGCATACCCCTTCACCGCAATGAGGAATGGAAACTTTCCCTTTGTTTGTTCAAATTGAAAACGACCGTCTTTATTTGACAACACTGAATATACGGTTTCAAAATCCTCGTTCTTTAACTCGATAGAGACATCTTCCAAGGGGGCTCCGGTGCAATCAAAAACTATCCCTTTTAACATATAATACATCCTTTCAAATTCCATCTTGTCGAAGAGACTCAAGTAAACATAATG
>JAEZLF010000150.1 GCA_023435925.1 Bacillota bacterium
GGTCAACATGGTGTTCGAGGCCTGTTCCTTCCAGGACATCACCGGCCAGCGCATCACCAAGGTGGTCAATTCCATGAAATTCGTGGAAGAGCGCATCAATGCCGTCATCGTCACCTGGGGCCGCGAAGAGCTGGCCAAGGTGGTGGTCGAGTGGAAGGAAGAAAAGGACGAGGACAAGAAGCTTCTGAACGGCCCGCAATTGGCCGGCCAGGGCGTCACCCAGGAAGAAGTCGACAAGATGCTGCAAGGCGATATCGACAAGCTTTTTGGCTAAACGCCCAAGCTTCGAGTTCAAAAGGCCGGTTTTGACCGGCCTTTTTCATGTCTGGATCAGTTGGAAAGCGCGGCCTTGACGCTTTGGACCGCCTCTTTCAGCGAGGTGGAATATTCCTCCCAGGTGTGGCGCGCCCGGCCCGAACCTTCGATCCGTTCGGCCATGCGATAGGCCGATTCATCGGCGGCCGCCACCTGATGCTCCACCAATTCCATGGCCGCTCTGGCCCGTTCGCTGTGCTGGGCGATATCGGAAGCCGGATGAAGGGTCAAAACCACCGAGAGCGAGCGCACAGCCGCCAGCAATTGGCCGCCCAGTTGCGAGGACGCCATGCCCGCCCCTTCGGGGCGCAGCGCTTCGGTCGTGTCTTCGATACTAGTGATAAGCGCGTTGATCTGCGCCCCCGCATCCCCGTTGCTGAAAGCGGGTTGCGAATCAGGTTGACCACCATGACCGGATTTGGCGGAAACGGCCGCAGGCCCCAAAGCAAGGGGCGGCGGGCTGGCAATGCGTCCGATGGACATGGCAGCCCCTTAAGTGTTGAGCCACTGAATCATCCCTCCAACTTTAGGATTATTGGATGGAAAGGGCAATGGCTAGAAGGTGCTGTGGTCGGCTGGCCTATGCAACCACATCTGTGGTTGACCAAAACCGGCCAAGACCTTAGCTTTCCACCAGTCAAAGGTGGGGCTATGGACGTTAAACAGACTAAGATTTCCTACACCATTTCCTGTGCTTCGGCCTTTCGTGATGCGGTCGAAGCCCTGGCCCTGAAGCGGCAAGTCAATGTGGGGGATGTGGCGCGCTCGGTTTTGCTGGTGCTGCCAACTTCGGTGATTGACGATTTTCCCGATCCGGGCGAACCGGCATCAGACGACCGCGAAACCGTGATCTTGAAATCCGGCCCGGCCGAGGGACGGCCCTGGCGGCGCAAACCCCGGCTTCAGGTGCGTATGGCCCCGGGCTATGACGTGCTGACTATCCGCAAAGCGCTGGGGCTGGCCTTGGCCTTGGATAAGGGCAGCCATGTGATGGAGGTCAAAGACGTCAACGCGCCGCCGCCGCCCGCGCCCCAGGATCTGGCCGCCACCGCCCAGATCAAGGAAGAGGTCGAGCGCCTGAAAGCCATGGTCAATGTCTTGTCGTTCGAGCCGCTTTCAAGCGGCGTGGCAACGCGGGATGAGGCCTTGCATGTTTTGGGCTTTGCGCCCCATTCCCGGCCCGATCAGCGCACCATCCGGGCGCGGTTTCGGATGCTGGCCACCATCCATCACCCGGACAGCCCCTATGGCTCGCACCATCGGATGAGCCAGCTTAACCAGGCCATGGAAGTGCTTCGCCACTAGGCAATAAAAAGGCCCCGGAAAAACCGGGGCCTTTTCTTTGGTTGGGGCACCGACTACTCGTCGCGGCGCACGCCCAGGAATTGCAGCATGAACATGAATAGGTTGATGAAGTCGAGATAGAGCGACAGGGCGCCCATCACGGCCTTCTTCTGACCCACTTCGTGTCCGTCGCCTTCCCAGTACATTTCCTTGATCTTCTGGGTGTCGTAGGCGGTAAGGCCCGCGAAAATCAACACGCCAGCGGCCGAGATGACGAAGTGCATCATCGAAGATTGCAAGAAGATGTTGACGATCGAGGCAATGATCAGACCGATCACACCCATGAACAGGAAGGTGCCAAAGCCCGACAGCGACTTCTTGGTGGTGTAGCCATAAAGCGACAAGGCACCAAAGGCGGCAGCGGTGATGAAGAAGGTCCGGGCGATCGAGGTGCCGGTGTAGACCAGGAAGATCGAGGCCAGGGAGGCACCCATCAGGGCAGCGTAAACCCAGAACAGCGCCGAGGCGGTGCTGGCCTTCATGGATTCAATCTTGAAGCCGATAAAGAAAACCATGATCAGCGGCGCGAACATCACCGCCCATTTCAGGGGGGTGCCGAAAATCAGCGCAACCAGGGTTTCAGAGGACGCAACCAGCAGAGCGACGATACCGGTCAACGCCACGCCCGAGGCCATGTAATTGTAGACCTTGAGCATGTAGTTGCGCAGGCCGATGTCATAGTCAAGTTCTGCCGCCTGCGTGCGGGTCAGAGTCTCGCGGTTGGAACCAAAGGCCATTGCCGTTTACCTCAAAAGAAGACAAGTCAAACACGCTTAATATGGCGTGTTTCTGCGTAAAAACAAGCAAGGGCCATTACCTACGCTTTAAAAACCGCGCAGGTCCTGGCGGGGGTCAAGCCCTTGATCAGCCAGCTTTTTCTAGCCATCGGTCCGCAGG
>JAEZLF010000207.1 GCA_023435925.1 Bacillota bacterium
TGCTTTCAAATGAAGCATCAGAATCGGAGAATATGATCTTGGCCTCCATGCTTTTCCTCAGTTCTTCCATCTTGGTATAAATAACACCTTCATCCATAGTTGATAATGGTTTTGCCATATCAACCTCGGGATAAGATTTGTACCCAGTACCATATGGAGTGAACTGTGAAGCAATGCTTTCATCAATTCCAGAGAAGTCGGCCAACAGGCTGATTGTCTGTCTTGTGCCAAAATAGAACCATGTATTAAAAGTAGAATTCATCTTTGCTGAATCTTTTCTGGTATTCAACCACTCCTCGCTGAACTTCGGAGCTCCATCAACCTCGGTGTAATCGATTCCTTCCCTGCCCCACATGGACAGCTTTTGTCCTTCTTCTGAGAACATATATGCAACGAATTTCGCAGCCGCCTCAGGATTAGAGCATGTCTTGCTAACAAATGTCCCTGCCCAGCCTTTTCCTGTACCATAAGAAGCATGCTTTACCCCTTTGTCATCTGCCAGAGGAGCCAATACTGCCCACTGTGCCGAAGGTGTAATTTTGCTTGTTTCAGATTGCAGCTGATTCAGATTTCCAACAGTTGCATACCATACATAAAACACACAATTGCTATTATATGCCTTTTGATGACTGTCTGCTTCATTTACATTGGCATAATCCTCTGCCAGTACATAACCGCTCCTATACAAGCTGTTGCAGTATTTGAGATAATCCTTGTACAGTGGTGCCGAGCACTCATAATAAAAGGTTTTTGTGTCGTAGGCAGTATCCGCCATACCAGTCCAGGTAACGAAAGGCTGGAATTTCCAAAAACCTCCAAGTCCAAAGGGAGTCATCTCCGGATACGCCTTTTTGGCAGCCTCTAAAGCATCTTTAAATTCGTTAATATTTGTTGGAAGCTTAATATTTGCAGCATCTGTCAAGTCCTTGCGATAGAAAACAGCTGTCTGCCCCGGTGCTCCTACTTTCAAATCCGCCCATTGCTCCGAAGTATCAAACCAGTTCAGAAAGCAATAATAGCTGCCATCAGTGGAAAGTGATTTCGCTATCTTGATTTGTTGATCCGTACCCGCAATCTTCACACCAAACTTTTCCTCCAGCTCAGGATAGGAATAGCAGAGTGAAGCATTGGAAAGTCTGTCTTGATTTGCTGCCGCGAATACGATATCCGGCAGCTCTCCGGATGCAATCATTACACCAAGCTGGGTGCTATTCGCATCGGTTGCAACTGTGAGGTTAAGCTTTACACCTGTTTTTTTCGTAATCTCTTCTGGAATTATGCCGGTAAATGTGTTGACCGGCCACCAAGATTCGTTGATGAAGCAATTAAGCTCGGTAACCCCTTCGCTGGCTGCGGCTGTTGTAGTTGTCGTTTCTTCCGAAGCGGCCGGAGTCGTTTTTTCCGCTGTGGTTTCAGAGGCCTGATTATTTGTACTGCCTCCGCAGGCTGCTACAGATATCAGCATGCAAATTGCCAAAGCAAAAACTGCCATTTTCTTTAGGTTTTTGATCATTTTAAGACACCCTCCCTTTTTTATCTTAAGTATAAAGTATGTTTCCACGACAGTGTACTGCTAAAAATTAATATAATATGCTGTTTCTTAAGCATGAACATTGGATTGACTCAAGTGATAAAATGATATATCTTTTTATTGAGCCCATACCTTTCGCTAAATAAACAAAAAGGTAGGTTTGTATGGTGAAGATTCAAAACATTCATTTGTTTAAAAAAATCATCCGTTTTTATATGAATTTGAAAATAACTCGCAAACTATTGATTGGCTATTTCGCAATCATTCTGGTTCCGACCTTCTTACTGGAGTGGTCCTTTTATCAGTCCAGCTACAGTGCCTTCATGCAAAATTATTCACTTAATAAACAATATTCCCTCGATATTGCCAAGCAAAATTTTGATATTCAGTTGAAACAGATTTCCACTTTGACCTCCTCCTTTGAGAACAACACAATACTTTCCAATTATCTTCTTGGAAGGTATGATACGGCTTCTGAAGCACTTTTCCAGTATTTTCAGTATATCAGTCCCCTTTATACAACCTCGCAGATCAATCCATATCTGGACAAGCTTATTGTTTACGGTTATGGCACTTACCCATTTAGTATAAATAACAGGCTGATGCATGTGGATAGTATGAATGCCGATACGGCATTTATGGAAAGAATCAAGAGAAATTATACAGGCATATGGAACCTGTCTGTAAATGAGAACACCGTGGATAGTCTGGATTATTACAAAATGATCTATTCGACAGCCTATCCATATTATCTTGGTATTATTCGAATTCGAACGAAGGTTCCTGAAATATTTGCCAGCTTCAAATCGTTATCCAACGATGAATTATATCTCTTTGATAATAACAGCAGCATGCTATATAAATACGATATGAAATCTCTGACACCTGTGGAAATTTCCTTGAACAATCTATATGAGCAGAGTCAAAGCTATCAAGTTACAGAAATATCCTCTATCGCGTGCAAAATAATACAAATCAACCACCCGGAATCTATTGTCACTTATGATGGAGGCAGTCTGCTGATTTTGTTGCTTTTATTGTTTATTGTGCTTACCGCCCTTTATTACATGATTGCCATGTCCATTACAAGACGTCTGAAAGCGTTTAACCAGCATGTAAAAAAGACCGATGCAGATAATTTTGAAGAATTCCCGTCACCCGCCTACCATGATGAAATCGGTGTAGTCATTGCGTCACATAATGATATGATCAAACGTATCATTCAGCTTACGAACGAAAACCTTCAGAGCCAGCTGCAAAAAAGGGATGCGGAGTACTATGCGCTTCAGGCACAGATAAAGCCCCATTTCTTATACAACATACTGGAAAACATTCGAATGATCGCTGAGACCCATAACGATACTGAAACCGCCGACATGCTTCTGTCTTTGGGCAAGCATCTGAGATACAGCCTGAATATGAAGGAAAACAAGGCCAAATTGGAAGAAGAGCTCTTTTTTGTTGATAATTACTTAAAGATTCAAAAAATCAGATTCAAAGATAATATTCAGTATACAATTTATAAGTTAACAGAACTGGATCATGTTTTCTGTCCAAGGCTGATCCTTCAGCCGCTTATTGAAAACGCAATCAAACATGGCTACAATATCGGCAAGGTACTCAAGATTTCCATTCTTATAAAAGAGGAAGATTCCACAGAGAATGGCCCCTGTATACGGATTGAAATCTCAGATAACGGCAACGGAATCAGCAAAGAGACACTCGCAGCAATCGATGCGGATCTGGATGCAGGAAAAATTGATTCAGACTATCATGTTGGCCTAAATAATGTGAACAGCCGGCTCATTACCTTCTTCGGTTCAAAAGAAGGAAGACTTTATCTAGACAGTGAGCCTGGAAAAGGTACAACCGTTTTCTTTCGTTTAAAAAGATGATCGGTTACTCCAGGGTACTAACCGAGTATTTGCTTTTAAAGTCACAGGGAGTACAGTTCAGCCGCTTTTTAAAGGCGTCATAAAGCCTTCTTTCATTGTTGTAGCCAACGATGTAGCTGATTTCCGATACAGTAATATCCTGCTCAAAGAGCAAAAGTTCCGCAGCCTTTTTCAGCCTGATATATTCCAGGAGGCTTTTAAAACTGTTGCCCATAAATTTTCCAAACAAGGAGGATATATAGTTGGGATGCAGCATAAGCTCATCACTTAAGGTTTGCAGCGAGATATCATCCATATAGTTTTTTTCAATATAACTCACCGCTTTTTTTAGTGAAGTAGGGTATTCCTCCGCATGCAGCTGCAAATTAAAATAATCCATTTCAGGTATTTTTAATGTCTTTTTCTGCGCATATGTCTGTGGCAGGGAATAATACACCGAGTTAATTAAAGACATCAGCTCCTGCTTGTCAATGGGCTTGAGCAAATATCCTATCACACCGCATTTGATAGCCGTCTGTGCATATTCAAACCTGTCATATCCGGAAATAATGATAAAGCTGCAGCACAATTTCTGCTCTTTCAGATTTTTAACCAGATCCAATCCATTCATGATATTCATCCGGATATCTGTAATGACCACATTGGGTTGAAATACAGCCGCAATTTCACTAGCTTGCCTGCCATCACCGGCAATTCGGATTGAAACAGCAAACTCTGCCTTTGACTCAATCACAGAGCAAATACCCTTTGCGATATTCTCTTCATCATCCACAATCAGTATTTTCAAAATATCTGTCTCGCTTTCATGCAAAAACACCTATGTCATTTATGTTAGCACACTTCAACAGGTGCAACAAATCCTAAAAGCAAATAAAAATTGTTTTCTCCTCACCCTGTTCAAAGCTCAATATATCACCATTGGCATACTCTATTCCGTCCGTTGTCCTGAAGCAGCCTTTGCCAACACGGCAGCTGATTTTAATGGATTGTTTGGAATGTGAACGGATGGAGGCCGTAACGATTCCTTTATTAATATCCCATTCCAGCTTACTCACCTGTGCACTCGTTCTGGCCATAAGCCCGTTCATTGCGCCTTCCTTCCACTGTTCCGGCAAGGCCGGTAACAGTTCTATCTCACCTGTATTAGAATATAGCAGCATTTCATTGATTATGCCAACCGTTCCAATAGAAGTGTCCGTGCAATATACGCCCACAGATCGATCCGTATTGTGATCAGTCATGAAGGATGCAAAATATATATCGCTGGACATGATGGTATAAAGCAGCTCGTATACGGACTTACCATTCTTCAATCTTGCTGCTACCAATGCCTTGTGAACCCATCCATGGGATGCGGTATCATCCTTTCCGGCATTTTCACGGTTTCTGTTAGCAATAACCGTATTACATGCTTCTGTAAGCTTCAAATCATTCTGTGCTTCATATGCAGGCCATGCACAATAAAGATGGCTTATATGCCTATGCTCGTTATTCTCCTTATACTCATTCATTGCCCATTCACAAAGAGCACCGGTTATATCATACTTATACTCCGGAAGCTGCAGGATAAGCTCCTCCCATTGCTTTATCTCCAGTTCATATCCCTCGTTCATTAAAGCTTTTTCCAACTGTATCATCATCTTTAGACCGTCCCTGGCTGCGGAAATATCCATAGTTGCATTTGCCGTGATGGTACTGTCGTATCCGCATGGTTTGTTTTCCGGTGAATAGGATGGTATGATCAGGAATCTCTCCCCATCGGCCAACTCCGTCTTCCCTTTGCTATAACATGCTTTTCCGTTCTTATCTGTGAAATATTCAGGTGTGCAAAGCTGCTTCCAGAAATTTGCCTGCATTTTTAATAGAGGGTAAAGAATGTCTCTCTCCAAATCAAGGGATTCCTGCCGGTATAAATGACTGATTTTATCGATGACCGGCACTTTGCAATTCCCGTAGCACTGCCAGAATTCGTATATGGGAAGCAGCATCCAGCTGGCCCCTGCATTCCAGTACTGGAATGGGAAATCCTGATCATATTCGACCATTACAGCAATATCACCATCCGTATTCACAGGAACCAACAGCGCATCCTTCATGCCGTAAACCTTTTCTGCATTTTCCTTCCAGTCCTTGATCTGCCTAAGTATAAAATAAATATATCCTAAAGCGGCATCATACACATTGCCCGTATTCATTCCGGAAACCTGCAGGTTTACATTGGCATCCATTGTATATGCACCACTCCATCCGGGATTCCACTCGCCGGTCCACATCCCGCACAGTCTTGGAGCAGAATACCCCGCACAGCAGATCTGCGCATATCTGCCCTGATTGTATGCCCGTTCCACAAATGCGTCAAGAAGATGCCCGCTATCCTTTTGCTTTTGGATCAATGCTTCATTGCATGCGGTCTTGCTGCTGTCATTATCCGATCCAAGACGGAAGGAAACAGCGTTAAAGAGCGAGGATTGCTTCTTCCTATGCGGCATGAGGGCTGCTTCATAAGAAAAATCTCCCTGCGCGTCTGTATATTTCTGAATGACCTTGTCCAACTTGTTTTTTAGATCATCAACAAGCGCATATCTTTCTGCAAAAGGAAACTCGTCATAGCTTCCCATGTGATGTGTCCGATCTGTCCTTGATATCAAATAAACTGCATCTGCATCGGAAATATTGATAACAGGATGCTTGTCTGCACCGACATTGATGGCTTCCTCCCGGCAGCTTTCCGAAGCCCTTCTTACCGTACCGCCGGATACCAGAATCCGGGTCACTCCCGCATATCCGCCTTCAGAGAGCTCGCTTCCTTCATAGGCAGGATAATGAGCAACCATTGCAATGAAGGAGCCTTCATCATCAGAAAGCTTTTTGTAAAGCAGGTTCTCTTCATCACGTTTTTGGCCCTTCCAGAAAGTATCCCGCCCGAATTTTACCATTGACGAGACATTATCGATAGAAATTCCTGCATGAATCTTTGCTCCTGTATCGGATTTTTCGATTTTCGTGATTGTTACATTGTCTTCTCTGGAGGTAAACGTTCTCCTGCACCATTTACCTTTATCATCCGTATATCGAACAATGATTTCTCCCGATTCATAATCCAATTCACGAGTATACCCCTGAATTTGTCCCTTTGGCATTTCAAGCCTGATCTGGTGGCCGGGATGAAATCGATAAAGAAAGGTACGCTTTCTTCCATGAACATTCCAGGTGTCGTCAAAGCCAATGACTGCCTGTCTTGCTTCATGAAGCTCCTCGGTGACCTCTGACGGTGTGAAGCGTGGTTCAGTCGTTGGCATGATAAAATACATATTTTGATAGATAAGGGTATCTGAATAAGGCGAACATGAACAGACCACCCCATTCTCCCCATTACCTGTCACAAGGCTGTCACGCCAGCCTGATTCGGTTCTTGTATAATCATGGTATGGAAGGATTTCTGTATATGACTCAGAAGACACTTTTTGCACGAATGACATGGTATTTTCCTTTCGTGAATAAAAATGATAACAAACGATATACGCTCATTATAGAGTGATATATTACTCGGAACAATAGCATAACATGACATGATGAAAAGCGAAATGTCATGTAAGGTAAAGACGGGTTATACCTCTTTATGCGCGGCGGATTTGCGGTAGCTTAGAGGAGACATTTTATAATACTTCTTGAACATCCTGGAAAAGCACGCATAGTTTTTATATCCAATTTGAAAGCATATTTCATTTGCCGTCAGATTGGTTGTTGTAAGGAGCATAGCAGCGTAACTCAGTTTTGTGCGGTATTTCAAAGTTGAAAACGATACGCCATACCTATCCTTGATGAATCTTTGAGTTTGTCGGCTGCTTAGGTTGAGCTGACTGCTTAGCGACGCCAGCGTTAATGTTTCATATTGATACAGGAATGCATCATTGATTAGCAGGCCCCGTTTATCATCTATAGGGATGGCTGGAGCTAAAACACGATCAATCCGTCTTACACCGGATCGCATCAGCAGAATAAAAACCGACTGAATACTTTGCTGAACAAATTCCAAATATCCATATTGCTTGTCTTTTAATTCCTTCGCAATATTATCAAAAAGCACTTCTATCTGACTTTGATCCGAATGATATAAGCCGTCCTTCAATAAATGCGTCCATATAAAATTATCTTCCGAATGGCTGACAATTTCAAACGAAAGGTGGTATTCCTTCAGAAAATCCGCAGAGTTACTCAATTGTTCATGATAGGTCTTAGGAGGTAAAAGATAGAAGCAACCTTTATATAAAGGCATTTCAACCGAATCTGTTATCAGCTTCCCTTGCCCCCCTGTAACATAATGAAGCTCATAGTAACTATGCATATGATTGGGAAAAGACTTTTCAAATATTCCCCAATCGCCGCCGATTATTCTTAAACAGCAGCTTTCAAGCTTAATTAAAAAATTATGATTCCATATCGAAGTTTCAAAGTACATAAAAAATATCCTGTCTTCTATCATAATCCATAAAAATATTATACCATGAATTTGCAAAAATTCATGGTATAATCGGATCTTTAAAACCCTCCACTTTAACACCAGCCTTTAATAAAGATGATATAATGTAAGAGCAAGGAGGTAAAAAGATTGAATGAGCACATACAAAACGTCAGAGATAGCTCACTGTATTGGAATTCACCCAAACACAGTAAGGCTTTATGAGGAATTGGGGCTGATTCCCAAACCAGAACGAAAAGTGAACGGTTATCGCGTTTTTACAGATTTTCATATCGAACAATTCAAGTTTGCGAGAACTGCACTAAAAGTTGAAGTTCTGCAGAATGGTCTCAGAAAGCAAGCAATTAACATCATTAAGACCTCGGCTGCCAAAGATTTTGATCGGGCTATTTTTCTTACAGAGCGTTATTTACAGCAAATAAAAAGAGAACAAAAAAACGCCGAAGAAGCTATAGCCATTACCAAAAGGCTGTTATCCGGCGAAAATCAGGAAACAGGCAACGTACTTTTTACAAGAAAAGAAACAGCTGACCATCTGCAAATTACGATGGATGCTTTAAGAAATTGGGAAATGAACGGCTTACTGACAGTAAAACGAAAGGAAAATGGTTATCGTGTTTATTCCGATGAAGATATCAGACGTCTCAAAATTATACGATCTTTGCGCTGCGCAAATTATTCCCTCACAGCAATTTTACGAATGCTGAACGCTTTATCCAATGACCCGGAAACCGATATACGGGAGGTAATTGATACGCCCAAAGAAAATGA
This sequence comes from Bacillota bacterium, assembly GCA_023435925.1. GTDB lineage: Bacteria > Bacillota > Clostridia > Acetivibrionales > DTU013 > JAEZLF01. The sequence goes on from JAEZLF010000207.1 coordinate 8,678, forward strand.
CGACATTATTTCCGTATGTGACAAGCTGCTTACATCCTTGCAATATGCCGAGAAAAATGCGGAGATGATGCTCCTTCACCTTGATAAGATGAAAAAACAATTTATTTCAAACCCTACACTTTAACACCAAAGTTTTCTCCGGTGTTATTCTTTTTTAGAAGAAAAAGATTAGGAGGGATGAATCACGTGGAATCTGTAATCAAGGTAGAAAGATTAAGCAAGTCCTACAACCATGTCACAGCAGTTAAAAATGTGGATATTTCCATTCGCCGCGGCGAAGTCTTTGGCATGCTGGGCGCAAACGGTGCAGGCAAAAGCACCACCATTGAGTGTATTTTAGGTACCAAAAAACAAGACAGCGGGACAGTAACCATTTTGGGAATGAATCCGCAGATAGACCGAAAGAAACTGTTTGAACGGGTCGGTGTTCAATTTCAGGAAGCCAATTACCAAGACAAAATAAGGGTGGCAGAGCTCTGTGAGGTCACCGCTTCCCTTTACAAAACCTCTCTGGATTATGTCAGCCTTTTGAAACAATTTGGACTTTCAGATAAGCTGAAAAGCTCGGTGAACGAGCTTTCGGGAGGTCAGAAGCAACGATTGTTCATTATTCTTGCGCTGCTCCCCAACCCCGAGGTCGTATTCCTGGACGAATTGACTACCGGGCTTGACGCGAGAGCAAGGCGGGATGTGTGGAAAAACCTTTCCGACTTAAAAGAAAAAGGGCTGACCATTCTGTTAACCTCCCACTTCATGGACGAAGTGGAAGCCCTTTGTGACAAAATTATGATATTGAAAAACGGGGAAACCGTTTTTTACGGAACAGTACAGGAGGCCGTTGCGGCAAGTCCTTGTGAGAAATTTGAGGATGCGTATCTTTGGTATACAGACGAGGAGGGAAAAGAACATGAAAGCATTTAAGGTACTTCTTAAAACAGAGTGCAAATTATCCCTTCGCGGAATGGATATGTTTATTTTTGCAATCTGTATGCCTGTCGTGGTCGCAATCATTTTGGGTGCAGTTTTTGGAAGCAAACCGGCTTTCGATGGCGCTGCATATAGCTTTCTGGAACAATCCTTTGGAGCGGTAGCAACGATCGCCATTTGCGCCGGAGGCGTGATGGGGCTCCCCCTGGTCATATCAGATTACCGAAGCCGGAAAATATTAAAACGGTTCAAGGTAACGCCCACCAGTCCCGCTCTTATTTTAGCGGTACAGGTTGTTATCTATGCACTTTATTCGATCGCTTCACTTGTCCTCGTTTATACGACAGGAGCGTTATTCTTTGGATACCAGTTACGCGGCTCATGGCCACAATTCCTGGGTGCGTATCTATTGGTCATGCTGTCTATGTTCAGCATAGGACTACTGGTGGGAGGAATCGCGCCAAACATGAAAATAGCGAGTGTCGCAGCCAGCCTGCTGTACTTTCCAATGCTCATTTTTTCAGGTGCTACACTGCCGTATGAAGTTATGCCAGCGACACTTCAAAAAATTTCAGATATAATGCCGCTGACGCAGGGAATTAAGCTTTTAAAAGCCGCCTCCCTCGGTTTGCCGATAGCCGATGTTTTTGTCCCTGTTATCATAATGATTGCGCTTGCGGTGATATGTATCAGCATTTCTATTCGCTTTTTTAAGTGGGAGTAACCGGGTTTTACAGGTAAATAAACATCCGCTTTTAGGAGCCTTCCAATGGCAGTTATGCGATTGGAGGGCTTAACACCAAGGATATAAAAAGAGTTATGGGCATAAGTATCAGCGAAGCGATGGGAATTGCCCATATACTAATAAGGCGCAAGAAGATTAAAGAATTTAAACCTCACATATGGTTATGTAGCAGAAATGAACTGGAAACAGCTTAGCTGCAACTTACACCGGTGAAATGCAACTTACCTGCAAATCCATTGAACATAAAATGAGCATGGTTTATACTGCCCAGTATAATAGACAGAAAGGGAGTATGACATATGCTCGGAATTATCACATTACTTATTGCACTCAGCGTACAAATTGGATTTCTTATTTACAGGATGGTGACCAAAAACCGCCAGACGAAGGTGAAGCACATAATACGAATCACTGCCTTCATACTATTTTCCATACTATTGCTCGCACGCGTTTATTGGTGGGGCTTCCGTTGGCTGGGTCTGTTCCTCCTGCTTGCTATTCCCGCAGTTTTCAGCGTCATCTACTTTATTAAGCAGCCCAAGGCCGAAAAAGAATATCGCACATTAGCTACTATGCTTTCAGGTATAAGTGGGTGCATTCTGCTTACATTCTCTATCCTGCCCGGTATCCTGTTTCCCCAACTTCAGCAAGTCGCTCCAACAGGTTCCTATACAGTGGATACGACAAGTGTTACCCTTACAGATACATCACGCATAGAGCCCTTCTCTGAGACTGGCGAAAACAGAAAGCTGACGGTTCAGTTCTGGTATCCGGATGTACAGACGGGTTCAGAAACCTTTCCACTCGTCATATTTTCCCACGGGTCGTTCGGTTATCGAGGCAGCAACTTGTCCACCTTTGAAGATCTTGCCAGCAACGGGTATGTGGTATGCAGCATTGACCACAGCTATCACGCCTTCTTTGCGCAACACACGGATGGCAGCAGCACATTGGTTAATACAGAATTCCTCAATGACGCCATAAATATCACAAACAATGCTTATGACCAAGCGACAACCTATCGTAAGACCCATGAATGGTTGGATCTGCGTACCGGCGATATGGATTTTGTGATAGACAGCGTTCTCAAAAACTCTACCAGAGAAATACCGGAATTCATTAATTCAATAATTAACACAGAAAAAATCGGGCTTTCCGGCCATTCCCTCGGCGGTGCAACAGCCGCACAGCTTGGACGGGAACGTCAAGATGTAGATGCTGTGATCGTAATCGACGGCACGATGATTGGAGAGGAAATTAGGTTAGAAAATGGACAGTCCGTTCTGAACCCAGAACCCTATCCTGTTCCTTTGCTGAACCTTTACAACGACAGTCATTATGAGGATGCTCTCCAATCCGGTACGGAATATAATAATATTTATGCCTCCACCTATGCGAAAAGGGCTTATGATATCGTGATTCGCGGCTCAGGGCACCTGAATTTTACCGATTTGCCTCTCTTTTCACCGGCGCTGGCCCACATGCTGGGTACTGGCGAGGCCGACAGCCGTTATTGTATTAAGACTATGAACCAGGTGGTGCTGGAGTTTTTCGACAACACTCTCAAAGATTCAGGAAAGCTGCATTTGCAGACAGAATATTAACCGGTATTCCGTTATACGTTGGGCCACACACACTCCGCTTCAATTTCTAATGGGGGCAAGCCCCCATACCCCCTCGCTACGGGCAAAATGAATTCGCCCTACGCTACACTTCGTGCGCCACGTCTAAACGTGGCGTTTGAACAACGTCAGTGGGGGATTGTAATCCACCACTGACGTTGTTCAAATTCGGTTACAAAGCCACTTGCTGGTGGTGCCGGAAGTATGCTATCATATCGGTGGAAAGCATACAAAAAAGGCTTGTGGCCAGATGATGAAGGTGTCCATTTGAATGTTTTTGTGAAGCAGATACGTGAGGATATGGAAGAACGGGTTATTATCCAATGTTATGAAGTGACCGAGAATGTAAAAAGCATTGTCAGCTTTGTAAAATCCACCGGTGATACACTTGCAGGATATGTTGATGAAAAGGCAAGCCAGGTTCCCCTGCAGGATATATTTTTTGTGGAGGCGGTTGATAACAGGGTTTTTGCCTACACAGCGAAAAAAGTATACGAACTCAAGTTCAAGCTTTACGAATTTGCCGCGCTGTATGAGAATCGAAAATTTTTCAGGTGCTCAAAATCCTTCGTAATCAATCTGACAAAAATCGATAACGTGCGTCCCATCTTGAATGGACGGTTTTCGGCAACACTGTTTAGCGGTGAGGAAGTCATCATTTCCCGGCAATATGTGCCGGAACTAAAAAAACGATTGTTGGGTGAAAGCGTATGAACTTTAAGTCTTTTTTGAAAAGCTGTCTGATGGACTACTTTATCATTACCACATGCGTGACGGCAGCAATGGCTGTACTTGGACAGGCTCTTGACCCGACGGCAAGATTTGGCTATGAAGCGTTCTTTTCACCGTTAATTTTCGGGCTAATCAGCCTCCTGCCCTCGTTAATTACGTATTCACCCAAGGAGTTGTCGTTTCGGCAGGCTCTTGTGCGCAAGGTGCTTCACTTCATTGTGCTGGAAGCGATGCTAATAGGGTTCGGGTTTTGGTTCGATGTGCTTCATGACCTTGCCGACGCAGCATTTTTTAGTCTGACAATTTTTATCGTTTATCTTACAGTCAGCTTGATAAGCTGGCAATCTGATAAGAAGGATGCCAGCAAGATCAATCAAATGCTTAAGTCGCTGCAAGGCAGAAACGAATGATCACTGCTGCAGATCTCATAGCAAAAAGGCAACGAATTACATAGAAAAAAATCCAGATTACATATGATGAGATGCCGGCACATCTGCTTTACATAAAGCATAGGATAATAATAACGAGGCGAAAGCAAGCTTTGCTTGCGACTAGCACTCGTTGAAACGCCGCTGATGAAATGAAATTTTTCTACAAACGAAAAGTTTCATTTTGAACTAAGGCGTTATAATCCTGTGAAAGGAATGAGCAATATGTATCCTGTTTATCCAATGTTTCAGTGCCCTTACATGGTAAACACACCAATGAACCATTATTATTTAAAAGACTATGGACCGGAACCGTTTGCAATAAATATTGAAGAAGCCACTATACAGAATAATACATTCCGAACCGCTTTATGGACCGGTAAGTATTTACAGCTTACATTAATGAGTATCAACGTCGGGGAAGATATTGGCCTGGAGATTCATCCCAATAATGATCAGTTCATACGGATTGAAGATGGCCAAGGCCTTGTACTGATGGGAGATAGTAAAGACAAGCTGGATTATCGGGCAAATGTATGTAATGATTTCGCATTCATTATACCGGCAGACAAATGGCATAATCTTATTAATACAGGCTGCAGACCTCTGAAGCTATACTCGATCTATGCACCGCCCCAGCATCCGCACGGTACGGTTCATAAGACGAAAGCAGAGGCCCAGGCGCATCACTGATGAATGCTATCGTCCACTCTGGTTTTTACATCACCTTGAGTTTAGATAAAAATAGACGGGAAGGATCATGTCTCCCCGTCTATTTCTATTCAATTTCTAATGGGGGCAAGCCCCCATACCCCCTCGCTACGGGCAAAATGAATTCGCCCTACGCTACACTCGTGCGCCACGTCTAAACGTGGCGTTTGAACAACGTCAATGGGGGACTATGACGTTGTTCAATATATATCAGCTTCCTATTTGGTGTAAATTCTACTTAATTGCTTCCAGCTGCTGCTGATATTCAGCGTACGTAGCATCAGGAAGTGGAGCAAAGCCATTTGCACCCGCTAATTTCTTAGCGCCGCCCGCAGATACAACAAACTTGGCATAGTCCAGTACCTGAGGTTTTTCCTTCGCATAATTTACGTTCAGGTATGTGAATACCGGACGGGTAAATTCTGCATATGGAAGGTCTTCACCAATGGTCTCTACCGTGGGTTCTATCGGGCCGCTTCCGAAGTCTACCTTAACCGCAGTAAGCTTGTCGGTGTTGTTCATGTAATAGCCGAATCCGAAGAAAGCAATCGCGTTTTTATCGTTGGATACCAGGTCAACCAAGGTTGAATACTCCTGCTGCAGGTTAGCTGTTTTTACCATATCGGCTTTTTTGAGAATTGTCTCATGAAAGAATTCATAGGTTCCATGGTTTTCATTGGGTCCATAGAATTTGATCTCTTCCTTCGGCCAATCAGAGCGGATATCAGACCAGAGAACTTTATCATCTGCTTTGTACTTCCCTGATAAATACATGTCGATGACTTCTTCTTTTTTCATTTCCTGTGCCCATGTATTTTCCTTATTGATTACCATAGTTAAACCGTCAAGAGCCAGTTTGAATTCCATGTACTCGATTCCGCTTGTTTTGAGGCTTTCTGCTTCTTCATCTTTAATTTTTCTTGATGCATCGGAAAAGTCGATCTCACCGGGTATGAATTTTTTGAAACCAGCGCTGGAACCGGCTCTTCCAACCTGTACGCTGACATCGGGCTGCACATTGATCATATATTCTTCGGCGATGCTAGCCATTAATGGATATACGGTGCCGGAACCATCAATGATTACCTTACCTTCGAGCTTTGCCGCTGTTTCTTCCGTCTCTGCAGCTTTAGATTGCCCAGCGGTAGTTTGATTTACTGCTGTTGATGCCTGATTATTGGAATCTTCAGCTTTCTGGCATCCAGTGAATACCATCATTAACATAGCTATCACCAACACAATGATTGCTGTTCGTTTCAATAAAAAGAACTTTCTCATAGAAACATTCCTCCTGCATTTTCTTAGTTTATTCGTTTGATTATTTTGTATATTGCTTATCATAAACGAGTAAATTTAATATTAAATTATTAACATATTAACTTTAGGTTAATTATTTTTACCAACATAAGTTTTGAGTACCCACCTCAAGCGGTGGTAAAAAGAAAGACCAGTCCTATTCAAGCGCTATTTGGCTTGAAATAGCTGGTCTTCTTTGTTGAGGCATCGATTTGATTTTGCTTAAGCTCGTGTTTATTCTAATGCCCCCAATATACTGCAATCCGTTTGTATCCAATGATGTTATCTTGAGACAGCACCACGTTTTAACGCCTCGCTATTTTCCCTTCATCTGCTTTTGAACTTCTGCAACCAGATTGTCCGAGCCCAGCTCCTTCATATTCCCGATAAAGTCTGATACCAGGCTGACATCATTGATCTCTCCCATGCTCAGCTGCATTTCAAACTTCATAAAGGCAGCCTTCCTTTTATCAGCGGCCTCCTGAATCGTTTTGTAGTTCGGATAAAAAGCACCATGAGGAGCATACATAGAGTACTTGTCAAGAAACTCTTTTTGGGAATTAAGACCGCTGCCGTATGCGTCCGGCATCTCCGGAGCATATTCCAGGCTGTTAAATGCCCAGTAGCCGTCCCAATACATATATGAACGGCTATTGTAATCCATCCCCTCCGGGAAAGTGGGAAAACCGCTATTCAGTACATAGTCCGTACCTTCGATCCCATACATGACAAGATAATAATTCTCCTTGCTCCTATGGACCCAATCCAGATAACGTAATGCCCTTTCCGTGTTTGCGGATACCGACGGGAAAACGAAGGAGCCGTTAAAGAAGAAGGATCCCATGGAATTATCCCGCTGTACCTTTTTCTCCGGATAAAGGTAGAAGACCCTCAATGGATTGGACTCAGTGAAATCGCCGCCGGATGTCGAAAATGTCATTGTCGTAGTTTCTTCAGAGGGAGGGTATAAAGCTCCATAATAAATAAAAGAGGTAATCTTCGTTTGGTCGGCTTCATGAAATTTCACATAGCCTTTTTCCTGCCAACTGCTAATCTTTGATACAGCCTGAAGAAATTCCGGTGTCTGTTCCCATGCCATAAGCTTCATATCCGGATCATTCCACTTATACACAAGCTTCTGTACATCATCAACAATAACATAATCAAAAGCTCTGGCAAACAAATTCATTGTATTTACAACATTTGCAATCGTTCCGGGAATGAGATCCGGCTCATTTTCTTTTATCGCCTTCAGATATTGTTCATAATGATCCAGCGTTGTAATTTCAGGTATGTTATACTTTTTGTGCAGTGCATCGTCAACCATCAGATAGGTACAATATGCTGTCGGCTCCATCGATGGTACGGCATAGATTTTACCATCCGCTTTCGCATAATCAAGCTCTGCCTGGGAAAATTTCGAGAACAGTGAAGGAGCATTCTCGGGGAACAAGGTCGTGATATCCTTTAATTTCCCCTCACGGGCAAGCTTAACGAAATCTGGAAGATAGGAATCCGGTTTCCCGAGACAAAATGCATCAATAACCTCCCCCGATGCATCAAGCGTCGACATTTCCTGTATGTACTGCTGCATCTCGACCCACTTAAAATCGAGGATAGCATTGACCTCATCAGCGGACCGGCTCTCGATCTCCTTTTTAACCAGGTTCCAGTTCTTCGGCTCCGTACCGGGAAACACAAATTTAACGGGAACCTGCTTCAAATTTTCCGGTGTTTCATATTTCTCCATAAATAGTTCGTCATCGTCCTTCTCCGCAGTCTGTCCGCAGCCTGCCGGAACCAGCAGAAGAGACAGCAGCAGCATGATTGCAACCAAAATTCTCATACTTCATTCCTCCATTTGTTCCTTTTTTCTTATATCTTTTTCTGTACGTATGGTTATGCAGAATCATATCCTGATGTACGCTCATTTAGTGGATATGTCTGCAACCACAGTTTATATATTACTCCTTTCCCATTTATTATTGTAGTATATCTGTTTAAACATTTTGTAAACAATTGATTAATAAAAAGTAAATGGGAGTTAATATCGCCAAAAAAAGACCCTGCTGCAAGTAATATGCTGCAGCAAGATCTTTATGGCTAGAGCCTTGTGATATGAGTCCGGTTATTTATGCAAGGTGCCACCAGATGTGGGATATCCTTTACGTTTCTGTCCTCTATTTCGGCTGCTTTCCGATATAAGCTAAAATACCGCCATCCACATACAAAATGTGGCCGTTTACAAAATCCGATGCCTCCGATGCCAGGAACACAGCAGGTCCTACAAGATCCTCCGTAGTACCCCAGCGGGCCGCCGGTGTTTTTGAAATAATAAAGTTATTGAAGGGGTGCCCTTCCACACGCAGAGGTTCCGTCTGCGGTGTTTCAATATATCCCGGGCCGATGCCGTTGCACTGGATATTGAATTCACCATATTCAGAAGCAATATTTTTAGTAAGCATTTTCAGTCCGCCCTTAGCTGCCGCATAGGCAGAAACCGTCTCTCTGCCCAGCTCGCTCATCATCGAGCAAACATTGATGATCTTTCCGCGGCCTTTTTTGATCATAGACGGTATGACCGCTTTGGACATGATAAACGGTCCGTTCAGGTCAATGTCAATGACCCTGCGGAAATCCTTTGCAGACATTTCAACCATGGGAATGCGCATGATAATACCGGCATTATTGACCAAGATATCAACCACGCCGACTTCCTTCTCGATTTTTGCGATCAGGTCATTTACCTGATCCTCATCTGTCACATCACATACATACCCTTTTGCGTCTATGCCCTCCTGCTTGTAGGATGCAAGCCCTTTATCCACCAACTCCTGGTTGATATCATTGAACACAATGGTTGCACCGGAATCGGCATACCCTTTTGCAATAGCAAAGCCGATACCATATGAAGCACCTGTTACGAGTGCTATTTTACCTTTTAACGAAAACTTGCCTTGAATATCCATGAATATCCCTCCTGTATTATACTGTACTCTACTGTATTATTTTGAACTGCTTTCTGCATATAGCGGCTCTGCTGCCGTTTTCCGTTTTATGGCTGATCACTTTTTTCTTATCGCAGGTCGGAGATAGCAATATTGTCCATGTCATCGAAAGCCTTGTTTTCACCGCCCATAGCCCAGATAAAATGATATGCGCAGGTCCCGCAGCCGGCATGGATGCTCCAGGAAGGTCCAATGACCGCCTGCTCGTTCTGCATGACGATATGGCGGGTTTCATTGCTCTGACCCATCATGTGGAATACAATGTTGTTCGCCGGCAGGTTAAAGTACATGTAGACCTCCATGCGGCGCTCATGGGTATGAGCCGGCATGGTGTTCCAGACACTGCCCGGCTCCAGACAGGTAAGTCCCATGGAAAGCTGGCAGGTTTCCAGAACATCCGGATGGATAAACTGGTTGATGGTACGGGCATTTGAGGTCTCCAGCGAGCCCAGCGGACGCTTTGCCGCTTTGCTTATAGGTATAAAGGTTGTTTTACAAGGCTTGTGAGCAGGCGCGGAAACCATATAAAATTTTGCAGGCTTGGCAGCATCCTTGCTCATAAAAGTTACCTTTTCCGTACCCATGGTTATGTACAGACAGTCTTCAAACCCCATTTCGTAAACAGTACCGTCAGCAGTTATGGAGCCATCTCCTCCAATGTTGAAAATACCGATTTCCCGGCGTTCCAGAAAGAACTTGGTTCCAAAATTCGCCCAGCAGTCAATGCCCTTGTCAATGGCCACTTCTTCTGTTACAGGCATGCAGCCTAATGTGACCATTCGGTCTACATGAGAGTAAACAGCAGTCATCTGATCTGCTTCAAAGAGCTTTTCGATCAGGAACTCTTTGCGGGTCTCCTGTGTTGTGTAATGTTTAAAATCTTCCGGATTTGCTGAATAACGAATATCCATTATAAATAATCCTCCTCCATTAATAATGATAGTAATAGTAGTAGTTTACCTGCCTAATTAAATTTGATTAAATTTATAGTGCTTTCATTCTTAACCTTTTCATCCTTGCTGTTATTTTTTGCCGCTTACATCTTTACTGCTTTCATCTTTGCTGCTTTCATTTGCCATACGGATCATCGTGTAGATGTCCCCCAAAATATCGAAAATCGACCGCTGGCTTTCCGCAAAATAATCCCTAAACTCCGTAGTAAGCCGGTTTCCGATGCTGACAAAGCTTCCGCACAAATGCTCTGTAACATACTTTTCTATTTTATCTACCCGTCCATTCACCATGCAGTCAAGCAATATACAGTGCTCCTGGTACAGAACTCCAAACCTGTGTGTGGCGACATAGTCCAGCATCCTGTATCGTGTATAGTGAACATTCAGCTTTTGGATAATCGACCATAGCATATGCTTGTTGGCAGCTATCATACAAAGCTCGTGAAATTTACTGTCTATTTCGTAGAATTCATCAGGTGTAATGCCGGATTTCAATGCCTGCTCCAGTTGATTCAGGTTTTCGCGAAGCTTTTCAAAGACAACCGGATCCGGGTGCTTCGCAAGCATTGTCATGATACCGATTTCAACTCTTGCACGCATATAGATAATCTGATCGATGGCATCCAAATCAAGCAATGTGACAAATGTGCCTTTTTTCGGTATGACCTCCAAAAGATCGTCCTTTACCAGATGATCAAAAACGGAACGGACCGGGGTGCGTGAAACATTGAACCGTTTCGCAATGGCATTTTCTGAAATCATCTGTCCCGGTAAAAGCTGAAGATTCAAAATCTCACTTTTTAAAATGTCGTAAATATCACTATGTTGCATGTATACCTCCGTTCCCGCTTGCTTGTATACAAGTTTGAGCTTAGAATATCATGAACCTCATACCATGTCAATAAAACATGTTCATTTCGGATAAGAATATGGATTGTTATCAATATTTCCACACAAATCATCTGAACAAATTACAAATTAAGGTTAATAATTACCCTATTGAAGTTGAATCTCTGCCGCCCCCATTTACCTTGTATACAAGATTAGCGGCATAGAACAGTAACTCATTGGTAGCACAATGAATAAGCTATTAATATCGAAAAAATAAAGGATTGATCCTATGATTATACATGTTGTTCAGTCAGGTGAATCTCTTTGGAAAATTGCATCCTATTACCGTGTTACAGTCTCAAGTATTGTAACTGCAAATGGGCTTTCGTCTCCCGGTCAACTGGTGATTGGTCAGGCGTTGGTTATTCCGATAGAGGCTACTTACTACACTGTCAGGTCGGGTGATACCCTGTGGAAAATTGCACAGACCTATGGCGTCACCGTACAGGCAATACTTCAGTATAATCCGATCCCCAATCCGAACAGCATCCGTCCTGGAGATCTGCTGTTAATTCCCGCACCCAGGCACATTGTCCAGCCCGGAGAAACCCTGTGGCAGATAGCCCAAAGGTATGGTGTATCACTGAATACGCTTATGAAAGTCAATCAAATAGAAAATCCAAATCTCATCTATCCGGGAACTGTGCTCACGATTCCTATTAAGCAGAGACCCGTGATGGATGTTAACGGCTATATATACATTCTTGGAGCGCGAGCAGCCCCCATTGTCCGGGAGGTCGGCCGACATCTGACCTATCTTGGTCCCTTTGCATACAGGATCATGGAAAATGGGGATCTGGAGCCTATCGATGATCTTCCCGCTGTGAATGCGGCTTATGCCGAGAGGGTAGTACCAATGATGTGCATCACCAATTTTACATCAACAGAATTAGGCGAAAATCTGGCACACGCAGTTTTGAGCAATCTTCAGGTTGTTGACCGGCTGCTTGCTAATATTATGACGATCATGGATCAAAAGGGCTACATGGGGTTAAATATCGATTTTGAAAATGTGCTCCCGGCAGACCGGGAAAATTACAACCGGTTTATACAGCTTGCAGTAGATCGTTTACACCCGGCCGGTTACTTCGTTTCAAGCGCATTAGCCCCGAAGGTAAGCGCCGAGCAAGCCGGATTGCTCTATGAAGCACATGACTATCCCGCTCATGGAAGGATCCTTGATTTTGTTATATTGATGACCTATGAATGGGGGTATCGCCTCGGCCCGCCGAGAGCCATATCCCCTATAGACCAGATCAGGCGTGTCCTGGACTATGCCGTTACTGTTATACCCAGGAAAAAAATATTCTTCGGGTTTCAAATCTATGCCCGGGATTGGCTGCTTCCTCATGTCCAGGGGCAGGAGGCTGAGACCTTTAGCAATAAGGATGCTATTGAAAGAGCTATCCGGTATGGTGCTGTCATTCAATATGACAGTGTTGCCCAATCGCCCTTCTATCGCTACAGAGATAGTCAGGGAAGGCTCCATGAAGTCTGGTTTGAAGATGCCCGCAGTGCTCAGGCAAAATTTGATACCGTCAAAGCGTATGGCTTAGGAGGCATCAGTTATTGGGCGTTAGGCTTCCCCTTCCCCGAAAACTGGGTGCTGCTGGAGGACAACTTCACAATCCGGAAGCTGTTGTGAACCATAAGACTTTTATCCACACGCTTCCGGCAGGCTGCAGCTCTGTCCGGTAAGCACATGCGTTTGATTATAATCTATTCGGTATACAAACTGCGCAGCAGCTTGATTTCCTCTGCATAGCCCTCCACCTCATTGGGTGTTTCAAGGAGAAAAAGCAGGTGGCGAAGCCTTGGATGATTAATCACGCGAATAATGGTTTCAAGGCCCAGCTTGCCCTGTCCGATTTTTTCATGGCGATCCTTGTGACTGTCAAAAGGATTCTTGCTGTCATTCAGATGAATGGCATACAGCCTCTCAAGGCCGATGATTCTGTCAAATTCAGCGAGCACGCCGTCCAGATCGTTTACGATATCATAACCTGCATCATGGATATGGCAGGTATCCAGGCAAACGCCTATTTTTTCGTTGAGGTTCACTTTGTCGATAATCTGTCTAAGTTCTTTAAAAGTACCGCCAACCTCGCTGCCCTTTCCAGACATTGTTTCCAGCAGAACGATTGTCGTTTGCTCCGGTATCAAAATCTTATTTAGCATCTCTGCAATCAGTTCAATACCCTTCTCGATCCCCTGACCCACATGGCTGCCGGGGTGAAAATTATAATAGCTGTTGGGCGTGTATTCCATCCGCATCAGGTCATCTGTCATGACCTCGTGTGCAAAAGCCTTGACCCGTTCATCAGCAGAGCACGGGTTCAATGTGTATGGAGCATGCGCAAGGATCGGGGCGAAATGATTTTCCCGGGTAATCTCAAGAAATGCTGAAACATCCTTTTCATCAATGTCCTTTGCTTTACCGCCCCGGGGATTCCGGGTGAAAAATTGAAATGTGTCCGCACCGATATTCAGAGCCTCTTTCACCATATGAGTATAGCCTTTTGAAGCAGATAAATGACAGCCTATGTGAAACATTTGTGAGTCCTCCCGCCTATACAATAAAATGAAAACCTTATCCGTTGCTTCAACCCATTACATGCTGCTTTTCCAGCTTGAGGAGCCTTACCTTGATGTCAAGTCCGCCTCCATAACCCACCAATGACCCATCTGCACCGATTACACGATGGCATGGAACAATAATGGCAACAGGGTTTCTGTTGTTGGCCATGCCAACTGCCCGACATGCCTTGGGTCGTCCTATCCTTTCAGCAATCTGTCTGTAGCTTCTGGTTTCTCCGTAGGGAATCTCCCTCAGTGCATTCCACACAGCTTGTTGAAATTCCGTCCCATTCATCGCAATGGGAACCTCGAATGCCCTGCGCTTTCCGTCAAGATAATCTATAAGCTGCGCTGCCGCTTCCCTGATCAGTCCGGTTTCATTGATATGTACATTCTCTTCATACTGCGGATCATTTTCACCGGCAAAATATACGCTGGTGATTGCTTCCTCATTATCTGCAATTCCTATTTTCCCAATGCCCGTTGAATAATAAAATAGGTTTTTTATGTGCTTTATATTTTTCATATCTATCAACCTTATCCCTCAAATTTCTATAACTATAACTTTTCAACACAAATCAAAAGAGGACATTCCCCAGACCACAGTCCATTGGTAATCAAAGGGGACATTCCTCGAACCATAGTCCTTTGGACGGAGAGGGGTGTCCCCTATCACTATATTGGTGTCCCCTATCACTATATTGGTGTCCCCTTTCATTATATCAAACACCCGTACTCTTGTCTTTGTGAATATTACACTTGACGATTGAGAAATGATTGTTATATTATCGATTCAACGTTATAATATGCTGCAAGTACATTATTGCAGCCGATCAATACACTACAATTCATATCATTGCAACAGTAAATTAAAATAAGGAGTGACTGAAATGAGTTCATGGAAAATTGAAACCAAATGTCTGCAGGAAGGCTACAAACCGCAAAATGGAGATACCCGCGTACTGCCGATATTCCAGAGTACTACTTATAAATATGATTCAACCGAACACGTTGCCGCACTATTTGATCAAACCGCAGAAGGCCACATGTACTCCAGGATCAGCAATCCAACTGTCTCCTGCGTTGAAGAAAAAATAGCAGCCCTTGAGGGTGGAGTTGGCGCACTGTGCACTTCTTCAGGGCAATCGGCAACTATGATTGCTATCATGAATATTTGCCAGAGCGGGGATCATATTGTTTCTTCCAGTAGCATATATGGCGGAACCTTTAATCTATTTGCCGTAACCCTGAAAAAAATGGGCCTTGAAGTAACCTTTGTTGACCAGGACAGCTCAGAGGAAGAACTCCAGGAGGCTTTCCGGCCTAACACCAAAGCACTGTTCGGCGAAACGATTGCAAACCCCCAGATCAGCGTACTGGACGTCCGGAAGTTTGCTCGTATTGCACATAAAAACGGTGTGCCGCTGATTGTGGACAACACCTTTGCAACACCTATATTACTGCGGCCTATCGAATACGGAGCCGACATCGTCACTCATTCCACCACAAAATACATGGATGGACACGCAGTAAGTGTTGGCGGAGTTGTCGTTGATTCCGGAAACTTTGACTGGACAAACGGGAATTTCCCTTTCATGACAGAACCTGATCCATCCTATCACGGAATCATCTACTCGGAATCCTACGGTAAAGCGGCTTACATAGCCAAGGCCAGACTACAGTATATGAGAGACCTGGGAAGCTGTATGAGCCCAATGAACGCTTTTTTAACCAATCTCGGACTGGAAACGCTGCATCTGCGAATGGAAAGGCACTGTACCAATGCCCAAAAGGTAGCAGAGTACCTTGCTCAAAATGACAAAATTATTTCAGTTAGCTACCCGTCATTAAAAACCGACAAGTACCATGAGCTGGCGAATACCTATTTACCTAATGGCTGCTCCGGCGTAATATCCTTCAGAATAAAGGGCGGTCGTGAAGCTGCGATTCGTTTCATGGACAGTCTGAAGCTTGCAGCAATCGTTGTTCACGTAGCGGATGCAAGAACTGCCGTACTCCATCCAGCCAGCTCAACCCACAGGCAAATGTCCGATGAGCAGCTGCTTGCAGCTGGTATTGAACCCGACATGATTCGATTATCTGTCGGCATCGAGAATGTAGACGATATCATAGAGGATATCCGCCAGGCACTGGAAAACTAATCGATATCTATTCATTTACCGGCTAAAGATGCATATAAGCTATATATGCATCTTTTTTTGCAGCTCCGCTTTGATGTTTTCCCCTTGGAAAATGAGAATGGCAGATAAAAATATTATACTTGCTGCCACAGATATCATGGATGGATAGGCCACGTTGACCAGATCAAACAGAATAAATAAAACCGGGATAATGCCAAACAGGCCGCCCAGCAGGAAATATGAAATGTAATTTCTGGCGCTGAGTCTCATGATCTTGGCTGTTATATACATGACCAGTATGGCTGTAACACATAACATCGGGACAGCATAGTCCAGTGACCACCCCCTCCATCCAATTCTCCAGTCCCAAAGGATGGTTAACAATGACACGATCAGAACCTGCCACATGATGGACTTTGTAATATTATTCCTTTTACGCAGAACCTCACTCAGGCTGAGCCACATACTGAGCAGGCCGAAAATAACAAACATAGGCCAGTTGATACTGGTTGGCAGCATTTCATAAACCACGTAGCTGGCCACAATCGCAACAATGGAGATAAATACCAAAATGCGGATAACAAAATGTCTCTCAAAGGATGGCCGTATGACGGGATAAATATCATTGTCACTTCTGCTGTCCTCCGGCAGTATATTTCCACACAGGGGACACTTTTCTTTACTGTCCCGGATATAAACCTTACAGTGATTACATAATACCATTGCACTACACTCCTAAAAAACGCATTGAACTGATACAGTGAACTCTGCCCTTACATGTTGGACGAAATCTCCACCTTTATTCCCATTTGGGAAAGTGATTCAAAAAATGTTCTCTGAATTTCCGTTTCCCGGTATGGTGAAGCAAAGCTTACAACCAGCCGATCCCCATAGGTGCAAATTGCCATCTGAGGCCTTTTCACATTCGGTATAACACTAAACTGCCGTATATACCTGCCAAATTCCGGAGGCATGGAAATCCTCCCTACATTGGAAATCGCTGCAGTGACTCCCCGGTCTTTTATATTTTTGACCATCCGGATCGAAAAATCCTTCAATGGCAATGGAGCAATCCTGGCAAAGGGATTCATTTCAAGAGACATCAACCAGTTTAACTGTTCGTGCAGTCTTTCCTCCGCCAGCTCCTGCCGGAAGCTCTCGCTTACACTGCCGATAATATCCTGCAGGCTCGTACCTTCATCCCTGAACCGATACCCGATATTCATTGTGCTGAAAAAGTTTCTTGCTGTCACCGACTTAAAAAACTGCCGAAGATTAATAGGAACCGACAAAACTACCGGATTTTTTCTTCTGCGTATGGGCATCTCCTGGTAAATAGCATTAATCAGCAGGGATGACAGAAAGATGGTCAGCGTTGTATGATATTTATGAGCCTCCCCCAGAACTGCCGCAGCAGACATTGCGCCTTCTATTACACTTACCCTGTTTTCATCCAGTCTGGTTCCCCGGATGTGGTATGCTTTTTCGACCTTCTCTTTTTTATGCTCCCGTGCTGCCGGCTTTCGAGAATTTTTGCCCGGATAATGCCTGCTGAAGCTGTCATCCATTTTCTCGCTTACCGATGCACTATAGCTCAAATCCGGTGTTACACCCGCAAATTCATCCTTATGCCGAAGCAATAAATAATGATGTACCAGTGTTGTCATAAACCAAAAAGCACCTGTCCCGTCGGAAAGCGCATGAAATACTTCCAGATTGATTCTTTTTTTGTAGTAAGACACACGGAATAATAAACTCTTCTTATCTTTTCTGTAGATGGGTGCACATACAGGCAACTCTTCCTTTTCAACCATCGGGCGGATATCGCCGCTTTCAAAATAATACCAGAATATACCCCTTCTCAAAATGGATCTGTAGAAAGGGAACCTTTCCATTGCGGCATCCAGCGCACCTTGCAAAGCTTCGGGATCAACCGCTTCAAACATCTCACAGGCAATCCGGAACACCTTGGGATCTTTGTCGCTATAGGTCGCCGGAAAAATCTTGGAAGCGTTATCCAGTCTGCTCCATTCCACTCTTTTCGCCTGATTCATATCAATTCCTCGCTTTTGTCCTTGCAACAGCTTAAAAACCAGTTTATGATTTCATAGCTCCTGACAACATACTCCGACTCCCATGGTCGTGAAAAAAAGCCATGAACCGCATCTTTCATACGATGCATTTTCACATGATTGCCAAATTCCTTCAAACGTATTCCATAAGCCTCCCCTTCATCCCGGAGCGGATC
>JAEZLF010000209.1 GCA_023435925.1 Bacillota bacterium
ACGAGACGGTATCATAAGGAGCTCGGTTCCGTAAACCGGGACCGGGCTTATTGAAATACTGTGAAGTGAATCTGATAGGAATAATGGCCGGTATAATTGGCTAATAATATGATTATTATTGTTTGGAGGAATTTGGATGATTACTGCTGATATGGTAAAACAACTCCGCGAAAGAACCGGAGCAGGAATGATGGATTGTAAAAAGGCTCTGACTGAAGCAGAAGGCAATATTGATAAAGCGATTGAATTGTTGAGAGAAAAAGGGCTTGCGGCTGCTGCAAAGAAATCCGGAAGAATAGCAGCAGAAGGACTTGTTGATTCTTACATACATGGAAATGGCAGAATAGGCGTACTTGTTGAGGTCAATATTGAGACAGACTTTGCAGCAAATAATGAAGATTTCAAGCAGCTGGTCAAAGACATTGCAATGCAGATTGCTGCAGCAAAGCCTGAATATGTCAACAAGGAAGAGGTTCCTACGGAAGTACTCGAAAAAGAAATGAACATACTCAGAGCACAGGCCAGGAATGAAGGCAAACCTGAGAAAATCATAGAGAAGATGGTAGAAGGCAGAATTGAAAAATACTACAAGGAAGTATGCCTTCTCGAGCAGGCGTGGATCAAGGATCCTGATAAGACAATCAGGCAGCTGGTTACGGAAAAGGTTGCAACGATTGGTGAGAACATCAGTGTAAGACGGTTTGCAAGGTTTGAAAGAGGAGAAGGACTTGAAAAGAAGGAAGAGAATTTTGCAGAAGAAGTAGCAAAACAGATTGGTGGTTAATAAAACCAAGATATAAAGAAAATGGCCTGAAGAAAACAGATAAAAGCCTGAGAGTGCGCTGAACAAGCGAATTCTCGGGTTTTTTTGAAGTAGGACAGGGAAGAGGATGACTCTCCGCTTTGATACTCATGCTCTTCGCCCAAACTACGCAATTTCTATGAAAGGCAAGGTTTTGTAAGGCATATTTTACAACCTTGACATATGTCATGGAATATTCTATAATTGTTTGTGACTCCATTTAAAAATAATCAAATTGCTATGAGAATCTGTGTTAAAATGTTATTAACAGAACACTTAAACCGATATTCGAGTATATCGGATAATCTCTGTTTACCTGTATCCTATGACCAAAGGAGTAGACAATGAAGCTCTTTAAGAAGGTCTCCAGAACTTTTATTAAATATTTGGCATATATTACTTTGGCAATGCTATTCACTGTGTTCATATTGTCCCAGGTAATCTATGTGAATTTTGAAAAAACCGGGCTTGATATTACATATGATTACAATAAAAAGATTGTTTCACAGCTTAGCTACAACATTAAGTATGTAAGCGAGTCTGCAAGTAATTTTTGCATTACGCAGTATTTTAATTCAGATATCCGGCAACTTATGATATCAAAAAATGTCTCGGAATTTGATGTTCAGAAATATATCAATCGATTCAATACGGTTGTTATGAGTAATAATTATGTTCATTCAGCTGTTGTCTACAACAAGGAGCTGGATATGTTCTACTCAACAACAAGGGGAGTCTCCTATAATGATATAGATGTAATAGAGAAGATAAGAAGCAAGGCTAAATTATCTTATCTTGTACCGGTGCCGAGGACATTGTCGAAAGACAATAATTATGAAGAAACTGAAGTTTTAACCTATTATATGTATGATTCAATCGACGAAACAGGAGCTCTGAATGGAGCTTTTGTTGTAAACATAAAACTTGATTGGCTGAAACAGGCATTAAAGCAGCTAAGAAAGCCGGGTTCAAATGCTTTCATCATCAACAATGAGGGCCATGTAATTTCTGACGCTTCATCCCAGTTCAAATTGCATGATTTTCTTACTTTCGAATATGTAGATAAAATTCTGAATAGCCCCTCAAAGGAGTCAAGTAATATTGAATATGTGGGCGGTGAGAAAAAAGTTATAACGTATTCGTCAATTCCGGATACTCAGTGGATATTAATACTGGAAGAAGACTATGATACTGTGTTTGAATATATAAATGTGATGAAGCATAAGACTATGGCAGTCGCATTAATATTTGCATTTTTTGCAGTCCTTTTATCAATTGTAATTAGCTCAAGAATGTACCGTCCTCTAAGAAAGCTTGTTGGAAACGTGAGAGAGAAAATGTCACAGGATGCAGCTATTGAATATCCCGGCGATGACATGAAATACTTGTCTAATGTGTTTAATCTGTCTGCATCAAAGGTGGAAGACTATGCGATGTTAAGGGAATCCGCAGAGATCATGCTAAAGAAGGATGTCATTAAGTCAATGCTACTGGACAATAACTACACCTCCAACCATTATCTGAAGAATAACTTTACACAGCTGTATGAATTATTGAACTTTAGTTCAGAATTTGTATTGATAAGCTTTAAAATTGACTATTTCAATAAGTTCCTGAAGCTGGATGATGCTGACAGAAAAGTATTTAAGTTCGCAATTTGTAATGTTGCTGATGAGATATTTGCCACTGGGGATCAAAACGGATCCATTGATATGGGAAATGATGAGGTTGTTATCATGCTGGATGTCAGCAGAATGAGCTCGCGAGATGAGATGCGTATGAAAATAGCGGAGATACAAAATTACGTTTCTATGTATTTCAACTTTTCTATTTCAGCATTTGTCAGCGATACTATTGCAAATGTCAGTAAACTATCCGAAAATTACAGGATCGTCAATAATATAAGTAAGTACAGATTCTTCTACGGCAGCTCATGCATCCTTGAAAGTGCTGACATCATAGAAAAGCATCTTACGAAAAGCTTTGCCTATCCGCAAGAGACTATAAAGAACTTGCTGGATTCACTTATGACTCAAAACATGGATGTAGTTGATAAATACTATCAAGAGTTTATTACTCTTCATTATGAGGCTAGTATAGAGAATTTTAATGTTTCATTGCTAAACCTGACACATTCAATAAGCAATCTGGTTGACGATATAAATAAAAACGCAGTAACCCAAATCAATGTCAACTTTAATACTTTTTATCAGCAGTTAGTAAGCAGTGAGTACCTTGAAGACATTAACGAGCACTTTTCTCAATTGTTTGACACCATCTGTAATCGCGTTAAAGTATATGCTGATAATAAAAACGACAATATGGTTAGGTACATCAACGAATTTATTGATTCAAACTATCAGGACAAGAGCCTTAGCTTAACGACTATTTCGGCGAAACTGAAAATGGAGTCAGTCTACTATTTGAATAAGATTTTTAAGAAGCATTCCGGTGAATCCATTCAGGCAAGAATTAATGAAGTGAGGCTGGAAAAGGCGGCAGAACTGATAAAAGTGAAGGATATAAGTATCAGAGAGGTTTTTGAAAAAGTGGGCTACGACAACGAAAGCAATTTTTATAAGTTATTCAAAAAAAAATATGGCGTTACGCCTAACGAATACAGGCTTAGATACTCCATTAAAGAGGACGAATAGTATCAATTTTCACTGTCATTTTCAATTTTAACAGAGAATAAATACATAAAATTCAGATATTCACAGTATGTATTTTAAATTACATGTGCTATCCTCAGACGGTAATCTGAAAATTGTTTGAGGGGGCACAGTAAATGTCTGTTTTATCTAAAAAAAGAGGAATGAAGAGAAATCCTCTTGCAAGAAATAAAGTAAAAGCACTATCGTTAATGGCTTTACCAAGCATTCTTCTGTTTTTTGTATTCAATTATACTCCCATGTTCGGTATGATCCTGGCGTTTAAGGATTACAAATATGATAAAGGCATTTTGGGAAGTCCATGGGCAGGAATGAAAAACTTTAAATTCTTTTTTGAATCAATGTATGCTTGGCGTGTCACTCGCAATACTATCGTACATAACATGGTGTTTATTTTCGTTACTTTAGTACTTGCAGTCATAGTAGCACTTATCCTTTATGAAATAACTCAAAAGCACCTCATTAAATTCTATCAGACAGTTATGTTTACACCATACTTCCTGTCTATGTCTGTCGTTGCATTTGTGGCATATGCCTTCTTTAATGCAGATATGGGTGTCCTAAACAACCTTTTGGAGTCTATGGGAAAAGAGTCGGTTTTATGGTATTCAGACCCAAATAAATGGATTTTTATTATGCCCATCATATATGTGTGGAAAAATGTGGGATATTATGTTATTATTTACTACGCTGGCTTAATGGGTATTGACAATTCATATTTTGAAGCTGCAGAGATCGACGGAGCAACCAAATTGCAACAAATTCGTTATATAACCCTTCCACTATTAAGTTCTATCATTATCGTAATGGTGATACTGCAGGTCGGTAGGATTTTCTATTCGGATTTTGGACAGTTCTATCTTGTACCAAGAGATTCAGGTTCACTGTATTCAGTTGTTGATGTTATTGATACATATATATACAGAGCCTTGAGGGTAACCGGAGATGTGGGCGTGTCCTCTGCGGTAGGTGTTTACCAATCAGTTGTAGGATTTATTCTCGTTATGGTTACAAATTTTATTGTAAGAAAAATTGATGCGGATAGTGCGATCATATAGGAAAGGGAATTGCAATGATGAAAAGGATGAACAATAATAATTCTGTGATTGTGATAAAGAATAAGGTAAATGGGGCTTCAATAGTGCGAAACATTATTCTGTTATGTGTCTCACTGGCATGTATCACCCCCTTAATATTGGTAATTTCCATTTCGTTCTCTAACATGCAAGATATCTATGAATATGGATATCGGTTTATACCCAGGCGCATAGACTTTGAAGCATATAAGTTCATTTTGAAGGAGCCTAAGCAGCTTGTTGATTCCTACATAACGTCAATTTTAATGACGGTAATAGGCGGCAGCTTAAGTCTGGTGTTAACGGCCTTGATTGCTTATCCTATGTCAAGAAAAGATTACATCTACAGAAGGCCGCTTTCACTGTATGTTGTATTCACATTACTATTTAATGGCGGGTTGGTGCCATGGTACATATTGATTACTCAGTACCTCCGTCTGGGGGACAATTTTTGGGTATTAGTTCTTCCGTATCTTGTGCACGCTCTGTATGTCATTATCCTTCGAACATTTTTTGCTACTATTCCCGCGGAAATGATAGAGGCAGCATATATTGACGGGGCAAACGAATTGAAAATATTCACAAACATTATATTACCTATGTCAAAACCGGCATTGGCAACTGTTAGCCTCTTAATCGCCTTCAGATATTGGAATGACTGGTGGCTTGCAATGCTCTTTATAAGCAGCCCGGAGAAAAGACCTCTACAGTATATGTTGTATACGGTAATGAGTAATATTGAGGAGATGGAGAAAAACTTCCAATACTACGCCAGCATGCAGGTAGGACTTGAGGAATTCCCGAAAGAGCCGGCTCGTATGGCAATGGCAGTCTTAGCAGTAGGTCCTATGTTGTTTGTATTCCCGTTCTTCCAGAAATATTTTGCAAAGGGTATGACTGTCGGTGCGGTTAAGGGTTAATAATGAGGCGGTAAATTTCCTTGTAAGCATTACTCGATAACTGGCAGCCTGAAAGCTGCAGTTAATAAATAACACAAATAGAAAGGATGAAAAAAATGGGAAAACCGACAAAAAAGATGTTGTGCCTTATGTTAGCAGCAATAATGATGTTTGCTATTGCACTGACAGGATGTGGTGAGAAAGAAACGGAACAGGTAACCCCAAATACTCAGAGCATCGCGGCAGAGAAAACTGAGGAGCAACAGAAAGAAGCTAAGGAAGATCCAGTTGAACTTGTATGGGCGACTCGATGCAGCCCGCAAGACGAAACAGCTCTTGTAGAAGAAGAGTTGAACAAAAGATTACTACCGGAAATTAATGCAACTGTAAAGCTTGATTTTATTGATCCCGGTACGTATGCTGAAAAGATCAGAATCAAGCTGGCATCAAACGAAACTTTGGATGTAGTTTTTACTTCCTCGAGCTTGGCTGACTATTATGGTGATGTTGCAAAGGGTGCTTTCACAGAACTCGACGGCCTTCTAACAGAGTATGCACCTAAGTCATATGCACAGATTCCTGAAGCATTCTGGGATGCTACAAGAGTAGACGGCAAAATTTACGGTTTTATCAACTATCAGATAGCTGCAAAAGATACTGTATTCACAGCTCAAGAAGATTATGTAAACAAATATAATTTTGATATGTCTACAGTAAAAAAACCACAGGATGTTGAACCTTTCCTGGCAGCAGTTAAGGCTGGAGAAGATGCATCAGTTATCCCGACCGAAGGTTGGAAACAGGGTATGTGGGAGGATGTTATGCGCTACTATGGGTTCGAGCAAATTGGACCTGCGTTCACACCTGGTGTAATTCGTATTAGCGATACTGAAACAAAGGTAATTAACCAGTATGAGACGGACGAATTTAAAGAACACATACTTATGATGAGAGATTGGTATAAGAAGGGCTATGTCATAAAGGATTCCGCTACATTTACTGCAAGGGTCCAGCAAAGAGGAACAGGTAAACTTGTTTCGTTGTTCAGATCCTCCAAGCCGGGTGGAAACGCAGAATGGGAAGCACAGTATGGGCACAAGATTGTGAACCAGGAAATTGCCAAGCCAATTGTTAGCACATCATCTGTTACGGCAACAATGAATGCTATACCCAAGAGCAGCAGTGATCCTGTAAGGGCGATGAAGCTTTTGGAGCTTGTCAACAGTGATGTTGAAATCAATAACATGATAAACTTCGGTATCGAAGATAAGCATTACAAGAAAGTTGCAGAAAAAAGAATTGAAATCCTTGAGGATTCAAAATACAAGCCAAATAGATCATGGACATTTGGTAATGTATTTATCACATATCTGCAGCCCGGTCAGGAAGATGGTGTTTGGGAAGAGACTATAAAGATGAACGAAGAATCAATCGTTTCACCCCTCATAGGCTTTAACTTCAATTCTGAAGCAGTTAATTCTGAATTAACTCAATGCTTATCAGTATTTGATGAATATGGTCCTGGCCTGTTAACCGGCAGTGTGGATCCTGAAAAGTACTTGCCTGAATTCCTCGACAAATTGAAGACAGCAGGATTTGAAAAGATCCTCCAGGAAGAACAAGCACAGATCGACGCATGGAAGAAATAAACTAAATGTTATTATGGAGAGTACAGAGATATGACACCATAACTCTGTACTCTCCAGTTATTGTTTTTGAAGACGCCATTTATGTGTATAGAGAATGACTTTACTTCAGGTAGAACAAAAGATATAGAGATAACGGTTGAGACAGTTTGCGATGAAGCAAGATTTGATAATTCATGGGTTGATAGGTTACAGAAGGCCTGGGGGATAGCAATACTGATTGAGAAGGAGCTATATATGTTTAGTACAGATAAAATAAGTCTTACTACCGATGTTTGCATAATTGGCGGTGGTTCGGGAGGATTTGCGGCAGCGGCATCGGCGTCGGGAAGAGGAGCAAATGTTATCATAGTTGAAAAGGAATCAATTCTGGGAGGAACTTCAACTTCTGCCGGAGTTAATTGTTACGAACCGGGTATAGCAAACAGGCATTATGATCTTATGCTTTACGAGCAACTATCAAGAATCCCAGGTGCTGCTTTTATTGGGAAAAGTACAAAAGGTTACAGTGTTGATAAGCCCTGGGGGTTATCTGAAGCCGACGAACAAGCAGTTTATACTGACAGCCTGAGACGGTCCGGATTGGAGAGTTCTAAATGGAGAAGGATGCACTTCGAGCCTAATCCGTTAGCGAATGCAATGGAAAATCACTTGCTGCAGACAGGAAAAGTTAAGATATTGTATAATTGTACATTCCTAAGTGCATCTGTATCAGGAAATCGGATAAACACGGTTCAGATTGTTTCACAGAAGGAAGGTACGTGCATCCTTATTAAAGCGAAGGTGTTTATCGATAGCTCAGGCAGTATTATATTAGCACGAGCCAGTGGCTGTCAATATACAACAGGTCAGGAAAGCCGGGATACGTATGGCGAAGAATCTGCACCGGCTCAATCAAATACAAAGGTAAACGGAGTTACATTAGTGGCAAGGGTAACTCCTGTAGATGAAAAATATGTGGATAATCTGCCGGAATGGGTCAGTGATTCAGACGCAGAGGAGTGGTTTGACGAGACTAGGGCGGTTGCTATGAATAAGTATCCTGACGGCGATTTAAACTTAAATATACTGCCTGTAATGGATGGAGAGGAATTTCTGCATGCATCCTATGAAGAAAACTATCAGATCTGTAAGGCAAGGGTATATAAACAGTGGAATTGGCTTCAACGAGAAAAAGGGTTTTCAGGTTATCGACTAAAATACTTTGCATCTCTACTTGGTATACGAGAGGATTACAGATTAAAAGGAAAGTATGTATTGAGAGAATCCGATATTATGGCAGGATATCAAGATCAGAATAAAAAGAATGAAACGGTTGCATTTTCGGACCATGCATTTGATACTCATAGCCAACATAGTAAAATAAAGGAGGTCGTTATTCCCTACGGTGTGCCATATGATTGTCTGCTTACTAAGGAAGTTGAAAACTTGATGGTTGCGTGCAGAGGGGCATCATTTAGTCATATTGCAGCATCATCTTGCAGGTTGTCGCGAACAATAATGGCACTTGGAGAGGCAGCAGGAACCGCAGCAGCTATGTCTGTAAAAGACCATAAAACAGTGCATGAAATACCGATTCAACATTTAAGGTCTCAATTGTGTATTGAACAAACCCAAGAATTTATTTATGACAACTGGAAGTCCTGAACTAAACAAGCAAAAAGCCTGAGAGTACGCTGCACAAGCGGATTCTCGGGCTTTTCTTTTCATCATTCATTTCTCCTTACAGTCAAAGACTTATGCTTACTGGAAAAACTTGTTGTTTCTATGTTCAAATGGTACAATATCATTATTTACATAGGGGGGTCAAAGATGAGCATTGTCTACATAAACGACATTTCCGTTGAAGATTACAATATGCTGCGTGCCTCTGCCGGCTGGAGGACTATTCACCCTGAGCAGGCGGAAGCCGGGTTGAAGGGCAGTGCACTTGTAATTGCCGCAAAAGATGGGGACAAAACTGTCGGGACGGCACGCTTGGTTTGGGATGGAGGATATGCTGCTTTGATTAAGGATGTTCTTGTGTTGCCGGAGTATCAGGGACAGGGTATCGGTGCAGCTATGTTGGATCAAATAATCACCCTTTTAAAAAGCAAACTCAATCCCGGGTATAGCATCCAGGTTGATTTGATGTCAGCCGAGGGCAAGGAAGGTTTTTATGAAAAATTCGGGTTTTCCATGCGTCCGAGAGAAAATCGAGGAGCAGGAATGGATTTGTTGATAAAAGGTATCTCGGCAAAGGTATGAGACCGCATTTCAAGTCAAGAAAATAATCACGGTATCTCTTATGATATTTAAGTCGGGAGGTGAGATGACGATGGATGAAACCAAAAACGGAATCGATATTGCTGTAAAACAAATGCAAAATTATATTAAATCACACTTACAGCAACCTATCACAGCGAGTGACATTGCGAAAGCTGCGGGTTATTCACAATATCACGCGGCGAGGATATTCAAAGCGCGAATGGGAATGTCTCCTTTTGAATATATACGCCGGGAACGTCTGATGAAGTCTGCCCACGTCTTGCGAAAGGGGAATCCAAAGGTTCTTGATATTGCCCTTGACTTTGTCTTCGACAGCCATGAAGGCTTCACACGGGCATTTTCTAATGCTTTTGGCATTACTCCGAAGAAATATGCGGATTACCCGTCTCCAAGCGGTTGGTTGATCCCTTACCGTTATCTCGACCGGCAAAAATTAAAGCAGGAGGTATTGGACATGGAAAATCAAACAATGGAAAAGCAAACAGCAGAAAAACAAACATCGGTTATCTTCACACAAATTATGGAGCGCCCCA
>JAEZLF010000233.1 GCA_023435925.1 Bacillota bacterium
GGTTCTACCGATAATATAGTTGAGTATGTTATGAGGTGAGTTTTATGAGAATAAATGGAGAAATATCCAAAATAGCCGGAGTGTACGGAGCACAAAAGAATGCCGGAAGGGTTGGAAAGACAGGTTCTGTAGCATCAAAGAAGGATGTGCTGTCTATTTCAAATGAAGCAAAAGATTTTCAGACAGTATATAAAGCCTTAAGAGATGTTCCGGATATACGTCAGAGTAAAGTAGCAGAGCTTGCAGGAAAATTTGAAGCAGGCGGTTATGATGTGACGGGCCAGGATGTGGCCGACAAGGTAATAAAAACAGTTTTTGACAAAAAAGCATGACGACATTGGGGAGTTGACTAACTCTCCTTTTTTCCCGGACGGGTACGTGACAAGGGGACGGGGTTGTTGACACAAGATATCCCGAACGGTACGGAAAGGCCGGCAGGAAAAGATCAAGCTATAGGAAATGATGCGGACAGGTGGTGGGGCAATGGATACGATACTGGTCGATAAACTGATTGAAATATTGAATAAAGAAACGGCACTGTATGAAGGAATACTAAAGCTTTCAAAGAATAAACCGGATGTGATTGTGGAAGGGAAGGTAACAGAGCTGGAAGGTCTGACCAAATTTGAGCAGTCTACGATTCTTCAGCTTGGCAAGCTGGAGGAAGAACGTGAGAAATTGGTGGACAAGCTGGCAGAACAGTTGAAGGTTAAGGTCTCGGATATCAATCTGACCAGCCTTGAAAAGCTGGTGCCGAAGGAACAGGCTGAGAAGTTGAAAATTTGCCATGAGAAGCTGCCAAAAGTCATTAATAGCCTGAGTGAGGCAAATACGTTGAATGCGAAGCTTATCCGCAGTTCGCTGGACTATATCGATTTTTCCGTCAATGTTCTTACCAATGCCGAAGCAACAGGCAATAACTATGTGAATTCCGGTCAATCAAGCGATTCTAAGAAAAGAAACTTTTTTGACATGAAATTATAGGAGGCAATATGGGCGGTACCTTTACCAGTTATCAAATCGCCCGCTCTGGGCTTTTTGTAAATGAGCGGGGACTTTTTGTAACCGGTCATAACATTTCAAATGTGAATACGGCAGGTTATGTCAGGCAGCAGGCCATGCTTCAGAACGGTCCCATTCAGACGAGCCCGTCAAAATATGGTTTGATGCAGCTTGGTCTTGGAGCTGATGTTCAGCAGATTCGGCAAATCCGCCATAGTTTTCTTGACAATATTTACAGGAAAGAGAACACAACGCTTGGTTACTGGGAAACCAGGCAAAAAACCTTTCAGGATGTTCAGGCTATCATGGCTGAGCCTATGGAATCCGGTCTGCAAAATGTGCTGAACCAGTTCTGGGATTCCTGGCAGGAGCTTTCAAAAGAACCTGATAGTCTCACTGTCAGAGCGCTCGTCAGGCAGAGAAGCGAAGGGTTGGTGCAGATGATTAATCACATGGGCACACAGCTCGACAGACTGCAGAATGATTTAAATAATGAATTATCGGTCCGGATAGCCGAAGTTAACGAAATCACCGCATCCATAGCCAAGCTCAATGTAACTATACTCCGGTCAGAGGTGTCCGGCGATACGGCCAACGACTACCGTGATCAGCGCAATTACCTGCTTGACCGGCTTACCAAGCTGGCGAACGTTGATATTAATGAGATGCAGGACGGACAGGTGGATGTTACCCTTGGCGGTTATTTCCTTGTGCAAAAAGGTGAAAGCACAGACCTTTATACAGCAGAAAGAAACCCCGGGGAGATATTCCATGTAGTCAAGCTGGGCGGAACGGCTATCGAGGTTCCCATCAAAAGCGGTATCCTGAAGGGTCTGACGGAATCCAGAGGGGAAGTCTCAGGAGCCGTGGGCAGCTATGAAAACGGTACACCGAATACGAAAGCGGATGTAGTATTTTATGTGGATACTACCACAATGTCCAATGCTGATGCGACGCTGAGAAAGAATGCATATCTGGCTGAACTGGAAAAAAGAGGGATCAACGCCGCTGTTACTGTTGTAGATGTTGCATCGGCAGCCGAATTCGAAGCAGCTGTAAATACAACAACCGGCCTCAGAGCTGGTGCCAATAAATATGCAGTACTAATAACGAATGATACACTGGCTGCCGCTGATTTAGCAGCATTGCAGGACGAATTAACCGACAAGGGAATGGAAGCGTCGGTGGTGACTAACGATCCCGGTGCATGGTCCACACTGACGAATGCGCTGGACGGCAGTACATACAGCCTGACAGATTTTTCGAGTGGAAATATAGCCACTTATACAACTTTAGCGCAGGGAATTGCTTCTGATACCAACGACGATGTCAGTAAAGGATTTTCCGTTATTCCGAATTCGCTCAATATCGTATCGGATATGAAACAGAGGCTAAATGCGCTGGTGAATGTAATGCTGCGGGAGATTAACTATCTGCATAAAAGCGGTATGAATATGAAAGATCCGCCAACAAGCGGAGGCGATATTTTTGTAGCAATTAACTCAGGCCGGCCTCTGGAAATGGGGAATATCCGACTGAACCCGGAGCTATCGGATCTGAGCACCATTGCGGCTTCAAAGACAGGCGACAATGGAGATAATTCCAATGCACTGGAGATCGCAAATTTGAGAAACAAGTCTCTGATTGATGATGTAATGGGCACTCTCAGTATTGATGAGTATTATCAGGCTATTATACTGACCATGGGGAATAACGGCTCTGATGCGGATAATATTACGCTAAGTCAGAGTGCGCTGGTACAGTCGGCCGATAACAGCAGGACGGCTATTACAGGCGTATCGATGGATGAGGAAATGTCCAATATGATGAAATACAAATTCGCGTACGATGCCGCGTCAAGAGCGCTTAATGTAATCGACAGTATGATGGAGACCATTATCAACAGAATGGGCCTCGCAGGTAGATAGGGATGGTGATTTGAAATGGCTGGTTCTTTTTTCGGTTTAAATATTGCGGTGAGGGGATTATACACGGCTCAGAGAAATCTGGATACCGTCAATCACAATATTAATAATACCAATACTCCTGGATACTCAAGGCAGCAATCCATTCAGGCGGCCTCAAGGCCAATTGCATTGTTCGACGGAACAGGAATGCTGGGGACAGGCTCGGATGTAACCGGGGTTAAGAGAGTCCGGGATGAATATCTGGACTTCAAATACTGGAGTGAAAATATTTCGCTGGGGGAGTGGAATGCGAAGCAGGAGGTACTTTCGGATATCGAGGTGACCTTTAATGAGCCTTCTAACAGCGGTTTTACGACGATTATGAACGATTTTTTCAGTTCACTTCAGGAGCTGGCCAAGGACCCCAGCAGCGCAGCTGTAAGAGCATTGGTGAAGCAGCGGGGTGTGACGCTGGCAAAGTACTTCAATAGTACCGCTGCCCATTTTGAGAGCTTGCAGCAGGATGTGAACTACAGGATACAGACAAAGGTGGAGGAGATCAACTCCTATGCTACACAGATTCAGCAGCTCAACAGGCAGATTTACATATCCGAGCTGGACGGTAATACTGCCAATGATATGAGAGACCAGAGAACCCTGCTGGTAGACAAATTGTCAAAAATTGTAAATGTAGAGGCTAATGAAGTCGTATATGGAAAGCTTCCGGATGGCAGCGATGATGTACATTTTGTCATTACTATAAGCGGTAAGGCACTGGTTGACCATTTTAGCATCAGCAAGCTGGCGGTTGAGCAGAGAACAGCTGCTCAAAAAGTGAATGATGAAGATATTGACAATTTATACAATGTGAAATGGGCCGACGGTAACAGCCTGAAGGTAAAGGGCGGAGAACTCAAGGGCTATCTGGATGTCCGGGACGGTAATGAGGGAGAGAATGGTTCGCCTGATTATAAGGGAATCCCCTATTATCAGAAAAAGCTGAATGAATTTGTCAGAATATTTGCCCGGGCATTTAATGAAGGATATATCGATACGGACGGAGACAAGGGCTTTGACCTCGGGGAAGAAGGCGGAACAGGTCATGCAGATGGTTACGGATATGACACAGATGTTAAGGGTATCCGGTTCTTTACAATGATAGGTACGGGAAAGCAGGCGGTTTCCAGTGCAGACTTTTTGAGCGGCGCACCCGCCATCACTGACCCCAATGATACTTCCGAAGCTAATTATGAGGCTTACCACGAATATGTATATAACTGCTACAGCCAGATAACAGCCAAGAACTTTTCAGTCAGCGAGGATATACTCAACAACTTTAATCTGATAACCACCTCCGGCGTTGCCAATGAGGCGGGAAATATTGATGCACTGAACAGCTTGCTGGGCCTGAGACGAAATGCAGATATGTTTTCGGAGGGAGCCCCTGAGGATTTCATGAAATCTCTGGTAGCAACGCTGGGCATCGACAGGCAGCAGGCCATTAATTACGAAAGCAACCAAAATGTCATCGTAACGCAGATCACAAACCGACGGCTGTCTGTATCAGGTGTGGCGCTGAATGAAGAGATGACCAATCTGGTAAAATTCCAGCAGGCCTATAATGCTTCGGCCAAAATGATTCAGACCATGGGCGAGGTATACAACACACTGATTAATAAGCTGTTTATATGATGGCAGACAGAATTCAAATATAATGTAAAGCTACGGATTCATAGATGGAGGGCTGAATATGCGTATTACCAATAACATGCTGATCAACAACATGGTAAACTACGTAGGGAACAATCTGACGAGGATGAGCAAGTACCAGAGCCAGCAAGCCACAGGCAAGAAAATACAGGTACCGTCGGATGACCCGGTAGTAGCTGCCAGGGCATTGAAGCTGCGTACAGACGTGGCAGAAATTGATCAATATAAAAAGAATGTAAAGGATGCTCAATCCTGGATGGATATGACGGAGAGCACCCTCGGAAATATCGGGGATGTATTACAGCGTGCCAGAGAGCTGACCGTTGATGCGGCAAACGGGACTAAAACACCGGAAGACACACAGAAAATAAAAGCAGAAATGGAGCAACTGAGAACGCAGCTGATTCAGCTTGGAAATACCACCTATGCTGGAAGATATATATTCTCCGGGTATAAGACCGATCAGAAGCTGCTCAATGATGATGGGACCTTTGCCATTGATGTTACAACTGCTGCTGAGAATATAAAATATGAGATTGCTATCGGCGATGATATCAATATTAATGTTGCCGGCGGAGATCTGTTTAATAACAGCGGAGATGCGACTGCCGGAACAACCGGTACCTTTATATCACACTTTGACGATTTGATATCAGCGTTGGATGCCGGTGATACCGATGCGATTGGAGATATGCTTGCGGAGATTGATGCGGATATGGAGAATCTGCTTCGGATCCGGGCTGACGTCGGCGCAAGAACCAACCGGATTGATCTCACCAGCAACCGGCTTGACAATGATACAACTAATTTTACGAAGCTGATGAGTGAGAATGAGGATGTTGATATCGCCGAGACCTTCATGAATCTATCCAATGAAATGAATGTTTATAGAGCATCCTTAGCAGCCGGGGCAAAGATCATACAGCCTTCACTGGTGGATTTTCTTTCATAAGCGGCTGTAAGGATCCGACAGGTTAATTGATCCAAGTCATAAGGATCTTAAATGTTAATTGATCCAAGGGTATGGTGAAACAGGATGGACATCAGCATTAGAACAACGGATATACAGTTAGGTATCAACCGCACACCCTCCAGTCTTAATATGGATACAGAAATATCAAGGCTGGAGCTGCATCAAAAGCACGCAAAGGTGAACATCTCCACAGAAAAGCCCAGGGTGCTGATTGACCAATACCAGTGCTTTGCTGAGGCCGGTCTTAAGAATAATGGCGATTTTGCGAAGGCAGCAGCACAGCGGGGTTACCGGCAAGCCATAAAAGTGGTGGGTCAAACGGTTCGGGATGGGTATTCCCTCG
>JAEZLF010000234.1 GCA_023435925.1 Bacillota bacterium
GTTTAGAGTGATATATGTACATACCAAAACAAAGGAGGTTTTGTACATGGTCATTAAATATAACGTAACAGGAGCAGACCGAAAAAGGCTAGTTACAACACTGAGCAAAATTACAGGTGTGAAAGCAAAGTATCTAGGAATGCCCAGCATGGCTTATGAGGTGGGGGATTTTATCATCGACAAGAATGGAACACTTGAACAAGGTGGCAAGGCAGGAGGCGAAGAAATCGAAAGTGTGGCCGAGCATTTATTAAGTGAGGGCTTTACTCCAATGGAAGAAACTAAGGCCACAGAGGGCAGACAAACGGCGGACAGCGGAACGTTTGGTTTTTGTATCTCCATGCCAAGAAATAGCTTTACTGATACAGCATTAGAAAACGTAAAAGCAATCATTCAGGTAAAAGGCGAACTGATTCGTCACGCTTTGCGGCTAGACGATTTACCGATTAAGATTTCAGAAGAGGAAGTCTCATTTCCTTGGTTTGAAGAAATGCCTTCACCAGAAGAGGTACAAGCGTATACCCACTTTATTTCAGCTCTTTGTGAGATGGCAAGGAATCAAAAACGCATCACGGTAAAAGAAAAGGAAACTCCGAATGAGAAGTATGCATTCCGATGCTTTTTATTGCGCCTTGGCTTTATCGGAAAAGAATATAAGGAAGAACGAAAAATACTGCTTAGAAACCTAACAGGTTCATCGGCATTTAAAGGAGGAGCTAAAAATGAGGATAATCAGTAAAGAAAGACTACATCATCTTCGTGAAAAGTATCCTGTAGGATGCCGTGTAGAACTATTAAGAATGGATGATATTCAAGCACCAGTGATTGGAACAAAAGGAACAGTAATAGGAGTTGATGATATCGGCTCAATCATGGTGTCTTGGGACACCGGGTCTAGTTTATCCGTTGTTTACGGAGAAGACCTTTGCAGGAGGATTGACGATGACAGATAAGATAAAAGAGCAGATTATTGCCATTCGAGATACAGGCCTTACCAATATGTTTGATGTGAACGCAGTCCAAAGAATCGCAGATGAGATGGAATTTTATGAGCTGGTCATTTTTCTTGATGAAGAAAAAGCCAAGTATGTGAAGTTCATTTTAAACGGTGATGAAGATTAAAGCATAAACAAGTTCAATAGTATAGGGATTTGAGCGTGCAGACGCTCTTTCTCTCGTCATACAGCTTTAGGCTGTATTTTTTATGCTCATTTTGAAGG
The DNA here is from genome assembly GCA_023435925.1 of Bacillota bacterium. Lineage (GTDB taxonomy): Bacteria > Bacillota > Clostridia > Acetivibrionales > DTU013 > JAEZLF01. The sequence goes on from JAEZLF010000234.1 coordinate 1,221, forward strand.
GAGGTGACCGCAATCAGAAAGCTAAAGAAATATAAACCAACTCCTTTTATGGCAAAGGACTCTATCTACGATAAAGATGCTGCAGATTATGCGGTCAACTTTATTGAGTGCTTAAGCCATACCAAAGGTAAATGGTCAGGAAAGCCTTTTGAACTCATAGATTGGCAAGAGCAAATCATCAGAGATATTTTTGGAACACTTAAACCAAATGGATATAGACAGTTTAATACAGCTTATATTGAGATACCAAAGAAAATGGGTAAATCAGAACTTGCGGCTGCTGTTGCCCTACTTCTTTGTTGTGGTGATGGTGAAGAAAGAGCGGAAGTTTATGGTTGTGCTGCAGATCGTCAGCAAGCATCGATAGTATTTGAAGTTGCAGCTGATATGGTACGTATGAGTCCGGCTCTAAGTAAACGAGTCAAAATCTTATCGGCAACAAAACGAATCGTTTTTCAACCGACTAATAGTTTTTATCAAGTGCTTTCAGCAGAGGCCTATTCAAAGCATGGCTTTAATATTCATGGTGTTGTTTTTGATGAGTTGCATACGCAGCCCAACAGAAAACTCTTTGATGTCATGACCAAAGGTTCTGGTGATGCCAGAACACAGCCCCTATATTTTCTTATCACCACGGCAGGATCTGATACAAAATCAATCTGCTATGAAACCCATCAGAAAGCCAAAGACCTCATGGAGAAAAGAAAAATTGACCCTACTTTTTATCCGGTTATTTATGGAGCAGATGAGTCAGATGATTGGACAGATCCGAAGGTGTGGAAAAAAGCTAATCCAAGCCTTGGCATAACGGTAGGGATCGATAAGGTAAAAGCCGCTTGTGAATCAGCCAAGCAAAACCCTGCAGAAGAGAATGCCTTTAGACAGCTAAGGCTTAATCAGTGGGTCAAACAGGCGGTTCGCTGGATGCCAATGGACAGGTGGGATAAATGTGCCTTTGCCGTAAATGAAGAGGATTTACGTGGAAGGGTATGCTATGGCGGACTAGACCTTTCTAGCTCCATTGATATTACTGCCTTTGTATTGGTGTTTCCTCCCCTAGATGAGGATGATAAATACATCATTCTTCCCTACTTTTGGCTGCCAGAAGAAACTCTAAGTGCCAGGGTCAACCGTGACCATGTTCCCTATGATGTCTGGGAAAAGCAGAATCACCTTAAAACAACCGAGGGAAATGTAGTTCATTACGGTTTTATTGAGAAGTTTATTGAAGAACTTGGCGAAAAGTACAATATTCGTGAGATTGCCTTTGACCGTTGGGGAGC
>JAEZLF010000255.1 GCA_023435925.1 Bacillota bacterium
GGACAATCAAATTCTTGAAAGAGAGCAGGAATACTATAGAAAAAGCGAGCTGTGGCAATTAGACCATCCTCATTGGTATTGGCTCGGCGGTCACCACGCCGACCAATGGTTGGATGGAGTATAAACAAAATGGTAAACTGACAGGAGGATTATGTGAAAGCATCTGAATTAAAAGATTTTGTAATTAGTTTATTTGATGAAACGAAGATAGCTGTTGAAGGACCCAATAGATTTTGAAGTGTTGGTCTCTATTGTAGAAGAAGTATTAGGTGAGAAGGTTAAAAGTTGGAAAAATAACAACAGAAAGATCAAAAAGATAGGTTTTCTGTCAGGGGCCGGCCACTTGTCATCTGATATTAAGGAGCATGTGGAACATAACTGTGATGTGTATATAACAGGAGAAAAAATACTAAATACCGTTCAGTATTCTGAGTTTGCTGGAATAAACCTTATTGTAGGTAGCCATACATATATAGGAATATTCGGAGTACAAAGTTTATGCGAAAAAACTTAAGGATAAGTACCATTATATAGAAATCATAAGATTGAACGAAGAACACAAGGAATGATTAAAGCACTGCTATGGAGAATGGTGAAAACTACGTAGTACATATTATTTGAACATGACATACTGTTGTCATATTGAGTGTGTTATATTGACTCCATTATTAACTGGAGGTAAATAAAATGAATACAGAAATAATCGCTAGAGCCGGAGAAATTGTTGCAAGTAAGACTGGTGGCGGAAATGAGGGATACTGCGTATTAGCGTTGATTGACGACGACGGTTTTCCAACAGCGTCAACAATATCTGCTTCAAAAGCTAACGGTATAAATTGGATTACGTTCTGTACCGGCCTTGGCAGCAACAAAACCAAACGAATTGATAAGTGTAACCGCGCAAGTGTTTGTTTTGATTCAATAGATCATAACATAACGTTGGTGGGTACAATAGAGGTTTTGACCGACCCGGAAATAAAAAAGGAGATGTGGTATAAGGGGCTTGAAAGTCATTTCAATGGGCCGGAAGATCCAAACTACTGTGTTTTGCGTTTCATAACAAATCGCTACAATCTTCTTGTAGACTGGAAGGAAGCGAGGGGTAACTTGTGAAACGATTAATTCTACTTCAAAGTATAAGCATAACGCGAAGTTAGTTAGCTATCAGATTTTCAGAAAGTGATTATATGGATATAAAATAAAAGGAGCCAACATGGAGCTGAATGAAATATGGGAACAGCGTATAAAAGACAGCGGCGCAGATTTCGTATATTTTGTCGATGTTTCTATGTTACCGGAGGATATTATCGAAGGATACTCTTGTGCTGTTCTCTTTGGCAAAACACTATCGAGAGAGTATATTAGCATGCTCAGAGCCGGTCAAGAACCAAAACAAAAAGAAGTTTTTAACATCGAACACAAGATGGATGCTCTTGCTGCAAAATTAGCTGACCGGTTAGAAACAGAAGGGTACAAAAGCATTGCAAAGTTGAAATCCGGGCGACTACCGCATAAAACTGTCGCGCTCAGATCCGGGTTGGGGTTTATCGGCAAAAACAACCTGCTGATTACTACCCGGTATGGCTGTGCACTGATGCTGGGCAAGGTCTTGACTACAGCTCCCTTTATTACCATGAGTGAAATGCCGAAAGAACCGCAATGCGGAAATTGCATTATCTGCGTGAATGTATGTCCGACCAAAGCCTTGCTCGGTACAACATGGAGCGTCACGACTACCCGTGATGAGATCATGACTAGAAAACTCTGTACCTTGTGCCTTCAATGCATGGTCTGGTGTCCGTATACGACGGAATACATAAAATGAGCACTCCGTGGCTGGGGTGAAAAGGGCGCTCTGTGGATGATTGCTCCATTTGACATTAATTGCGGCAATTTACTATAATTATAGGGAAAAATTACATAAGTATGGTTTGCTGTAGAAAAAGCAAGGAGGAGATACTCTGAAAATTTACATAACCAGGCATGGGGAAACAATATGGAATAAAGAGGGGAAAATTCAAGGATGGAATGACTCTGAGTTAACACAAAAGGGTATTGAAAATGCAAAAAGACTTGGCGAGAGATTAAAGCATATAGATTTCGGTTGTATTTATTGCAGCCCTTCAGGCAGAGCAGTCGATACTGCCAAATGTATAAGAGGTGATAAAGATACACCCATCATTACAAAGGAGTCATTAAAAGAAATGGGTTTTGGATCATGGGAAGGTATGGAGCATTCAAAGGTTAAAGAATTATACCCTGTACAACAGTTTAACCTTTGGAATAAACCTCATCTTTATAAGCCTGTTGATGGCGAGAATTTTGAAGATGTATTAGGTAGAGCAAGGCAGATATTGTATGACATAATCAATAATACAAAACATGAAAATGTCTTGGTAGTTTCACATGCGATACTTATTAAAGCTATCTATGCAATCGTTAAGAATTATTCCCTGGAGGATTTTTGGAGTCTGCCTTTTTTGGAAGGTACAAGTTTATCTGTATTTGAGGTAGAAGATGGTATGATAAATGTTATTTTGGAGGCTGATGTTTCCCATATGAAATAGTTTGCTCAACCCTTAAAAAATGCCAGTGAATTACTGTTGACATTGGCTGTGGTTGGGATATAATAGATAAAAACTTATCAAATTTATCGTGCAATGAAGGGAACAGTAGACTGTTGAACACCTTGGAAGAGAGAATCCGCCATGGCTGGAAGCGGATTTCAAGGAAAACAGCCGAAGACCGCCCCGGAGCGTGAACGGTGATACCGTTACAATCAAAACAAGAACCAATTAGGGTGGAACCACGGGAAATACTCTCGTCCCTTGTAGCTTACTGTTACAAGCGACGGGAGTTTTATTTATGTATAGGAAATGATAGTTTTAGGTTTCTTATACATGGGGCTTGGAAAGGGGAAGAGTTGGTGTCTTAGTAAGTATACAAATACAATGGGTTGGAAGCAAATAAGAAAAGGAGGAACTGACATGATTAAAATTACACTGAAAGACGGAAGTATGAAGGAATATAACGAAGGTACAACGGTAATGCAGGTTGCGGAAAGTATCAGCGCAGGTCTTGCCAGAGTTGCCCTTGCGGCTGAGATTGATGGAACGGTCAAGGACCTTTCTACGATTTTGGAGAAGGATTGCAGCCTTAATCTGTTAACCTTTGATAGCGAGGGAGGACGGCATGCCTTCAGACATACGGCATCTCATGTGATGGCGCAGGCAGTCAAGAGACTATACCCGAATGCGAAGCTGGCAATTGGCCCGGCCATTGAAAATGGTTTCTACTATGATTTTGAAATGGAAAAGCCATTTACCCCGGAGGATCTTGAAAAGATTGAAGCCGAAATGGGTAAGATCGTAAAAGAAGATCTTACGCTTGAACGTTTTACCTTACCTCGTGAAGAGGCGATTAAATTGATGCAGGAGAAGAATGAACCCTATAAAGCCGAATTAATACGGGATTTACCGGAGGATGCGGTCATATCTTTCTATAAGCAGGGCGAATTCACGGATTTGTGTGCAGGACCGCACATACCCTCTACAGGAAAGGTGAAAGCATATAAGCTTACTTCCATTGCAGGAGCCTATTGGAGAGGCAATGAAAAGAATAAAATGCTTCAGAGGATTTATGGAACGGCATTTATGAAAAAAAGTGACCTGGATGAGTACATTTTCCGGATCGAGGAAGCGAAGAAGCGCGATCACAGAAAGCTCGGGAGAGAACTGGACTTGTTCGACATCATGGATGAAGGCCCGGGATTTCCGTTCTTTATGCCCAAGGGAATGGTTCTGCGCAACGAACTTGAAAATTTCTGGAGAGAAGAGCACAGGAAGCGCGGCTATCAGGAAATCAAAACTCCGCTGATATTGAACAAGGACCTGTGGCTGCGTTCAGGTCATTGGGATCATTATAAGGATAACATGTATACGGTTGAAATAGACGAGTCGGATTATTCAATCAAACCGATGAACTGTCCGGGGGGGATGCTTGTATTCAAACGCAAGCTGCATTCTTACAGAGATCTGCCGCAAAGAATGGGAGAGCTTGGACTGGTTCACAGGCATGAGCTTTCCGGGGCATTGCACGGGTTGATGAGAGTCAGATGCTTTACGCAGGATGATGCTCATATATTCATGACGCCCGAACAGATCCAGGATGAAGTACTGGGAGTCATCAATCTGATTGACGATTTCTACAGGATTTTCGGCTTCAAGTACCATGTGGAGCTTTCCACAAGGCCGGAGGATTCCATGGGAAGCGACGCAGAGTGGGAAATGGCTACAACAGCCCTCAAAGGCGCACTGGATTTCAAGGGGATCAGCTACAAGATCAACGAGGGCGACGGCGCATTCTACGGACCGAAGATCGATTTCCATCTGGAGGATTCCATCGGACGTACGTGGCAGTGCGGCACAATACAACTGGATATGCAGATGCCTGAAAGATTTGACCTTAACTATGTGGGGGCGGATGGAGAAAAACACAGGCCGGTCATGATACACAGGGTTGTGTTCGGCAGTATCGAGCGTTTTATTGCGATCCTTACGGAGCATTTTGCAGGGGCTTTCCCGGTGTGGGTATCGCCGGTGCAGGTAAAGATTCTTGGAATCGTGGAAAAGCACAATCCATATGTGCTTGAGGTGCAGAAAAGGCTTGAGGAGCTGGGCATCAGGACAGAGGCCGATCTAAGGAACGAGAAGATCGGGTTCAAAATCAGGGAAGCACAGATGGAGAAGATTCCTTACATGCTAGTTGTTGGAGACAAGGAGATGGAGAAAGGTGAAGTAGCTGTCAGATCACGCAAGGAAGGCGAGCTGGGAGCGATGGCTCTGGATGCCTTCATCAGCAAGATCACTGAAGAGATTCATACAAAAGCAATATAAAACCAGGGGGCAGTTCTTTTGTTTCGAGGCAAGCGGGGGATTTAAGCGATGAGCAAGGCAGATATAACCTTTATTGAAATGTGCAGAGATATACTGGATCACGGATTTTCTTCCGAAGGAGAGAAGGTCCGTGCTGTCTGGAAAGATGGTGAGGCTGCCCATACCATAAAAAAATTCGGTATTGTAAACCGGTATGACCTTTCACAGGAGTTCCCCATATTGACATTGAGACCGACGAATCTAAAAGCTGCAATCGATGAGCTGCTCTGGATATGGCAAAGAAAATCCAATAATGTAAAGGATCTCAACAGCCATATCTGGGACAGCTGGTCGGATGAGACCGGTTCGATCGGGAAGGCATACGGATACCAGCTTCAAATTAAGCATCAATATGCCGAGGGGGAATTTGACCAGGTGGACAGGGTGCTGTATGATCTAAAAAACAACCCATACAGCAGAAGAATGATCGTCAACCTCTACAACCATAGCGACCTTCATGAAATGCACCTCTATCCCTGTGCGTACAGCATGACCTTCAATGTCACCGGCAGAAGGCTGAATGCCATATTGAATCAGCGTTCGTCGGACGTACTGGTAGCCAACAACTGGAATGTCTGCATGTACGCTGTTTTGGTTCATATGCTGGCTCAAGTCAGTGGTTTTGAGGCCGGCGAGCTGGTACATGTCATTGCGGATGCCCATATCTATGACAGGCATATCCCCCTTGTCAGGGAGCTGATCGGCAGGCAGGACTATGCTGCCCCGAGGTTTGTGATAAATCAGGGCATCAAGGATTTTTATGATTTTAGAGTAGAAGACTTTCTATTGGAGAATTATCAGACCGGGCTTCAAATCAGGAATATTCCGGTAGCGGTATGAGAGTTGCAGTGCAAGCGATACAGTAGATACATGTGGGATGCAGGGTAAGAGATGCCTTGCAAGTGATACAGCGCAAGAAATGTGGAATAACGAGGCGAAAAAATATTCCCGAAGGTATTACTGGGAGTTTGATAGTGAACAACGTTACAGTCCTCCTCCTCTCCAAGTCATCGACCAGCCGACGTTGTTCAAACGCCACGTTTAGGCGTGGCGCACGAAGTGTAGCGCAGGGCGAATTCATTTTGCCCGCAGCGAGGGGGAATGGGGGCTTGCCCCCATTGAAAATTGGATAGTGAGGTGGAATGGGCTATGAAGGCAATACTGTCAGCTGATTTGAACTGGGGGATTGGCTGTGGAGGAAAGCTTCTGCAGTGGGTACCTGAGGATATGAAATTTTTTGTGCGGATGACTACCGGCAAGGTAGTCATCATGGGACGGGAGACCTTCAATACCCTTCCCGGGAAGCGGCCTTTGAAGGATCGGATTAATATTGTGCTGAGCAGAAACGGAAGCTTCGAACAGGAAGGCTTTATTGTCTGCCGTTCTCTTTCAGAGCTGTTTCAGAAGCTGGAAGATTACCCGCCTGAAGACATATTTGTTATTGGCGGAGAGTCCATATACACCCAGCTGTTGTCTTACTGTACAGAGGTTTATGTGACTCGGTTTGAAAAGGTATTTCAGGCGGATAGACATTTCCCTGACCTTGGTGCATTGGAAAACTGGCAACTGGTGTCTGAAAGTGTCCAGAGTGAACACAATGGAATGACGTTCAGATATTTGAAATATATCAATACAAACCCGATTCCATATAATACACCTGGGCTAGAAGACGGCAGCAATCCGGTATAACAGTGGAAGCATCAAATCAGCCCCAGCAAACGTACGATATTGGCTGTAATAAAGCAAATTAACAAACCGGCAACGGTTGGAACCAGAAAAGAGACCAATGTCCACTTCAGACTTTGCGTTTCTTTTTTAATAGTCCAGCAGGTGGTACTACAAGGCCAGTGCATCAGGGAAAATAGCATAACACATATTGCTGTCAGCCAGGTCCACCCGTTTGTAACCAACAGCTCTTTCAATAGATTCGGATTATCCAGTTCGATGATGCTTCCTGTTGACATATAACTCATGATGATGATCGGAACAACGATCTCATTTGCGGGAAAGCCGAGAATGAAGGCCATCAGGATATAGCCATCCAAACCGAACCATTTTGCAAAGGGATCGAGAAAAACTGCACAATGTGCCAACAGACTCAGATCGCCGACATAAATATTTGCCATTATCCATATGATGATCCCTGCGGGTGCAGCTACAGAGGCAGCACGACCCAGTACGAACAGCGTCCTGTCGAAAATAGACCGAATGATAACCCTTCCTATCTGCGGCTTTCTGTATGGAGGCAATTCTAATGTAAAGGAGGAGGGTAATCCTTTTAGTATGGTTTTGGAAAGTATTTTTGAAATGAACAGTGTCATCACAATCCCTAAAACAATGACTCCTGTCAACAGCAAAGTGGAAACCACCGATTGGAGCGGTTGAACCGCCATACTTGCGAAGAACATTGTAATAATGGCGATCAAGGTTGGGAAACGTCCGTTGCAGGGTACAAAATTATTTGTAATAATTGCAATCAAACGCTCTCTTGGCGAATCAATAATCCTGCAGCCGACAATGCCGGCAGCGTTACACCCGAATCCCATGCACATGGTCAGTGCCTGCTTCCCGTGAGTACAGGCCTTTTTGAAAAAATGATCGAGGTTAAAAGCAACCCTTGGCAGATACCCCAGATCTTCCAGCAAGGTGAATAGCGGAAAGAATATGGCCATAGGAGGGAGCATGACAGATACCACCCAGGCCAGGGTTCTGTACATGCCTGTCACAAACAGTCCATGAATCCACGGAGGCGCACCTGCCCAAACAAATAAAGCGGATAATTGGTCTTCGATCCAGAATAGAAAAGAAGAGATCAATTTCGATGGGTAGTTGGAGCCTGTGATGGTAAGCCAAAAAACTGCAGCAAGAAGTGCAACCATGATGGGTATTCCAAAAATCCGTGATGTAAGGATGCTATCAATTTTGCGATCTGTATTACTAACGCTTCTCTTGTCAACATGGACAACCTTTGAAGCGATTTTCTCAGCAGTACAAACGATCTCTGAAACGATTTTATCTCTGAGGAGGTTATTTTTGATTCCGGCGGCATTTAAAACAGATTGCGCCTCCTTCAGCTTTGAGATAACGGATATGTGCTGAGTTATATCAAAGCCAAGATACTCAGTTAGTGAATCCAGAAGCTTCTGATCTTCTTCCAGAAGTCTTAGCGTGACCCATCGGCTGTTCAATCTACCGTTAAGAAGCTCCCTGATAAATGGCTCTACAACCCGAACAGCCTGCTCAATGACATCTTCATAATGAATTCTTATCGGAAATGGAATCTTTCCTCTATCTGCAATATGATATACAGCATCCATCAGCTCAATCAAACCGCTTCCGCTTCTGGCACTGGTGCCTATGACCGGTACACCCAGCAGTGTTGACAGTTCAGCCAGGTCGATCTTTATTCTTTTCCTCTTTGCTTCATCCAGTAAATTCACACATACAACGACATTGGCTGTGATTTCAATGGCCTGCAAGACTAAATTCAGGTTGCGTTCAAGGCAGGTTGCGTCTGTTACAATAACAGTTGCGTCAGGGTTTCCGAAGCAGACAAAATCTCTGGCAATTTCTTCTTCGGCTGAATTCGCCATGAGAGAATATGTCCCCGGAATGTCTACTATAATAAAGTCCATATCTCTATGCCGGTACCTGCCTTGTGCGCTGGATACTGTTTTACCAGGCCAGTTGCCGGTATGCTGGTTAAGGCCTGTTAAACCATTGAATACGGTGCTTTTTCCTACATTTGGGTTGCCTGCCAGAGCAACAACCTTTTCATTGGTACCGCTAGGCTCAATCTTGAGCTTGCGTTCCAGTACACTTGAACCTGTGGATTGACTTGTAAGTCCCATTATGTAAATACCCCCATCCGGCACTCTGTCAACCTGGGTTCTATGCATTACCTTCAGTCCAATTTCCACATGACTGTCGTCGTCCCCACAATGTACACCATTGCATATATGGGGCTGACAGAGTATTGCTTATACTTCTACCAGTATTTTCGATGCCTCTTCCGAGCGCAATGCAATTACGGCCCCTCTTATATGGTATGCAACAGGGTCGCCTGAGGGACTTTTTTGTAAAGCTTCCACCTCAGTATTTGTAATCAGGCCCAGATCGAGCATTCTTCTGCGGGATGCACCGTCGGATGTAAGCTCCTTTACTCTTGCTCTTTTACCAAGGGGCAGAGAATTCAGCGGAATCATTTTTTCATCCATGGATTGTTACCTCCGTTAACGATTATGTTTATTGATTATTTAGACAAAGTTAGTGGTGTGCAATTTTTTTTCTCTACCCTAACATATGAAAAATAAAATCAAAATGTTACGAATATAAATAAACTGGGAGTTGTGATAGATGATGGAAAATGAATTTCATACGGTCCGAGGGTACCAGCTTCTGGAACAGAATAAGAAAATGTTGACCTCTGCGATGGAGGATTATCTTGAAATGATTTACAGAAACAGTCTGCAGGATGGTTACCTGCGTATGAACAAACTGGCTGATTTGCTGAATGTCAGGGCATCCTCAGCTTCCAAAATGGCACAGAAGCTTGGGGAATTAGGATTGCTGAACTATGAAAGGTATGGAATTGTTATATTAACACAGAACGGAAAGGAGATCGGTGAGTTTCTGTTAAACAGGCATAATATTATTGAAAGGTTCCTCAAGAATATAGGAATGGGAGATAATATACTTACAGAGACAGAGCTTATTGAACATAATATCAGCTCTGATACGTTGAAATGTATTGATTTGCTAAACCTGTTCCTGAGTGAAAACAAAGAGTGGATGGAGGCGTTCGAAAAGTTTAAGCAAAAGAAATTACTGACTCCCTAGGAAATGACTGATACATGAACATAATTCACTGGAATAAAAGTAAAAGTGCCGCATGAGGGAGCAGCACTTTTTGCTTTTCAAATCTTATTGGACCTGATACATCCCTTTGCTCACCATATACTGAGAGATTGCTTCTCCATGCTTTTGTTCTTCCTTCTGTATATGATTGAGTATATCGCGAACGTTTGTGTCCCTGAATTCAAAAATCGTTGTATCATACGTCCCTGAGACATATTTCTCAGTCATTAACAAGTCTGTGCATATGTCCTTGTCCGAAAAGTTAAACCCTTTGGTCTGTGTGGTATTCAACTGTGGACTGGGGGTTTTATTCTGCTGTTGGTTCATATCCGGTACGATACCGTTTAGCAATTGGTTGACCGTATCAAGATGGGTTTTTTCCACTTGTCCATTTGCCTTACATATCTGTTTTAGCTGGTCATCCTGAGCCAGATTTGCATAGTTGGCATACTTTTCTATACATAGTTGTTCATGGCTTTTCTGATCCTCCAGCAGCATTCTTTCTTTTTGTGTTAAAGCTATTGTCAAAATAATACACCTCCTCTCCTTAATTTGTTCAACTTCCAATTTTTTATACTGTTGCTGTAAAATTTAACTGAAAATATCGAAAGCTCTTATGGAGTGCAACATTTCCGCCGGCAGGACAGAGAGCAGGAAAACAAGCATAGCAGAAAATTTGCCTTGACTGTGCATCGATGATGTATTAAAATAGGTATGCACATGAATCTGGGGGTGTAGCTCACCTGGGAGAGCGCTTGAATGGCATTCAAGAGGTAAGGGGTTCGATCCCCCTCATCTCCACCAAGAAATGGAAATATCATTGTCCGAAAGGATGATGGTATTTCTATTTTTCATGCTCTGTAAATGGGGGGATCGAACCTAGCGGCTTCGAGCATAAAGAAAATATGCTAAACGCACATTTATAGCAATGAAGTGCCGATGGCTGCCTTGATCTGTTCCGGTTTTGAAAAAATATCGCAACTAAGACATAAGTAGTATATAATGGCATATATTGATAAGATGTAACTTTATTCAAACACGTATCACGAAAGAACACTGAAGTTTAATTAGTGATTGACGATAATTAAATAAGTAATACAAGTATAGCTCAAGAGGAGAATCGTATGAGTAAGGTAGTAATACTGGAATGCAAAAATTATGAACTGGAAACCGTAATTGAAAGAATTAATGCTGCAGTAGAAATTCTAGGCGGTTGGGATAAATTTGTTAAGCCACAGGATAAAGTGCTCCTTAAGGTGAATCTAATCGGACCTAAGTCTTCCGAGTCTGCTGCGGTAACGCACGCTGAATTTGTCAGAGCGCTGGTAAGAATACTGAAGGGTAGGAACTGCACTGTATGGATCGGTGACAGCTCAGGGGGAGCTATAGCAGGCATAGCACCCACTGCGCAGAGCTTCAGGGTTGCTGGGTACGAGCGGGTTGCGGAGGAAGAAGGAGCAGAAATCAAGAATTTCGACCGCGAAGGCGTGACCTGTGTACAACCGGAAAGTCGGTGTGAAGAAACGATGCATATCGCAAAGCCAATGTTTGATGCTGACGTAGTGATTAATTTGCCAAAATTGAAAACACACTCGGCACAGATATTTTCCGGAGCAGTGAAAAATGTATTCGGATGCATACCAGGGCTCAAGAAGGCAAAATATCATAAAATGGCTCCCGATCCAAGCGATTTTGGGCAAATCATCTGCGATATCCACAAAGCAACTAAGATCAAGCTTCACATCATGGACGGGATTCTGGCAATGCAGGGAGAAGGACCGACAGCAGGCAGCGTTTATCAGGCTGACAAAATTCTCATCAGTGAAGATCCATTGGCATTGGATACCGTGGCGGCAAAAATGATGGGGATGGATGTTGATGATATACCGATACTGGAAACGGCCCGGAAACGGAATCTGGGAGAAGGTTGCTTAAAAAACATTACACTTGAAGGTGATTATAAACAAGTCCCCAGATTAGATCGGTTTAAGCTGCCTAGGAGTTTTAGGGGGTCAAAGAAGCGCAATAGTAAAGCATTGTTGAGCGTGATCGAATTTTTCAGAACACACCCCAGAATCAATCCCGACAAATGCAAGAAATGCAATATGTGTGTGGAAAGCTGTCCGGTACAGGCAATTGACAGGGATACGAAGCAGATTGATTATAAAACCTGTATAGAATGTATGTGTTGTCATGAGTTATGCATGTTCAAGGCTGTAGAGCTTAAGAATGATAATGCGGTAGCGGGCTTGATATCAGGTTTTTTCAGGAAATAGCGCCCATAACAGAACATTGCGAATTTTTCATATATACTTATATGATTCGATTTCTTAATGCTTTAATCTCTTCATTGCTTAATCCTAATACTGTTAGAAAATGTTCATGAAGTTCCGGTGACTGTTTTTCAAATTCATTATGCCATTGATCCCTTTTATCTAAATCTATTTCAGCATAACTGATTATTTTTTCTATCGTTTTCGCATCTTCATTTTTAAAGTTCCTTATAGCAAATGTCTCGCTCAAAATGCTGATGATCTGTTTTTGATACTTCCTTAATGTTTCAATCTCTAAATTCAGTTCACCTAGCCTTTTCATCAGCTTGCCGGAAACAACCAGTTCTTCAGTGCCAAGTAGACTGCTGATTTGATTTAGTGGTACACCTGCGTTTTTTAGAATGAATATCTGTTTTAAACGAGTAATATCTTCTTGGCTATATAAACGATATCCTGCTGCACTTCTTGAAGCTGGGCTAAGAAGTCCGATTTTTTCATAGTAAAGAAGCGTCGTTCTTGAGATTGCAAACATTTTTGACACTTTTCCAACGGATGATGCCATATGAATCACTCCAACAATTTTTATTCCTTGACCTGTCTATTACTTTACAGTTTATACTTGTTTCATTACTTTGAAAAGGAGATTTCATATGAAAATATTTGAGGAAAAGAAAATAATGAAAGATATCCCTATAATAGTTTGCAGAAGAGATGATGGCTGCAAAAAACCTCTTGTTATTATCAGTCATGGCTTTACCGGCAGTAAGGAAGACATTAAAAAGAAAGGTTATTTAGAGGAATTGGCGGAATCAGGTTATTTTGCAGTAGCTATTGATAATAGACTTCATGGTGACAGACCAGAGCCCAATTTTCGTACAGCTGTAATCGATTCTTTCGGCAAGGTTAATTTGCTTGTATTAAGAGAGGCAATTAAGAAAACGGCCGATGATGTTAAATTACTGATCGATGAGTTATCCGTTATTGAAGATGTCGAGGAAGATAAAATTGCAGTGATTGGCGTCTCAATGGGTGGTTTTGTTACATTTAGAGCTATTGTTATTGATGATAGAATCAAGGTGGGCATTCCAATTATCAGTTCTCCTTATTGGGATGATATACCAGGTGACATTCCTATCGTGAATAATGAAATAACAGAAATTGAATTGAATTCGCTTTCTGTGAAATATCAACCTTCGCAACATTTAGATAAGTTTTATCCAACCGCTCTTTTATTGCAGATTGGTGATAAAGATATGCATTACGACATTAATAAAGTTAAGAATTTTTACAATGAACTGAAAAATTTCTATTGCGATTCTCCCGAAAAATTAAGATTAATTATTTATCCAAATACAAAGCATGAACTTAAGCAGGAAATGTGGGAACAAGCGTTAAAATGGTTAAAAGGCAACTTCTGAATATTTTACAATGAATGAGATCGAACCTGACGGCCTTCACATTGCAATGGTAAGAGACCACAGAATTATTAAACGTGGCAATTGAAATGATGGTAAAAAAATTCTCTTGCACTTATAAAAAAATCTGTTATTATATACCCGACGGGGGTATATAGGTAGTAACAAATTTGACTTGACTATTTGGAGGGGAAAAACATGGAGAAAATTGTTATTATAGGCGGCGTGGCCGCAGGTGCTACAGCGGCAGCAAAAGCCAGAAGACTTTCTGCGGAAGCCCAAATTACAATTCTTGAATCGGGGCCTGATATTTCATTTGCTAACTGTGGACTTCCATATTATATTGGAGGAGATATAGAAAACAGATCAAAGCTTATACTTCAAAGCCCTGAAAGTTTTAACGAACAGTATAAAACAGCAGTTCACATATATACGACAGCAACGGAAATTGACAGAAAAAACCGGATTGTACATGCGGTAGATTCACGTACAGGGGAAAAGAAAACATATGAATATACCAAGCTGATTCTGGCTCAGGGAGGACGGCCTATTTCCCCGCCGATTCCAGGCGCAGGACAGGACCATGTTTTCCAGCTTTGGACTCTGGACGACATGGATCGGATTCATTCGTATATAGAAAATAAAAAGCCTAAGACTGCGGCAGTTGTAGGTGGGGGTTTTATAGGGCTTGAAATGGTAGAAGCACTGGTTAAGAAAGGCATAAAGGTTTCGGTGGTTGAGATGATGCCACATGTGATGGCTATCATGGAAGCCGAGATAGCCGGGTTTATTCAGCAGGAAATGTTATCTTACGGAGTAGAGATCCTGACAAATAAAGCAGTTTCTGAAATAGGAAGAAACAGTGTGACTCTTAATGAAGGAACCACGATAAATGCCGATATGGTTCTAATGTCAATAGGCGTTCGTCCTACCCTTAAGCTTGCTCAGGAGGCTGGACTTGCCATAGGAGAAGCAGGGGGACTACTGGTGGATTCGACACTGAAAACAAGTGACGATAATATTTATGCAGCAGGCGATATGATTGAACTTGAACACCGGGTGCATGGAAAGAAGGTTCGTATACCTCTTGCCGGTCCTGCTAACCGTCAAGGGCGGATAGCTGCAGAGAATGCGCTTGGAAGAAGACATGAATACAAAGGATCAACAGGCACTTCGATTGTCCGGGTTTTTGAAGCAGTAGCGGGTACTACCGGACTGTCTTTAAAAGGCGCCAGAGCAGCTGGAATTCATGCAGATGCAGTTGTTATTCATAAAGAGCACCATACATCATATTATCCAGGGGCCGAACAGGTTACTGTTCTTGTGGTTTATGACCGTGATACCGGAGTGGTACTTGGAGGACAGACCGCAGGCTATGCGGGAGCGGAAAGAAGATTGGATGTTATAGCCACTGCTGCCGCAGCAAAACTCACAGTATTTGACCTTGCTGATATGGATTTTGCTTATTCTCCACCCCTTGGAACTGCAAATGATGCCATTAATATGGCGGCATATACAGCAGAGAACCGAATTTCAGGGTACTCTCCCGCTTTGACCGTTTCAGAAATAGATACTTATTTAGAAGACAAAAATGTACTCTGGATTGATGTAAGGGATGTCTTTTCATTTGATAAATCTCATGTGGAAGGGGCACTCAATATACCGCTTGAAATTCTACCATCAAAACTAAATGTGATTCCCCGTAATAAGTTGATTTTTGTCTATGACAATACAGGAAAGAAAGGGCATCAGGCTTTACGTACTCTCATAGGAGCAGGAATTACCAATGTATTTAATGTGAGTGGAGGGTTTGCAAGTCTTTCCGGCTATGTCAGGGCAGTAACTCCATCAAACTTCCGATTAGAGCTGCCTGATCCTGAACCGAAGAAGGTTGGAGAGAAAAGTAAGGAGGAAAGGAAGAGCTTTTTAACCGTTGAAACAAAAAAGGAAGAATCCAATGAACCATTAATTGTTGATGTGCGTACTGTTGAGGAATTCGCCGGTGGTGCATATCCCGGCGCCATAAACATTCCTCTTGATGAGATACAGTCTAGAGTAAAAGAGCTGGGTAAGAAGGACAGAAAAATAATTCTGTACTGTGCGTCTGGCGGAAGAAGCTCTTATGCAATGCAAATTCTTAAAGCATACGGTTTTACCAGCCTTGAAAACGGAGGAGGACTTTCAAAAATGATGGCTCGTGCGATAACAGTCTGAGGGTAGCAGTCATATATACAATGTAAGCGGTAGCGTTGGATGGACTTATAAAACGGTATTGGGGGATAAATGAGTACAACCATCCTTTTAAAGTAAAAGGAATTGTATGTTTGAATAAGCAAATATTAAGTGTGGATCATCGAAAAAAAGGTCTCGTCCTGGACATGGATGAAATTGCTTTAAATTGCTGAAAAAATCACATTCTGGCAACCCTGTAAAATAAAAAGCGATGTCATATTTCATTTTGCTATTATGCATTGTTTTGATCTGGGCAAAATAAAGCTGGAGGTGGTATAGTGAAAAAAATCTGCATTTTTTTAATAGTATTTGAAAGCATCATTTTTTCATCATTTGCAGCTTTTGCTGCCAACGATTCCAAGATGGGTAATAATTCAGTGTTTGTCATGGGATCTAAAGAGCATGTAGAAAAAGATAACATGAAAATGAGGGATGAGTTTGAAAAGGAACCGTTGAAATTATTAGAAAATAGAAAAGCTGAAATACAGTCACTTCTAAAGGATGGTAAAATAACGAAAGAAGAGGCTGCGGGAAAAATTGAAAGATTTGATATCAGGATAAAGGAAATACAGAGTTTTAACAGGCTTACCCTGAAACAGAAGAAAGACAAGCTGACTAAGGATTGCAAAAAGTACCTGGACAAACAGGTTGCTGAAGGAAAGCTTGATAAAACAAAAGCAGATACCATTTTCAAAAAATACTCCGAAAGGATAAACAAATGGGATGGGAACGGATATCCGAAATTTCACTTGAAGCGGTGTTTTAGAAAAGGTGAGAAATCTGATATTCACTGAAAAACGGAATTTGGGGAGCCTGATTTTCAGGTTCCTCAAATTTACATAAGTC
>JAEZLF010000290.1 GCA_023435925.1 Bacillota bacterium
CACAGCATGTGCCGATGGCCTGGTCCTTCATGGCCTTGACGATCTGAAACCGTGTCTCGTTGCCCAGCGCGTTGCAGACTTTTGAGAGATCCATGACCCCACCCCAGACGGATCGTATTTTCCCGATGCCAATGCCTATTATATCGGCTTTTTGCGATTTGTCAATGAGTTCGCAGGTAAATTCTAGGATTCTTTTCGCCTCAACGGAAGACATAGGCCCGTGGCCTTGCATGCAGAACCGCCAGCCGTGGAATCAAAAGAAAAGCTCCGAGATCCGTTGATTTCATCAGGCCTCATACCAAGCGTGGCCTTTGATGTTAAAGGACACGGTAGAATGAAAAAAAGCATGGAAAACAGGGTTTTGATTGTTTTTGGGGCTGGCAAGCATTGCTTAATGAGTGTATAATCAGTTTACAGGATGACATCCATACTGGGAGGGTTTGTAGAATAATATGTATCTAAAACTAATAAAAAATGTTAACGTCGGTCCAATTGAAAACGCAACTGTTATATTTCCTTTCCATGAAAGTGGTCTGCCGAAGCCTCTTGTTATCGTGGGGGAAAATGGGACTGGAAAATCTGCGCTAATCTCAAATGTTGTTGATGCGTTATATGAAATAGCTGGTGAGGCTTATTATGATGTGAGACAAAAAAATGATACGGAGGGGTATCAGTACTTTAAGGCCATAAGCCCAACAGAAATACATATAGGCAGACAGTATATGTATTCGTATATTGAGTTTATCGATAGCGGCGAACAACCAAAGATTGAATATATATTTAAGAGTGGAAAGCTGACGCATGAAAACTTTGTGGCAGAAACAAATATTTCACTACCGAATATTACGTGGGAGGAAAAAGAAAATTACAAAAAAGCTAGTATAACTAAAAAAGCAGCCGAGGCAATTTTGTCGAGAGATGTTGTATGCTATTTTGGCCCGGAACGATTTGAAAAACCTTGTTGGATGGGTGACCGGTATTATCGGATAGCAGACTTCGAACACCCTAGAATCCGACAGAAATTTGCAGAAAAACTAGAGAAGCCGATTTTTATGAAAGACATGACCACCGCTACACTACAGTGGTTGCTAGATGTTATAGTTGATTCAAGATGTGACATCGCCCGTAATGGGGAGGGTCTGACAACAGCGCACGTTCAGGTCGATGATCTTCTGAGATTGGGCACCGCACGAGAGAATATTGAGACAATTATGAGCGGAATTCTGGGATTGCAAGTGTATTTTGGACTAAATTTTCGAAATTCTAATCAATCGAGGTTTAATATTAGGGCGAAAGAAAACGATGCCGTAGTTGTTCCTACGCTTGATTCATTGTCAACGGGTCAAAGCGCATTGTTTAATATGTTTGCGACGATTGTGCGATACTCTGACATGGACAATATCACTAATAGTATAAACCTCTCTGAGATAACTGGAGTTGTCGTGATCGATGAAATAGAACTGCATCTTCACACAACCCTTCAGCGAGAGGTCTTGCCGAAGCTGATAAAATTGTTCCCGAAAGTACAATTTGTAATTACGACTCACTCTCCTCTGTTCTTGTTAGGAATGGATGCAGAATTTGGTGATGGTTATGAAATATATCAAATGCCATCTGCTACTCGAATTACTGCTGAACGATTCTCCGAATTCCAAAGGGCATATTCCTATTTGTCTCAGACGCAGAAGCATGAAGAGCGGATAATGTCAGAGATTCAAGGCAATCTACAATGTTATTAATTACAGAAGGATCAACCGATTGGAAACATATGTTAGCGGCATATAATCGGTTAAAGCCGGAAGCAAAAAATGGATCAATTTTCAAAGACCTTCGTTTCGAATTTCTTCAATATGAACCAGCTAATAGTACAATGGAAAATGCCACAAAGCTTGAAATGGGAGATGTGGCTTTGTGTTCATTATGCCAAAGTTACTCAAAGATAAGGCAGCATCGGAAAATCGTATTTATTGCCGATCGTGATAATGCAGATACCAATAAAAAGTTATCTGAAACAGGGAGAACATTCAAGGACTGGGGAAACAATGTATTTTCACTTATTTTGCCGGTGCCGAATAGCAGAAAAACAACTCCTAATATTTGCGTTGAACATATGTATTCGGACGAAACAATTAAAACATTTGTAACTGATGAAAAAACTACTTATGCACGTCGACTATATTTGGGTAACGAATTTGATAAGAGAGGCATTTCTGCTTCTGCGGGGTTGGTGTGCGAGCGAAAAAATAAATGCGGAAAGGACAGCATAGCGATTATTGAAGGATCGAACGGCGAGCGCGTCACATCACTAACTGACGAAACCATTAATCTAGCTTTATCAAAAACTGACTTTGCAAACCTAATATTGAACTGCCAAAAACCTTTTGACAACGTTAATTTTGAAAATTTTCTCGAGCTATTCTTAATTCTTAAAGAAATAAACTGTATCGATAAGAAATGAAAAGGAGAAATAAGAAAAACGGTGCATCTCGTTTGAGATGCACTGTTTTCGTGGTAGCGGCGGTCGGATTCGAACCAACGACACTCCGGGTATGAACACGACTTCTTGGGGTTGTTAGGAATATTATATCCTATTATATGCGCTGAAGAATGTTGGCATTATTTGTGCACAAACTGTGCAGCGGCAGAACTCGGCTTATGGTCAATGCGGAGGATGGAAAGAAAAAAGAATCGGGATACAGTCGATTCTTTTTGGCGATAGACCGGTACTCGCTGATGTTATTTGAGTTCTTCCCTGTAGCAGAAGGCGACAGCGGAGGCAAAGTCGGCGGCATAATCCTTTGCGACCACGGGCACCTCCCGGTTCCCCCCCTTGGGTGGGGGGTTAAGAAAGTGCGGCAACGGTAAAGGCAAGGTCCGAGAGCGTATGGACTTTACGATGTCAACGACCATTAAGCAGCATCAAACGGTAAATTGGATCTCATATCTGACCTGGCAAGAATCTATCAATGAGCAGTCAGTAATTCATTCTCCGGGATGTTTGAGGCTTTCTCTGTAGGTCAATACATCGGTGATTACAATCGGTAAAATTATCGCGCTTGAAACGAAACCGTATATATCCCTTATGGCATTGCTAAAGTATGGATTCTGCTCTACTACTACATACACAAGCATAAGAACCAAGATGAATGAAATCTTAGCGGATGACCTTATGATAGAAGTATCCGTAACTTTCTCGTGTTTATTTGCCCATGGACAAAAAGTGGTTTTGTAAAACAAGTAAATCGGCTTAATAATAAAATAGTTAATTAGAGATCGGATAAATATTGGAATATTAAACACAAAATCAAGAATGAAAGCAAAAGGAATAGCGATTAACCGGAGCACGCGAATCCTTATCCGTGAAACGAGTAAAAACATGTGTTCCTCCGGCAATATATACGGTTCAAATGCATAATCCTTTGAATTTTTTGGAATTCTAGAAATTAGTCGTTGCAACGCGATCGTAATATTCATTATCAGGAATAATATCGGAAAAT
Organism: Bacillota bacterium; assembly: GCA_023435925.1. Classification (GTDB taxonomy): domain Bacteria; phylum Bacillota; class Clostridia; order Acetivibrionales; family DTU013; genus JAEZLF01. Next base: position 3,498 of record JAEZLF010000290.1, read on the forward strand.
AATACTGAAGAAGTTTTAAAACAATGTAAGCAATTTGGTGAGGTTCGGAAGAAGGCCCGGAGACATTTATTAAACTCATTGCAAGCCCGGTTAAATAGAATGAAGCATAGAATGAAATTTGGATCGCGTAAAACTCGTTGCTAAACAAGTCGCGTTCAATCGGGATTTTGAATGCGTTGTAAACAATTGAAATATTCACCATGACACTCCCGGCAAGCATTATGTACTTAATAAATTGAAATTTGTCACTCAAAGATAAAAACAACGGTATCAATACAATTACATACGCTATAGTCAGAGCGCGCTGCCAAGGGCTGGCCTGAACATTATTCGTACCTGGTTTTGATCTGATGTGATCTTTCTTTGAATAGATAATGAAATAGAGAATCGACGAAGACCATGATATTCTAAAGAATACATTTTCCATGAATGCGTTTAAGCTACTTCCCATATTTAATCTCCTTTGAGCCGACCCAAACGGTTCAGGGGTATCAACACGGCAGAGCTACAAGAGCAATCTAGCATGGAGTACATACAGTATAGCATAGTAGAGCGAGAATAACAAATAGGTTAATGAGCCTGCCTTTTACCGCCGCGGACAATAGGTACGCAAAACTGTAATTATGCGAACTATTCAACAAATTCAGGATGTCCAGAGCAAGTATCGACATAATGCGAACTACAAACCTTGACAAATGAGAACTATCGCGATAAAATGGCTATTATAGGTGTGCAGTGGAGGGAGCTAACTATGGGCGAATATACGACGGTATCCCTCACGGATGATCAGTACGCTGGCATTATTAAAACCATGCGCGAGGGCTTTCACCCGGACGCGCAGCATTTTGTCGAACCAAATGAGCGTATAGCAACCATCCTCACACTGGAGGCCAATCTGGGTTTGCGCGTAGGTGACATCCTTCGGTTGAGACTGAACGATATCATCACCGATGGCAACCGGCGAAGATTGGACATCATCGAAGAGAAGACAGGGAAGCAGCGCACGTTTACCGTGCCGCATGAGGTGTACAGTTTTATCTGCGACTATGCCACTAAGAACGGTATCCCGCGAACCGCCCGCCTTTTTGACCTGACAGAACGTGCGGTACAGAAGCATTTAAAGAAGGTGACGGACTTTCTCGAATTCCAGAATGTTTCGACGCACAGTTTTCGGAAGTACTTTGCAACGCGAATTTACGTGGACAACCACTTCAATATCGTGTTGGTTCAGAAGATACTTCAGCATAGCACTGCGGCGGTCACACAGAAGTACATCGGAATTCAGCAGCGCGACATCGAGGAAGCATTGACGAAGAATGTCCGGATTGTTTGAAGCATTGACGGCGGAAAACCGGGGGCGTGAATCCGTTCTTTTCTATGGAGTTGCTATGAGTGCTTGATGTGCAGCCCCAGCCGGGTGGTGGAAACAATTTTGGGCCATCCTTACATCCGTGGGCGTGTTGAATACACACCAATAATGTAGACTAGATGCACTGATACGCCGCACACCCTACCGTAATTGCTCATCAACTTCAGCATTATGTAAGTCGGACCCCAATGTTTAGGCATACATGTTTACAGCATCCAAAAAAATTGTTGAAAAATGGTTGATATATTGTTATAATAATGCGGAGGAAGTGGGAGCAATGAGCCGCAAGGGAAGAAACAATCCACAGAGTACAACCAGTGGCGAAATGAGCAAAGAACAGAAAATTGCTAGTGCTATCCAATCGACCGGGTTCAATCTTGAGTTCTCGATAAGTATGGTTCTAAAAAACCACGGATGGAAAACAATTAATAATCGATATTACATCGACGAATCTAGTGGAAATGAACGAGAAATTGATATTATCGCATACAAGACATATTTCGATGCCAAAGAATCCTTCGTTTACTTTACTACGCTGATAATTAGTTGCAAGAAAGAACACGGAAGATATTGGACATTTTTAACGAGAAGCAATGATCGAAACGATCCGAATACACCATCTTTCATTTTTCACAAATTGACAGATGACAAGCGACTTTCTCTAATGTTGGACTTGAATTTATCTAAAATTGAAGAAGAGCTAAAAAATGGCGGTGACACTTTCGGTAGAGTATTTAATTATGGGAACAGGGTGTTTGCGTTCCAAGAAGTTGATAAAGCGAATGGCACTCCGAAGAACCAAACTCCCATATATGATTCAATTATAACAACAATAAAAGCATTGGAATATGAAAAGGTTAATAGGAATGGTTCAAAAAAGGCAATCGGATGCAAAAGTGTTTTCTATAGTTTTTACTTACTATCCATTTTGGACGGCGATCTTTGCGAAATGTTTTATTCAGACGATAATACAACATCAATTTCCGATGTTTCTGAAATAAAATATATTAATCGACACATCGTCAAACAAAAGGACTCATTCTACGCTGTGCATTTTATTCAAAAAGACGCATTTGATTCGGTTCTGGACGACTATGATTTGTTGCACAAAAAGGCATCGGAGCTGTTTCCTAATCAAACTGCGCAGTATTATGACGATGTCTTTCAAACCGACAGGAAGATTGATCTTTTCTCGAAAGAGTTTAATGGTGATCTGACTTGGAACTTTAACTATACAATGCAGCATCAACTTGGGTATGAGTCGGCCCACAAGGTAACTGATTTTAAACTGGAATTAAAAGATCAAAAACTTCAGATAAACTTTAATGGATACTTTGACGTACATGACTCCGATAAAATTGAGCGAATTAACTCTGAGACAAACTTGATTACCTACACGAAGTCACTTCTGAAAAAGTATTATCGCTATAGTGGAGAATTTGTATTCAGTGATGACTATTTCCCATTTTGACAAGTAAGTGCAAGCGTGCAATAGGTCATACGGCTCGGGTCAATCCCGGATTTTGTGTAAAGCCGAAAAGCAGGGGCAAAATGCAGTTTCTGGTAGCTTGTAGGATGAGGCGGGAAGCAAGGCTCTGCTTACCCGCCTTGACTGCACGGTAGCATAACCCGGGCGGCCTTGTCAAGGGCGGACGCTTAAGCGGCCGTTCACCTGCCCTTGACTGGACGGCCGGGGTATGCTTTCCGATCTCTTGTCAGGGCAGTCTGTCTGCAAAAAAGATCTCGAGCTGCGAATGGATCAGGCCCCAATCCTGTCGGCGGCCGGTCCACTTTTTCGTGATATCCATTGTCGCCAGGTACAGCATCTTCAGGAGGCTGTCGTCGGTCGGGAAGATGGGCTTGGCCTTGGTAA
>JAEZLF010000016.1 GCA_023435925.1 Bacillota bacterium
TTTTTGGCAAGCCTTGCAAACGGGAGATCTACTATTACAAATCCGCTTATTTCTGAGGATGCCTTGTCCGCAATAGCGGTATGCCGGGCTTTTGGTGCCGGTATTGAGAACCTTGGTGACAGGTTCATTGTAGAAGGCTTTAATAGGGTGCCAACGGTACCGGAGAACGTTATTAATGTTGGTAATTCAGGTACAACATTACGGTTTGGAATGATGACGGCAGGTCTTGTTAATGGTTATACGGTATTCACAGGTGATTATCAAATACGCAGAAGGCCTCTTGGACCATTGATAGAAGCCATGAATAACCTTGGCGCGGAAGTGTTTTCAACCCGCGGCAACCATATGGCACCCGTTGTAGTCAGGGGAAGGCTCAATGGCGGAAGGTCAAAGCTGGATGCGGTGACATCCCAGTATCTTTCATCGATATTGATACACGCACCGTTACTCGACAATAATACAGAGATTGAACTGACAAGATTGAATGAAATTCCATACGCGCAGATAACCATGTGGTGGCTTGATAACCAGGGTATTCAGTACAGCAATGACAACTACAAAGCCTTTTACATAAAGGGAGGCCAACAATATAAAGCTTTTACAACAGCTATTCCCGGAGATTTTTCTTCAGCTACCTTTTTTATGGTGCTGGCAGCAATATCTGGGGAAGAGTACATACTCAGGAATCTGGATATGACGGATCCTCAAGGTGATAAACAGGTATTGGAATACTTGAAGGGCATGGGAACAGTTGTCAGCCATACCGATGGTGGTATTTCTGTGAAGGGTAGTGTGTTAAGGGGTATTGAAATCGATATGAACGCGACACCCGATGCACTGCCGGCCATGGCCGTGGCGGGATGCTTTGCAGAAGGTGAGACGCGCCTTATCAATGTACCTCAGGCCAGGCTGAAGGAGACAGACCGAATTCATGTAATGTGTGTAGAGCTTAAAAAGATGGGTGCCGATATTGAGGAGATACCGGATGGCCTGATTATCAGAAGCAGCAGGCTGAAAGGCTGCAGAGTATGCGGACATGATGACCATAGAGTGGTAATGGCGTTGGCAATAGCCGGCTTGAATTGTGAAGGAGAAACTGTGATTGAGACGGCAGAAGCAGTAAATGTAACTTTTCCCGAATTCCCTCATATTATTACCAACTGCGGTGGGAATTTGGAGATGGTAGAAGAGTAATGCAGATTGCCCTGCTGCAATCTTAATGACAGCAGGGTGCACAAATCAAAAAAGTTGCCGGAAATCGTGGTAATGAAAAATCGGAGGTAATGCCATGCTTGGAAACACATTTGGAAGAATGTTTCGAATAACAACCTGCGGAGAGTCTTATTCCGGTGGTTTTAGGAAAAACCCGGAAATACCGGTGGAACTTTATGGCGGGCAAATGGTCATTGTAGATGGTGTGCCACCAGGACTGAAAATAACTGCTGATTTGATACAGGCAGAATTGGATAAGCGCAAACCGGGTCTATCGAAATTAAGTACTCCCAGAACAGAAGCGGACAGGGTTTTCATATTCTCAGGGGTTATGGAGGATGATCTTTCTACTGGTGCACCGGTGGGCATGCTTATTCCAAACAGCGATATTGAAGATGTACATATCCAACAGCATAAAGGAAATAAGGATGTTATGAGACCCGGTCAGGCTGCCTATACCTACTTTAAGAAGTATGGCCGGTATTATGATTGGGCAGGCGCAGGCAGGGCTTCTGCCAGAGAAACTGTGGCAAGAGTTGCAGGAGGCGCGGTTGCCAAGCTGATACTTGACACAATGGGAATCGACGTTATCGCGTACATCACAGAGCTTCACGGAATAAAAGCAGCACCGGTAACCTATGAGGCTGCAAAAGCTCATTATCGCAAAAATGAATTGAATTGCCCCGATATGCAAAAAGCGCAGGAAATGATTGAAGATCTTCTGACGGTGAAAGCCAGCGGTGATTCTGTCGGCGGTGTGATAGAGGTCATTGCGGCAGGTGTGCCTGCTGGTCTTGGTGAACCGGTTTTTGACAAACTCAGCGCGACCATTGCCCATGCCATTATGTCTATCGGCGGAGTGAAAGGGATTGAATTTGGTGACGGCTTTGGACATGCAAAAATGAAAGGCTCTGAGTCAAATGATACACCCTATTATGATGAAGAATCCGGCAGGATAAGATTTCGTACCAATCGAGCAGGCGGTTTGCTGGGCGGCATCTCAAATGGTGAAGAAATTAGAATTCGGGTGGCTGCAAAACCCACACCTACGATATTACAGCCTCAAGCCACAGTTGACATAAAAAACCTGGAAAATGTTAATCATGTGTTTGCTTCAAGAAGTGACCCGACCATTTGCACCAGGTTGTATCCGGTTTGTGAAGCGATGGTGAGACTGGCAATACTTGATGCAATCTATATGACGGGAGGTTACAAAGAAATCACTTCAGCAATTGACCCAAGGTGGGATATATTATGATGGAAGCAGTAAATAGCATTATATTAATTGGAATGCCCGGGGCCGGGAAGAGTACTGTGGGCCCACTGCTGGCTGAGAAGCTAAAGCTATCATTTGAAGATACAGATATCATTATTAAGAATACGGATGGCCGGGCATTAAGAGACATTGTTGCGGAAAATGGATTTGAAACGTTTCTGGCTATCCAGCAGAAAGTGATCATGTCAAGAAAGCTGAAGGATTGCGTAGTAGCAACAGGCGGAAGCGTAGTGAAGAGTCCTGATCTTATGCGGTATCTGGGAAGTATCGGCAGAATTTTTTATCTAAAACTGGACTTTGCAAAACTGGAGCAGCGCCTTGCGCCTGACAGGAGACTTGCAAGAACTGACGGGCAGAGCTTCAGACAGCTTTTTGAAGAACGTGAACCGCTATATATCAAGTATGCTGACAATATTATTGAGTGCTCAGAAAAGACTCCCGATGAAATAGCTACAGAAATATACAGAATGCAGCGCTAATTCTGCAGAGCAATTATTTTTTTTATTTGATTTATTATTTGAATAGGGGAAAGATGCTAATGGATGATTTAATTACTGTTTTGATTGTGGATGATAATGCGGAAATTGTAGATATGCTTTATAATCACCTTAATCAGCGTAATGGAATACTGATCACAGGTATTGCCAGAGATGGTATCGAAGCAATTGATATGATAAAGAGGCAGACGCCCGATATTGTGCTTCTGGATATTATCATGCCAAATCTGGATGGAATAGGTGTTCTCGAAAGAATATCAATGATGCAGCTTAAAAGAAAGCCTATTTTTCTGGTGTTAACTGCTATTTCGAATGAGATTTTTATCCAAAGAGCTATAGAGTTGGGCGCAGAATATTACATGCTGAAGCCCTTTGCTATGAACGTACTTATTATGCGAATCCAGCAGTTGTATCATGAAAGGAATAATGACAAGATAAATACTCCCATATGGGGAAGCAGATCTGCGGATATGCCTGAAACGACGGTTGGTGATTTGGAAACAGTTGTTACAATACTAATCAGAGAGATGGGGATTACTCCTAACATGTCTGGGTATTATTATTTGAGGGAGGCAGTAATTCTGGCGGTGGAAAGCCAATATGCACACCGCTCCATATCACGGTACGTTTACCCCAGAATAGCAAATAAGAATAATACTACCGTCAGAAGTGTAGACAGGGCAATAAGAGGTGCTATCAGCAGCGCAAGTAAAAAGACGCGATGTGGTGCAAGCAGTGATCTGCCTTCTTTATCTGATACCATTTTCAGCATGAAACTGACCAATTCGCAGATTATCTCCCTTCTGGCTGATAAAGCCAAACAACAAATCAATCAATTTTCATGAGTAATATTTCTTAATAATCAAAAAACTGCCGATTGGCAGTTTTTTTGACTATTAAGAAATACGATTACTTGTTTACTTTATCCTTTAATACTTTACCAGCCTTAAATACTGGAGCTTTTGATGCAGGGATAGTTATTTCTTTCTTAGTCTGGGGGTTTCTGCCTTTTCTTGCTGCTCTTTGTCTAACTTCAAAAGTACCGAATCCAACCAATACTACTTTGTCCCCACCCTTAAGAGCTTCTTCAACAGAACCGATGAATGCGTTGAGAGCTGCTTCGCTGCTTTTCTTGTTTAAACCTGATTTAGTGGCAATGGAATTGATTAAATCTGTTTTATTCATTAATACAACCTCCTAAATTTGGAATTCGACAATATTTTATACTGAAAGTAGCATGAAGTCAAGCCTTTCACAACAATTTAGGCTTTTAGTACTACGGAATTTAGTGAAAATTTGACTGCAAACATATAACTATGACATTATTCTTATTTCTACGTCATTTTTCAACAATGTTTTCAATTCTTTTATAAAATACTTTCCTTTATTTTCAGAAGATGACTTACCAAGAATGATACAGCTGATATTGTTTTCATCTGCATATTCCGCAATTGTACCGGCGATATCATCTGACTTTAGAACAGTCAGATTTGCCCCTATGCTTTTTGAAATACCGAAAAGGTACTCCAATGCTTCGGATTCTTTCGCACTATCTAAAAAATTCAAGTCGCTTTTTACGACGTTAATCACATACAGATTTCCTTTATATTCAGCTAAAAGATCGTTGGCTTCATGTATCAATCTTTCGCATGTTTTCTGCTGTGTTACGCAAACCAGAATATTTCTCGTATCCACAAAAGACCTCTTTTCCGTTGTATCGTTAATCCAGCTGAAGCCTCTCATCATGAATAATTGCGGAAGCTTCTTAAATAGCTTTAGCATCTGAAGGGAACATTCCTCGGATTTCAGTCCATGATGCGGGGGAAGCTTCCCGGCTATGGTATTTGCAGAAGCGTCCCCTCCATGTGTCCCCGCTCATATTATACCAAAATGCGGCTAAAAAGTCTTATGAACAAATGAACAAGTTGTGAATTTTATGTAACAATAATGTATGCACGGCTAGGGCAAATTAATACTTAAGATCACTTGTGTTTTGAAACGTGGTAATATATTATAGGAACGAAACATATGGTCATTTTGAAGTGCAAAACGGAGGCTGAAATGAAAGAAATTAAAGCGTCACAAGTAACAGATATTATTGAGCAGCTTTGCATTAACGCAAATTATAATCTCAACAGCGATATCATGGAAGCACTTAAAGAAGGAATGTGTTTTGAAGAATCAGAAACCGGGCGTGTGGTGCTATCACAGCTTGTTGAAAATGCTAAAATTGCCGCAGAAGAGAAAGTAGCGATTTGTCAGGATACCGGTATGGCGGTTGTATTTTTAGAAATAGGTCAGGATGTACATATATCCGGGGGAAGTATTACAGACGCGGTCAATGAAGGCGTAAGGAGAGGGTATGTAAAGGGTTTTCTCAGAAAGTCCGTTGTTTCGGATCCTTTGAATAGACAAAATACCGGAGACAATACTCCGGCGGTGATACATTTTGATATCGTAGAGGGCGACAGCCTAAAAATTACACTTGCTCCCAAAGGATTTGGCAGTGAGAATATGAGCGGCATTAAAATGCTGAAGCCGTCTGATGGAGTAGATGGAGTTAAAAACTTTATTGAAGAGATTGTTGATAAGGCTGGGCCGAACCCGTGCCCACCGGTTGTGGTCGGCGTCGGTATTGGCGGGACGATGGAGAAAGCGGCTCTTCAGGCCAAAAAGGCACTACTGAGACCTGTTAATCAGCACAATAAGAAAGAAGATATTAAGCTTCTTGAAGAAGAAATGCTGGAGCGGGTGAATCGGCTGGGGATCGGCCCTGCAGGGCTTGGTGGCAGGCTTACAGCAATGGCAGTAAATATAGAGGTCTATCCCACACATATCGCCGGATTACCGGTAGCAGTCAACATGAGCTGCCATGTCACAAGGCATGCGGAAGCAATTTTGTGAAACAGGAATAGGAGAGAGGATTACTTTGAATAGTACGATCAGGATTGAAACTCCTTTTACTCGTGAGGAGGCAAGTCGGCTGAGAGCGGGTGAAACGGCGTATATAAGCGGGATTATCTATGCAGCCAGGGATGCTGCCCACAAAAAGCTGATTGCTCTTTTGGACGAAGGAAAGGAGCTGCCGTTTGATATCAAGGACCAAATCATCTATTATGTTGGTCCGTGCCCGGCTCGGCCGGGCCATGTGACAGGCTCGGCAGGACCTACTACCAGCGGGCGAATGGATGCATATGCACCTGCATTGATCGAGCGGGGACTTACCGGAATGATCGGAAAAGGTCTGCGAAGCGGGCAGGTCGTTGATTCCATCATCAAACACGGAGCTGTCTATTTTGGCGCAACAGGCGGTGCAGGCGCATTGCTTGCGAAGTGTATTTTTGCTGAAGAAGTTATCGCATTTCCAGAATTAGGTCCTGAAGCACTCAGAAAGTTTATCGTGAAGGATTTTCCTGTGACGGTTGTCGTTGATAGTTCAGGTGAGGATCTTTATAAAACAGGCAGAGAAAAGTATAAAATTCAACAGTGCTAAGGGATCATTGCCATAAAATTGCCATAAAATTGCCATAAAATTTTATTGATATTACCCTCTAAAGATGGGTATATTTTAAACTGTTAATAGTGTATAATGTACTAAAAATTACATAACAGCCTGCATATGATACCGGAGCGGCCGGCTACAATGCTTACTGTTACAGCTAAGGAGGATTCGATTATGGCAAAGGTAACAAAGGATATGATTATAGCAGATATTTTAAAATTGGACAGAGGTACGGTGCCAATCTTGCTCAATAGCGGCATGCATTGTCTGGGATGCCCGTCATCTTCCGGTGAAAGCCTTGAGGATGCCTGTGCAATTCATGGCATTGACGTGGATCAGCTTGTTACTGAATTAAATGAATATCTTGCTACAAAAGAGGGCTGATTAGCCTGTTGATAAACCAGAATCGATTGGGGGATTCATTGAATGGCGGTTAGAGTCGTTGTAGGCACTCAATGGGGAGATGAGGGTAAGGGCAAGTATATAGACATGCTTGCGAAGGAATCTGATTTGATAGTCCGTTTTTCAGGCGGAAACAATGCGGGCCACACGATTGTTGCCGGCGGTGTGAAGTACGCGCTTCATTTGGTGCCGTCCGGAATTCTCCATAGGAACAAGGTGTGTATCATAGGAAACGGCGTTGTAGTTGACCCTGCTGTGCTGCTTCAGGAAATGGAAGAACTTGAGGAGAAAGGTGTCTGCACGGATAAACTTTTGATCAGCGACAGAGCTCATGTAATCATGCCTTACCATAAGCTCCTTGATGAGCTGCAGGAAAACCACAGAGGATCTGCAAATCTTGGCACGACAAAAAGAGGAATCGGACCTGCATATGCTGATAAAACAGAGCGATGCGGTATTCGCATGTGTGATTTTATTGATGAAGAGCAGTTTTCTTTAAGGGTCAGAGAGAATCTGAAGATTAAAAACGAAATCATCGAGAAGGTATACGGCGCAAAGGGCTTTGATGCAGAGCGTATCATCAGTGAGTATAACAGCTATGCGAAGCTGCTAAGCAAGCATGTCACAGATGTGAATACTGTCATAGCCGATGGGATAGAGGAAGATAAGAATGTCTTGTTTGAAGGTGCTCAGGCAACATTCCTGGATCTTGATTTCGGGACGTACCCGTATGTCACCTCATCAAATCCTGTAGCAGGGGGTGTATGTACCGGTGCAGGTGTTGGTCCCACATACATCGACGAAATCTATGGAGTTTTAAAAGCATATACCTCTAGAGTAGGTACAGGTCCTTTTCCGACAGAACAGGATAACGAGATAGGAGATACCATAAGAGAGTTGGGCTGGGAATACGGAACCACTACCGGAAGGCCGAGACGCTGTGGTTGGCTTGATACCGTTATGATCCGATATGCAGCCCGTGTAAACGGCCTGACAGCACTTGCAATCAACCATGTTGACACCATAGGTAAATTGGATAATATAAAGCTTTGTACAGCCTATCAAAAGAATGGTGAAATCATACGATATTTTCCTGCCAGCTTGCGAGAACTGGCACAGTGCAAGCCAATTTATGAGGAGTTTGACAGCTGGAAGGAAGATATATCATCTGTAAGAAAATTCGAGGAGTTGCCGGACAATGCCAAAAAGTATTTGAAACGAATCGAAGAGCTTGTCGGTGTTAAAATCGGCCTTATAGGTGTTGGCAAGGATCGTGAGCAGACCATCAGGGTGCAGTGAACGAGGTATTGACTTTTGAATTCTGCTCAGACAGAAAATTAGTGCTCTGTAATGCAGAAATAAATGCGAAAATTATGTTGCAAGTGGTTGACAAAACAACCAACCATACTGTATGATATATTCTTGTGTGGCTCAGACACACCGAGTATATCATATTATATGGGCCATTAGCTCAGTTGGCAGAGCACTTGACTTTTAATCAAGGTGTCCCGCGTTCGAGTCGCGGATGGCTCACCAAGGCTTTTTCGAAGCGAAGCGGAGAAAATAGCCAACCTTTTAAAAGCTTCCCGCAAGGAGGCTTTTTTCATGGCTTTGCGAAGCAAAACGATGTCCAACCTAAACTCCCGGAAAATTATACTATACAGAAATAGTTTCGAGCCAATTAGGGATTTCCTCTGTGGACAGGCCTAAAGCATTAATGATATCACGTTGCTTCTTTGTGATCGGAGATAAGAGTTTT
>JAEZLF010000116.1 GCA_023435925.1 Bacillota bacterium
CTTCCTGCTTCATAACAACCTTCTGCTGCTTTGATATAGAGTAGGCTAAAAATGCAAGAACCGTACCCAGCAAAAGAAATGGAATCGTCGGCAGAAACAGTGCAAGGATAAAACACAATATCGAAGCAATCATGAGCACCTTGGGATTGCTGAATACCTGCTTTAAAAAATCCTTACTCATATCGGAATCGGAAGCCGCTCTTGTAACAATGAAGCTGGTTGCCGTAGAAATCATCAAAGCCGGTATCTGGCTGACCAGGCCATCACCAATCGTAAGAACCGCATAGGTTTCCAGAGCCTCCGAAAGAGTTTCTCCTCTTGAAACCATACCCATAACCAGTCCGCCTATGATGTTAATGACAGTAATGATGATACCCGCAATGGCATCATTTTTAACAAATTTGCTGGCACCATCCATTGCACCGTAAAAGTCAGCTTCCCGCTGTACTTTTTTTCGTCTTTCCTTTGCCTCGGTATCATTTATCAGACCTGCATTCAGGTCGGCATCAATGGCCATCTGTTTCCCGGGCATTGCGTCGAGGGTAAATCTGGCCGCAACCTCCGCAACTCTTTCAGAGCCTTTGGTGATAACCATAAAATTCACTAATACGATCAAGGCAAATATAATAAATCCAACCACCAGATCGTTTCCGCCGACAAACCTTCCAAAGCCTTTAATTACTTCTCCGGCTTCGCCCTCTCCAAGAATCAGCTTAGAGGAAGTCACATTGAGTGCCAGACGGTACATTGTTGTAACAACCAGCAGCGACGGGAATATGGAAAGCTGTAAAGGTTCCGTCAAATACACTGTATTAAGCAGAATAATAACGGAAAGTATGATATTAATAGCAAGCAGTATGTCAAGAATGAAACCGGGTATCGGTAGTATAAAAGCCAGAATAATACCAACAATGATAACCGGTATCGAAGCATCTCTAACCCTCAACGTCTTTCCCCCTCTTCATCAAATAAAACTCTTCATTTCATTTTCTTCATTTCAGCTTCTTATTCATTTGTTCCTTAGCCTGCAACCTTTGTCTGTTAACTGCAAGCATTGACCACTTAACCTACAACCTTGTTCTGCCCCTTAAGACTATATACAAAAGCCAGCACCTCTGCAACAGCCTGATACAGTTCCTGTGGGATGGACTGACCCACTTCCACCGTATCATACAGACTTCTTGCCAAGGGTTTGTTTTCAACGATTTCTACCTTGTATTCCTTCGCAATCTCCTTAATCCTTAAAGCCAGATAGTCTTGCCCTTTTGCAATCATGATTGGCGCCGGTGACACGTCGGCATCATATTTTAAAGCACATGCAAAATGTGTCGGGTTTGTAATAATAACATCAGCCTTTGGAACCTCCTGCATCATTCGCCGCATCGACATCTGCCTCTGCTTTTGCTTGATTTTTGATTTGATCTCAGGATTTCCCTCTGTTTGCTTGTATTCTTCCTTGATCTCCTGCTTGCTCATCTTCAGGTTTTTTTCGTATTCCCACCATTGATAAATAAAGTCGAATACGCCCAGTATTACCAGAACCACACAAATTCTCACAGCCAGATCCACCGAAGTAATACCTATAAATGAAGCAATTTGCAAAAGCTCCATATTCATAAGGCTCATAATGGCAGATGCCCTGTCATTAATAAAACCATATGCCACGTATCCTATGATTGCAATTTTCAATACCGCTTTCAAAAGCTCCACAATGCCCCGCATTGAAAAAAGTCTTTTGAAACCACTAAAGGGATTGATTCTGTCAAACTTTGGCTTCAGAGTCTCCATTGTAAACAGAAAACCCACCTGTGCATAGCTGACAATCAATCCTGTAAGTAAAGTAATTGCCAGTATGGGACCGACTGCCTTTAAAAAAACAATAGTACCATCCACGAAAGCATGCATCAATATATCCGGCATATAAAAATCATTTGTCCCGGGATATTCTGTCAGCACCTTTTTTGCAAACTCCACTATTTGAAAATACATGTTGCTGCCAAAAATCCGTAATGCCATAAAAACAGATAATAGCACCAGGGCTGATGAAATCTCCCGGCTTTGAAAGACCTGTCCCTTTTCCCGGGCATCACGGCGCTTTTTGGGGGTTGCCTTCTCTGTTTTATCTCCGCCTCCCGAGCCCTGCGCAAACAGCTGGAGGTTTAGCTTATCTATCATTCCGGCTTAAGTTCCTTTATATAGTTAAACATACTGCCGTCCATTTCTCTGAAAACTGACTGCATAATGTTTATGAACATTGGCATTGTAATGATTAAAATAATGAATCCGACAAATATTTTTAACGGCATGCCGATTACAAAAATATTTAATTGCGGAACCATTTTCGATATCGTCCCCAGAGCCACATCGGTTATTAAAATGGCCGCAACTACCGGAGCCGCTATCTTGAATCCGGTCTCAAACACAGTCGCAAATATGGTCATGAGGCCGTCGGTCAGGCTTGCATCAAATACCGCAGAACCAAGGGGTAATGTTTCATAGCTGTTGAATATTGCCTTAATGATTACATGGTGTCCATTCATTAACATCAGCAGCAGCATACTGATCATAAAATATAGATTGGATGTGATCGGCACCTGGATGTTGCTTACCGGATCCATCACACTGACCACTCCGAATCCGATTTGCATGTCGATCATTTCCCCTGCCACATAGATAGCTGTAAATGCAATATAAGCAATAAAACCAATCGACAATCCGACAATGAATTCCTTCATCACCAGCAGAGTATATCCCAAAAGGCTTTCATCCGGTTGAAAGCCTCCCACAATCGTTGTATTTACAAGGATCAGCGCCGTAAAAAACGAAAAACCTATTTTGAAGTAAGCAGGTATATTCTGTCGCCCGAATATAGGTGCAACCACAAACAGGCCGGTCATGCGGACAAATACAAGTATAAAAACATCAAAACCATTTAGTAGCAATCCTGCCGGTATTGTCAATATCCCACCCTCCAACTGTGGCATTGTTTAAATCAAAACACTATCGGATAAACTGGATGATACTGTCAAAAAGACTGTTTGTATATTCCATTAGTGTCTTCAGCATCCATGAACCAAACACTGCCAAGCCTGCAAGTATCGCCAGTATCTTAGGGATAAAGGACAAGGCCTGCTCCTGGATCTGTGTCGTTGCCTGAAATATGCTGACGGCAAGTCCGACAATCAGACTGAGTGCCAGCAGAGGTGCGGCAACATAAACGGTAGTCAGCAATGCATTTTGTGCGATATTTAATACGGTTCCTTCATCCATTTCCCCACCTCATAATCTATGAAATAAAAGATGTTACAAGCGTCTTTGATATCAGGCTCCACCCGTCTACCATGATAAAAAGCAGTATCTTAAACGGTAAAGATATCATTACCGGTGGGAGCATCATCATACCCATGGACATCAGTGTACTTGATACCACCATGTCAATAATTAAAAATGGTATAAAAATGAGAAAACCGATCTTAAAGGCAATAGTCAGCTCATTCAGAATAAAAGCCGGTATGACAACTGTTAACGGCAAGCTCATTGGATCCACCGGTGTTTCAATCTTTGCCAGCGAAACAAAAAATGCCAGATCCTTTTCATTGCTTCCAAATTGCTTCAGCATAAATCCCTTGATCTCTTGTGACGCGTTATCCAACGCCTGTTGCTGCGTTATTTCACCTTTATTGAATGGTTCGTAGGCTTGGGTATTGATATCACTGATGACAGGTGTCATGATAAAAAGGGATAAAAATAAAGCAAGCCCAATCAGTACCTGATTTGGCGGCATTTGCTGTGTACCAAGTGCATTTCTCAAAAAGGAAAGTACGATGATGATTCTGGTAAAAGAAGTCATCATGATAATGATAGAGGGAGCCAATGATAAGATGGTCAGTATCAGGAGGATCTGAATGCTTGACGATACCTCCTGGGGCGTTGTTGCAGGCTCAACATCAAATCCGAACTTGAATGGAAATGTAGTCTCAGCAAAAACTTCTGAATTGAAAAAGGCTATTATAAGTAAAACAACCGCAATTTGCAGACCTCTCAATCTACTTCTCATTTGTATTGTCATCCCCAATTTCTTCGAACTGATTTTTATCCTTTTGTACAATCATCCTCAATCGGCTGAGGTTTGATTTAAAATCATGACGTTCCGGTATGTTCTGGGGAGTTCCGTTTACCGGAGCACCGCCGTTCTTATCTTTTTTTGCCTTATACATACCCGCATACTTTTCAAACAGTGAGGCAAAATCAAAAACATTTTTATCCTGAGCAAAATCTTCCGAGTCCTTTTCCGTGTCTTCCGGTTCTATTGTCGTCAGATACTCTACCGTCTTTGATGTGGTTGCAATAAGAATATATTGCTTTCCGGCTTTTACCAGATGCAATCGTTTATCCATGCCCAGGGGCAGTGATTCGATAATACTGATGTTCTTACCCCGCATGGCCTTGCTTTGTCTCCCCCCGATATATTTTGTAGTGATATATGTCAGGAAGAGCAGGGAACAAAAGCCAATCAATAATAATATGATCTTGAGTACATCCATTCCCTCCATAATGCCCCCCGGTTCCAAGCCGCACTTCTGCTTTCGCAAGTAAACTGCATCCTATGTAATACTGTTGCTCCGGGATCTCAGCCTAACACCTTCTTTACGGCTTCAATAACTCTCTCTGCCTGAAAGGGTTTCACAATAAAATCTCTTGCTCCAGCCTGTATTGACTCAATAACCATGGCCTGCTGCCCCATTGCGGAGCACATTATAACCTGAGAATCACCGTTTATTTTTCGAATTTCCTTGACAGCCTGTATACCATCCACTTCAGGCATTGTAATATCCATAATGACAAGGTCAGGAACCAATTCCTTATATTTCTCAATTGCACGGCCGCCATGTTCGGCTTCTCCTACTACTTCATAGCCGTTCTTGGACAGAATGTCCTTGATCATCATTCTCATAAAAGCAGCATCGTCAACAATCAGAATTCTTTTACCCATAATTCTCTCCCCTTATAGTGTGAGTATATAGAACCGTCTGAACTTATGTTATCATGTCACTAAAGTATAATCAAGGTAAATTATAACATGATTATTCATTAAGTGACACCATCATTCTCAATCCGACACAAAATTTATAGCCGCTTGCTCGGGTGAATAATATCCGTTATTCTTACACCAAAGCTTTCATCGATAACAACAACTTCACCTTTAGCCACTGATTTACCGTTTACCAGTATATCAACCGGCTCACCCGCTAATTTGTCAAGCTCGATGATAGAACCAGGACTAAACTCCAGTATTTCCTTTATCAATTTGTGGGTACGCCCCAGTTCTACAGTAACCTGCAGCGGGACATCCATAATCAGACTGATGTTTTTCCTTTCAAGCATGATTTTTCCGTCATCGAAATTTTCAAAATGCGCAGGCTGAACATTGACCGGCTGCCGGTTCTGCCTCGGAGCTTGATTGCCCCATACGGCAGGCTGCTCGGGTTCAACATGCATCTGGTATTCCGGCTGGTACTGCGGCTGATACTGCGGCGGCTGCTGGCTGTAAACTGCCGGTTGCTGCGGTTGTGGTGGTTGCGGCGGCTGCTGCCAGTTCTGGGCTTGTGCCGGTGCCGGTGCCGCAGACTGCTGTCTGACTTCCTTGGGTATCTCGTAAGTACCACTGCCGGCATCTGTATTCAGCAGGTTTTCTACCAGCTCCTTTGCAAAGGATATTGGCAGGATCTGCATGATCTCACTGTCAATCAGTGTACCAACGATCATCTTGAACGCGATTTTTACAACCTTCTCTGAATTGGACGCACCAATATTCTGCTGAATGGTATCCAAATCAAAAATAAAGGCTTTGGGCGGTGAAATATCGATTCTTTTATCAAACATGGAGGACATCGATGTCGAAGAAGAACCAACCATCTGATTCATTGCTTCACTGATAGCACTCAGATGAAAATCAGATAGATTTCCTTCCGCATTGCTCCCATCTCCGCCCATCATCAGATCCGTAATGATCTTTACATCCTGCTCCTTCAAAATCAGCAGATTACTCCCTATAAGCCCTTTCGTATACTCTACCTTAACAGCAACATAGGAAGTAGAATACTCATGTGCAATCGTATCCCAGTCACCAACTGTTACCGTGGGGGTCGTAATCATGACCTTCTGTCCAAGCAGTGTGAATAGCGTCGTTGCTGAAGTTCCCATGCTGATATTTCCAATTTCCCCCAGGGCATCTACTTCCTGTGGATTCAGGTCATCAGAGATATCCGGAGCCTCGACCATCGTTTCCACCGAAGAACCGTTCAATAAAGCATCTATTTCCGCTTGTGATAACATATCTCCCAAATTATTCATCCTCCTTCTTTAGCACCTTGGAGATTTTCATAGCAACCTTATTCTTTTTCACACCCGGGACCGCAAAAAATTTAAGGTGATCTCCAACATGCACTTCCATATCGTCATTCACTCCTGTATCAAGGGGCAGCACATCACCCGGCTGCAGCTCAATAAAATCATTGACCGTTATTGTGGTTTTACCAAGCACTGCTTTTACAGGAACTGCTGTATTACGGACTCTGTTTTCTATCGT
Source organism: Bacillota bacterium (assembly GCA_023435925.1). Taxonomy (GTDB): domain Bacteria; phylum Bacillota; class Clostridia; order Acetivibrionales; family DTU013; genus JAEZLF01. Next base: position 6,590 of record JAEZLF010000116.1, read on the forward strand.
TTCCTTCATTTCCGGAGTTGCTTCTTTTTCAATATTCGAAAACCAGAACTTCGTACTGAGCTTTGATGCAATAGGCTCAACGACCATATGGGGTATGCAGATGTTGATCATACCGTCCACATCTCCGACCCGTGCGCTTAATGTGATCAGTGCTACTGTCTCATTTTGTGCGACGATTTGTGCAAATTGGGCATTGGTTTCGATTTTATCCAGTCTGGGTCTTATCGAAATCACGTTTTCCCATGGTTCACGCATCAGATTCAGAATCTGTATAATAATCCTCTCGATAATTGCAAGCTCTATTTCTGTAAAGTCTCTGACTCTTTCCATGGAAGAGCCTCTTCCGCCAAGGATTCGGTCAACCAGAGCAAAGGATATATTCGGCTCAATCTCAAAAATAATGGAACCTGACAAAGGTGCAAAATCAATAATTGCAATGATGACCGGATTGGATACCGAATTACTGAAGTCACTGTACGGCAGCGCTTCAACAGATACGACATCCACCTGAACCAGTGTTCTGAGATACCCCGTCAGAAAGTTGGTTACCAATCTGGCATAGTTATCATAAATAATGTTCAGTGTCTTAATATGATCCTTGGCAAATTTGCTGGCTCTCTTGAAATCATGATTCTTGACCTTTTTTTCCTGGGTGGTGGTCTGCATTTCCTTTGCATCAAGCTCGCCGGTGCTAAGGGCTTTAAGCAGATCATCTATTTCATTTTGAGACAGAATATCTCCCACTTAAACCACCTCCTATGCAAACAGCCATTCGGAAAAAATGACCTTGTATACAACATCTTCCGGTTTTTTCACACCCTCATTGAGCAAGGCATTAATCTGATCAATCAGCTCCGACTTCGCTTTATCCATCGCTTCAACATCTCTGACCTCATCAATGGTTTTGTTTAGAAAAAACCGTATGACCAGCTCCTGGATCTCATCCTTATATGCAGTAACAACTGCCGTAACATCGGTTTTCTTGTTCTCCTTCAGCTGTTTATGGCAATCCAGCGTTACTTTCACCTGAATAACAGAAAGCTTACCATCGGGACTTTTGAGATTAAATTGCCCATTTTGTTCAAACAACGCAATCGTGATTCGGTCTTCCTTTTTAGGAATCTCTTTGGTAGTTTCCTCCACAGAAGTCTTTTCTGCGTTATCTGAAGAGCCTTGTATGATAAACATATACCCCGCAAGAACCGCCAATGAGAGTGCCAGAACCGCTATTATGACGATGAGAATGAAAAAAGTACTCTTTGACTCCAAAATTCAAGCCCCCTCTATCCTTTGTATCTATTTGCGTAAATCTGTATGCTGCCTTTGTATTCGATACATTTTGCTATCACTTCGTCTACAGATTCCTTGCAAAGAAATTTCTTTGTATCGCCAACTGAGATGACTGTGTCCGGTGTCGCCTCAATCGTTTCAATAAAGTCGCAATTCAGGACATACTCTGTTCCGTTTAGCCTAGTTAGCTTAATCATAATGTTTTCACCTCAAAAACTCAATAGATAATTTTATTCTTCGACTAGTTTCGCCTGTCTTTTATTTTATTCCGGGGGCTTAACACCCCCGGAAGCATTACTGTTATCTCTTCAGGTTCACAAGCTCCTGCAGCATTTCGTCCGAGGTTGTAATAATACGGCTGTTGGCTTGGAAACCTCTCTGCGTGATGATCATGTCCGTAAATTCCTTGGACAGATCCACATTGGACATCTCAAGTGTTCCGGGATTCAGCGTACCAACGCCGTTGGAGCCCGCCTTTACCGCCTTGTATTCTCCCGAGTTGGTAGTAGGAATGTACAGATTGTTGCCTACCTTCTGGAGGCCGGCCGGATTCTCAAATCCGGAAATCGCCATCAGTCCCAATGACTGCTGCTGTCCGTTATCGTAAATGCCGGTAATGATACCGTCCGAACCGATGCTGAAGGTCACCAGGCTGCCCGATGTGTACCCGTCTACGCTCTTGGGCTTAACGGAGTTATCAGTGGCGAATGAAGTAATTTTTGATAAATCAACATTCATAGTAAATGGTCCAGTTCCGACGCTGGCAGCAGGTGTAACAGTTATAGCAACTGGGGATGGTGTAGTACCTGTAAGCACGCCATCTGCATTAAAGGTCAATACAACAGATGCCGCCGGTGTAACTCCCGTTCCTGAAGAAGGAACGAATGTGCAGTTCCATGTAGAACCTGTTGCTGTTGCAGAAGCTTTTTGAAACTCAAGGCTTACTTTGTAATCATTTCCCAGTTTATCATAAATAGTCATTGGCATCGAGAACTTTTCTGATACTCCCGGAGGTGTTAATGCCGCAGCGGTTGTCGGATCTAAGTATGAAGCATCCAGATTACCCGATAGTTCTGCAGTAGATGTTGCCTTTGCCGCAATAATCCGTTTATTCCTGTAATCATCAGAGTACAAATTAATGGGCTCGATGGGTACTTCTGTGTCAAACTCACCGCTGCCATCGTTCTTCAGCGCCTGCCAGCCGTACACGTTCAGCCCGCTGCCTGTCACCAGGTTGCCCAGCTTGTCTATGCCGAAGTTGCCTGCTCTTGTAAATTTAAAGGTATCCGTAATTCCACCCTTGCAAATAAAGAAGCCTTCGCCTTCGATAGCCATATCGGTTGGGTTGTCGGTCCTCTCCAGACTGCCTCGGGTCATGATGGTGTCCATGGCTCCAACACCAAGTCCAAGTCCGATCTGCTTCGGATTGGTTCCGCCTCTTCCTGTGGCAGAATCAGGCGCGCTGGCGCCCTGCAAGGTCTGGCTGAAAATTTCCTGGAAGGTAACCCTTCCTGATTTAAAGCCGACTGTGTTTACATTGGCTATGTTATTACCTATTACGTCCATTCTTGTCTGGTGCGCCCTAAGTCCCGACACACCGGAAAACATTGATCTCATCATAGTTGATGGTCGACCTCCTTCTGATTTTCAGAACGGCATTTCCGTCCTGTTGTGCTGCATCCCGTCCGTCATTCAGGGATGCTCAGCCTCCCGAAAGGGTCCGGCTGTTATACGATTACTGCTCCGTCAATATTGGTAAAAACATTTTCCTTCAGTTCATTACTGTTTGCCGCTGTGATGACCGTTCTGTTCCTGACATTCACCACAAAGGCCAGATTGTCCATCAGTACCAGTGAATCCTTTACTCCCTTGGACTCCGCCTTTGCCACAGCCTCCTTCATCTTGTCCTTCTGAGCCTGTGTCAGGCTGATATTCCTGGATTGAAGCCTGAGCTCCGCATGCTTTGAGAATTTAATCTCACTTTTTTCATCCAGCTTCTGATTCAGTATGCTTTCAAATCCACCTGCTGGAATATCCGTTCTCCTGTTCAGATTGCCCGCAGGAATCCCCGAAGTTACCGATGGTCTGTTGGTGATAATGGGTCTGTTCAGCCTGTTACCCGAACCGTCAATTACCATCTTCAACACCGTCCTGTTCTGCTGTTCCTTCACTTGATGCCGCTCCGTTTTCCTCTGGAGCTTTTACAGCTGCTTTCGTGATGTTGGTGATGCTTTCAAGGGGAACATGTACACCATTCAAAACTGCGGTAATCTTATTGTTGGATGTGATATTCAGCTTGGCAATGGTTGCTGAAACAGGAACATACTTGCCTGTATTGCTATCCTTTATGATAAGGTCAATTTCCTCACCTTTCTCATATGCAGCCTGCAGCGTACTCTTCACATATTCAATATCCGTTGTCTGAACAGCCAGATTCAGTCCTGAGATCTCTACACTGACATTGTCCATTACTGCGTAGTCCTCGTAAATACCCTTTTGCAGTGATCTCACATCGCCGTTAACCTTGATCATGTCTCCATCCTTGGGGTTATACACAATTCCGTTGACATTAAAGCCGATCAGGCTTGTATAGGCCGACAGATTACTGCTAAAGGAGTCTTCACTGTCAGCAACGTCCACAATATCATCCACCAGCACATCCTTCCCATTAATCACTGCGTAGTACTTACCGGAAATCAGCCGGATGCCTGCCACATCCCCAGATACTTCTGATATACTACCTGATGTTTCGTCTGCTACATAAGCCGTAACGTTCTTTCCGATCAGTGAGAAGGCCTTTGTCGCAGAAAAGCTGGTGTTGAGATTCTGCATTTGCTCCAGCGCGCTGAACTGTGCCATTTGTCCGATGAATTCCTTGTCATCTGTGGGATTCAGCGGGTCCTGATATTTCAGCTGGGTTACAAGAAGATTCAGAAAATCATCCTTGCCAAGCGCTCCGGTGTTCCTTGCTCCAGTACCGGCTGCGGTTTCGTCTATGATCTGTTGTATCGTTTTTTGTGAGTTAACTGTTATATTACTCATTTCATTCACCTCCTATGCCGTAAGATTGATTGTACTGCTTTCCCACTGATATGGGCTGCTGGTTGCCGCCGACTCCATCATATCTACCAGACTGCCTTCGATACCTGATGTCCTGTAGGCTGTCCCGTTAAGGCCCCGGCTTCTGACCTGTTCCTGCTGATACCGGTTGTCTGACGGTCTCTCGGAATCCTGCCTGACTGAAACACTAAAGCCCTGTACATTCATGCCCTGCCTTTCCAATGAGTCCTTTAGCAGCTGCATGTTCGTTTCGAGAACCTGTTTTACCTGCTGGCTTTCTGCAATGAATTTCGCCATGACGATACCGTTTTCGGTTACGACCTTCAGAGAAATCTTGCCCAGACTGTCCGGCTTAAGCTCCATCACCATTTCAGACTTTTCAGAAGTCAGAATGATCTTGGCATTTTCAACCACCTGGCTGACAATCTCTCTTGCTGTTATGGGAGTGCTCACCTCTGCCATCTTTGCAGGCCCCACACTGCTCACCTGCTCCTGCTGTGCTACCGCAAATGCTGAAAGCTGTGGGTTCTGATCCGCTGCTGTCAATGGCTGCTGAACTCCGGCGGTATTGTCTGCTTTGGTACCTGCTTCACGTCCGCTTCTCTCATTTTCTCCCGATGATGTCTCTTCATTGGTCTGGACTGCTGTGACACTCTGTTCCGACGATTCTCCGACAGTAATATCTGCTGATTGTCCAATCATTTCCTGGGCCTTCATCATACTTTTCGATGAAAGGGATTGTATCATTTGCTTCAGCTCCGCCTCAGCACCACTTTGATCTGCATCCCAATGAACGGTTATTTCGTCCAGCTTACTCTTTATCAGGCTTTTCAGCTCTTCCGTCAGCTTGTCCGTCAAAGACAGGTCTGACTGCGCTTCCTGCGAAGTTCCTGCTGTTGAGACAACTTCTGCTGTCTTCACACCTTCAAGGATTTGCTGATTACCATCCGTATTCGATTCCATCATTGTACGGTTATCCATTGACTCATCCATGATTTCCAGTATTTTGCCAAGAGCTGCTTCCTGTTTCATGTTGAGTCCAAACGCTTCTGATAATAGGGACAAGACTTCTTTCATGTCATGTGCACCGGTAAGCGCTTCCAATTTCAGATCCGCATCCTTCAAAAGCTGCTTCAGTTCGTTAAGAGTTACACCCATCAACTGGGCAAGAGTGCTTAACATCTGTTCGGCGGCACGCTTCTGCTTTACTGCGATTGTTTTGGCATCCTCCGCGTCCACATCCATGCTTTCATCCTTTTTGTTTCCATTGGTGACTTTCGCTTTTTGCCCCGAATCTGCAGCAGAAGCTCGTTTTGCCTCATGGAAGGACAGGTATTTGGATTCACGATCAGCCGCATCCGACTTTAATTCCGCTTTTCTGCTTCCTTCATAGCTGCTGTAATTTGCACTGACCTTGTTCTGCTGTGCCGAACCGTTCATCCTGCTGCCAAGTATGTCTCTAAAAGCAGTGTCATCACTTTTGTCGCTTCTTTTAATGGTTTGAGCTTTCATCTGCATTAGGGTATCACCCTGATTTTTCTGAATGCTTCCGAGAAACAATTCACTTAACGTCATCTTTTCACCTCCTTTCAATTTTAGCTAAAATTTCTTTTTTGATCTTTATATCAATTCTCCCGGTACAGTTCATTTAACTTTTCAGTTACCTTTGCCGCAAAAGCGGGAGTCATTGATTCCAATATAGCCGACGAGTTCTCCTTGCTCATAGCCTTCAACGTTTCCGCAGTCATTTCCATCTGGGAATTGCCCAGTTCTTCAAAAATCTGTGCCGCCGCCGATTCATCCATTGCCGCATAGATTTGCGCAAATTTCTTGACGTTGGCGTTTACCTGCTGTTCTTTCACAACTTCCACATAAATGCTTGCTGCATTTTCAGGATCCAGCTTTTCAAAATATGCGGAAAAAGCTTCCTGGTTCCCGGTGGCAATCAATTCATCCAGTTCTTTCTTCAGCGCATCGAGCTCCAGCTCCCTTTTGTCCAGCGCCGCTTCACGTTCCTTGCTTTTTAGAAGTTCTTCTTCGCTCTTTCTTAGGAGAGCGTCGTACTCATCTTTATACCCCATATATTCCGTAAGCTTGTCGTTTAATCCAGCAAGCTGGTTTTTTAATGCTTCGTTCTCTCTCCGGAATTCAACATACTTTTCCTCGATTTCTTTCGATGTCAAATTTTCAGGATCCAGCGGATCATACTTCTCCGGTGCTTTCGGAAGCGCATGCTTTGCCAGCGGTATATTTTGTATGGACGAACGGTATCGCTCTGCAAGCCCATTGACATTGTTATGTATAATAAAATAAAAAACCCCTCCAAAAACAGCAACAATGATAAGGATGACGATAAACACCGTTATCATTGTAAATAAAGCGCTCTTATGGCTTTTGGCTTTGCTTTTGGATCCGGAGTTTTCAACAGTTGCCTTTCCAATAACTTTATTAGCCATTCTCAATCTCCCGGTCTACTCTCATTATGATTGTAGCTAACGATTTCATCATTTGTTTTTTGTTCCAGCTGCTTCTGTTCCAGAAGGTATTCTTCCTTCTTCTTTTCCTTCAATTTGTCAAGGATTTTTCTTTCTTTAACAGCTTTCACTAACTCTTCTCTTACTTTATCGACATTCTGTGCTTCACAGTTTACCCTTTCTTTTTGAAGCTTGATTTTTACAGTGAGTAACGAGCGGTAATTGTTATATTCAATGAGCTTTTTAACTGTTGCTTTTTTCGTTTTTTCATTAAATTCCGTGTCAAGATCATTTAATGCATTTTCAAGTACCACAAGCTTTCGTTTCTCCGTTTCAAGCTTCTGGATTGCTTTACCCAGCTCATTTTTAAGGTTGTTTTCCTGCTGTGTTTTTACATTTAGTACCGCCTGAAGTCTGAAATTAAATTTTGCCATCTATCGATACACCTCTGCCCGTCCGGTAAGGAAGTTAACAGCTTCCGGCCTTAGTTTTCGAACACATTGAAGAGCTGCTCCAGTACCTGTTCGAAAGTGAATCGGGCATCTGTCGGCTGCTGTACAAACCCAAGTATCCGGTCAATCAGTGAAATTGCATAATCGATTTTTTCATTGCTGCCTTTTACATAGGCCCCAATATTGATCAGGTCTTCGGCATCTCTGTATATGGCCATTGCCTTCTTCAATTCACCTGCCGCTTTTTTATGTTCCGGTGTAATAATATCAGACATGACACGACTGACACTTGCAAGAATATCTATCGCCGGATACTGATTCCTATTGGCCAGTGCTCTTGACAGGACAATGTGCCCGTCGAGTATGCCTCTGGCAGTATCTGTGACAGGCTCGGTCATATCATCGCCATCCACAAGAACGGTATATAGCCCTGTAATCGAACCTTTCTCAGAATTACCCGACCGTTCCAGAAGCTTGGGCATGACACCAAATACAGAAGGTGTATACCCGCGGGAAACAGGAGGTTCTCCTATGGATAGCCCAATTTCTCTCTGTGCCATGGCGAACCTTGTCAATGAATCCATTAAAAGCAGTACATCCATTCCCTGGTCTCTGAAATACTCAGCGATGGCTGTAGCTACGAGAGCCCCCTTCAATCGGACAAGAGCAGGCTGGTCCGATGTTGCAACGACTACCACTGAACGCGAGAGTCCTTCTTCCTGCAAGTCTTTTTCAATAAACTCACGAACCTCTCTGCCCCGCTCACCGATAAGAGCGATCACATTCACATCAGCCTTCGTATTTCTGGCGATCATACCCATAATCGTACTCTTGCCCACTCCACTGCCGGCAAAGATACCGATACGCTGACCCTTCCCGACAGTAAGAAGTCCGTCTATTGCCTTAACACCAAGTGTAAGAGGCTCTGTAATTCTTTTTCTGTTTAAAGGATGAGGAGGTTTATTGTTGATAGGATAATACTTCTCCGGTCTGAAGGGCTCCCTGTCATCAATTGGGTTACCTAAGCCATCCAGTACACGGCCTTTGAGATTTTTTCCAACGCCCACTTTCAAAACAGAGTCGGAGGCATAAACAAGGTTACCGGGACCAACACCGGTCATTTCCCCAAGGGGCATCAACAGAACCTTATTGTCATTGAAGCCTACCACCTCTGCATCGATGACACGCTTTCCCCTTGACGCGTGAATCTTGCACAGCTCACCTACATCCACTTCAGGACCGTCCGATTCTATTGTAAGACCAACAACCTTGGAGACCTTACCGTAATATTGTATGAAATCTGATTTATCAAGAATGTTATGATATTTTTGAAGATTTATATGCACCTAACGCGCGTCCTCGCTTTCAGTTTAAGCTAAACGCTTATGCCGGGGCTGGTCGTAAGCTAAGGCTTGCTGCTCGCCTATGCAACCTAAATGAATCCGGCACAAGCTCACGCAGGCTACACCTGCGCGCCCCGCTTCTCGTGGCGTTTGAACAATGTCAGTGTGACATTGTTCAAATTCGGTTAACGCTTGACTACTTGCCCTCAAGCTCCTCTCTGAAGGCTTCCTCAATTTTTTCCAGCCTGGTATTCACACCTGCATCAACACTGCCCATCTGTGTTTCAATAATACAATCTCCGGGCTTTAGCGTGCTATCTCTTTTAATTTCAAGTTCATCTGCGCCTTCCACCGTTTCGCAGAGCTGATCTATATGTTGATTCAGATAGTCATGATCCG
>JAEZLF010000222.1 GCA_023435925.1 Bacillota bacterium
CTGACAATAATAATCAAACATTTGTTCTTCAAAAAAAGTATATTACTTATAGCTAAAAGCACAAAGCCTTGCTATACAAACCGCGACACGACGTCGCGGATAATTGCCTCATATGTCATATAACGTCCCAGCAGTCGCGACGCCGATGAGCTGGACCCACAGAGTCCTTCTCCCTGGCGGTGCTCACACCCAGCAAATCGGTGTGGTGCCTGCTTGCGCTCCTGCTGCCAATGGTAGAAGGCCGGATGACTTTCTCCAGTATCCATGCGCCGACTGCATTGTTATGTGGAGGATGGTGTCCCGCGAAGCCAGAGCGCCACGGACGGCGCGCCTTAATCTATTCCTCACTTCAAAAACTTAACATACAATTCAGTAACTTGACTTAATATCTTCAAGCACCCTTCTAAGTCATTATCAAGTTCTAGAGAATGCTTTGCGCCATCTATTAAGAGTAATTCCACACCACTATACTTCTTAATAATATCTATATTCTCTTCAGAAAACACTTTATCTTTTGTTCCAATTATCACTGTACATTTTGAATTAATGACATGTGCTAGAGCCGTATTTATTGGTGTTAGAAATAAATTATTTACCTTACAATAGCCGAGTTCTTTTGAAATCCTTCCAGCAATGTCGGTACCCAGACTTTTGCTGATAAAGTATATTTCCTTGTAATTATCTATTACACATTTTCGTATTGCATCGTAACATTCTTGAGTTTCTACTTCTATACTGTCAACCAGACCTTTAATGGGTTCTTTTCGACCATATGATAAACACAGAACATCATGACCAGCTATTAATGCTGCTTTCCTTGCATAATGCAGTAACGGCTTGTCACAACTATAATTACCACCAGGAAAAATAGCTACAAATGACTTAGTATCTTCAGATTGCTTATAGAGCTCACTATGAATATCATGACCTTCATAGGCTTTTACTACTACATCAGAAACATCAATCATTTTGATCCTCCTTGAATTGCTTATACTAACCCGCGCCACGGACGGCGCGGCGATCACGCACCATCTTTCATATAACGTCCCAGCAGTCGCGACGCCGATGAGCTGGACCCACAGAGTCCTTCTCCCTGGCGGTGCTCACACCCAGCAAATCGGTGTGACGTGCTGCAGGGACCATTATGTCAGGAACCAAATCAGGGACTCAGACCATGCACGCCCTTGCGCTGACTGCTTTGTTATAAGATGTCGCGCGCCCCTCGAAGCCAGAGCCGCCATGGACGGCGGCACTTACACCTTTATTAACCCGAATTATCTACCAACTGTACCGTTAAGGCAATAATCATATCAATATCAGAAGTAATAGCATCAATGTCATTTAACAACGCTTCTTCCTTATATCTGAATGGAGCGAAGTCAGTTTCAGTCCCATGCTTTTCAGGATATCTCAGTGCAACATGTAAGTTATTTGTTGCAAGGTGCTTATTCATCTTTGTGAATTCTTTTATCATTTTATTTTTTGGGTTATCTCCAATGTAGTTATCTAAAATTTGAAAGAATTTCTCAGAAATTCGCTCATCTTTTTTTAATGTGAATAGGATATCATTAAGTTTGTGATTTTCAATTATTTCATTTCCCGCCCAAACATAAATTCCTTTTAATAGAAGTTCAATGCCATGTTCTAGTAAAAAGAGTGATGGAACAAATGTATTGAAGTCACTCCATTTAGTTGCTTCAAAGTATGCATCCCATTCGATTGGTTTATCTTCTATCATAAACCACTTGTTTTTACAATTCTTTATTTGCTCCATAATAAGCTTACTTGTCCTTAAATACTGATCAGCTAATGTAAACCAATGGTAATAGCTAATTCGCTCCATACTCCCTCTCTTTAAATGGCTCTTTGGTATTTTCCCGCCCCACGGAAGGGGCGGTCCCCTGCGCGCGATTTCGTAGAACGTCTCAGCAGTAGCGACGCCGATGAGCTGGACCCACGAAGCCCTTCTCCCTGGCGGTGCTTGCCACCCCGGTTGCATGGGCGAGCAGTGTAGCGGAGCGGAACGACCAGCCCAACGAATCGGTGTGGCGTGTTTCAGGGACTATCATTTCCGGAGACAACTCAGGGACTCAGACCTTGCACGCCTTTACGCTGACTGCTTTGTTCTCTGATGTATGGCACACTCCCCCAGCCGCACGACGGAGTCAAGGCTGGGACATCTTTTACACCAATTGCGTCCTTTATAAAGAATATGCGATATCTCAACTACAGATTAAGCTTAATTTGTGTTGTATCTCTAGTTATCATTTCAATGTCTTTCGCATAACTACTTTGTCGTCTCGTTCCGCTTGTTTGCTAAATCCGCATTTTTCATACATCGCCAAAGGCCCTCTAAAATCATGGGGTACAGTATCGAATTTCTTGTAGACATAGGCCTCAACAAAGTCAAAACCCTCAGCGGCGGCGTCTTGGCAGACGCGCTCCAGTAATTGTGTGGCCACGCCCATTCTTTGCACTTCTGGTGCGATCACAAAACAAAATATGGATTTCACCTTGACTCCCAGACGGTATTCCTCTATCGGCCAATAAGTACGCAGATAATTGACACAGCCCTGACAATCCGCGTTAGCGTTACACCATCCCACAATCTCATCGCCGCGATAGGCAAGATAGCCCTGAATGCTACCAGCCCTGACAAATTGGAGAGCATGATCCCTTCTTTCCTCCCGTGATGGAAACCAGTGGTCGCCATCGCCGACATAGGAATCATCGCTACGCCAAGTCACACAATAGCATTTGTTTTCATCTATATTGACATCGTGAGGTGTTACATCAAAAAAGTGTATATATTCTTTTGCAAGTTCGGGTGTCAATTTCCGAATTTCGATGTTCATTTGAATCACTTCCTTTTTTAGCCTTAGCCATTTTTAAATTCTCAATCATATTTAATCTGATAGTAATACACCAATTTAGAAAATATTCATTATCAGTACTTCGTCATATCATACAACTATGCACTTTCAAACCGGTGCGCATTATCCTACCAATACATATTTCCAACCCTATCCGCCCGACGGTGGAACCCGGGCGACGTCCGTGTGCCATATTTCAGAGAACGGCCTGCTGTCACGACGTTCCTGAACCGGACCCTCAGAGCCTTTCTCCTTGGCGGTGCTTGCACCTGGTGAAGGAATGTGGTGTACTGCAGGGACACTTATTGCAGGAACCAAATCAGGGACTCAGACCTTGTACACCCCTGCGCGGACTGCTTTGTTATGTGGAGTGTGCCCCCTCTGTCAGCCGAACGGCGGAGTCGAGGCTGACACCAGACCCGCTGTTGAGGCCCTGACATCATAGTCAAGAGAACCCAACCCACTCTGTTGATGCTCCGACACCACATTCAAAGAAATCCGACCCGCTGCTGATGCTCTAGAGACAGCCAAACATATATAAGTATATTCTCCATATATTTGCAAAATCCTTCAAATATGAAAACACATATATACAAACTAATTACACCCCGTCGGCCAGAGGCCCGGGGTGTCGTCCGAGGGGGCACATTCCATATAACGGCTCTGCAGTCGCGACGCCGATGAGCTCGACCCCCGAAGCCTTTCTCCCTGGCGGTGCTTACCACCCAGCGAATCGGTGTGGCGTGCTATAGGGACCTTTATTTCGGGAGCCAAATTTTTCGCTTGGGAACATAACCTATAAATAGTAGGATGCAAACCCATAAAATAACAATTAATGAAATTACAAGATAATAAAAAGGGCTTCTATTTGGATCACCATCAATTAAAGAATACATTAAAAGTCCTATCATAACTATTATCGAAAAAAACCCCTTAAGAAATAACTTCTTACCATACACTGAAAAAACTCCTTACCATACCTGTGAAAATTCTGTTTGACATTCACAGAATTATGGCGATCTTTTACTCATTAGTAGTCATGAGATTCATAACCCTTCATTTTCTTCGTCCGAACCTTATGAAAGGATTGTCCTCCATTTTGATGCTTCGCTTGCTCAGTATATGAGCACACCGGACTTTAAGCTACTAAACTGCTTTCTGAATCGCCCTGCGGGCGAACAGAATCTCATAAGACTTAATAGGAGGCAAGTTGATGAAATAATGAAACTTTTCGGCATGATGGAAGCTCTTGGTGATGAAACCTCAAACGGCTCCGATGTTTTAAGGCTGGCGTGCCTCCTTGAACTTCTGGTCTTTATAAACAGAGTTTTTTCCAGTAATCTCATTCCTGACTTTGAAGAGCAAAGTGTTCCTGAAAAGCTTGTACCTATATTGGATTATATCGACTCAAATCTGGAAAATGATCTTTCATTAGAATTTTTAGAGCGGCAATTTTATATCAACCGGTTCTATCTGACCCGTCTTTTTAAGAAAGTTACAAACAGCACCCTTCACGAATATATACAGTACAAAAGGATATCAAAATTAAAAAACTTCTTTCAGACGGCTGTAATGTTACTGAAGCATGCATAAAATCAGGCTTCAACGATTATTTCAACTTTCTTCGACTGTTTAAGAGAACAGTGGGAATCACCCCCGGTCAATATCGAAAGGTTTAGATATTAACACTGATGTGCAACGACCGCGTGATATCCATAAAGTACTTTTGAGAGAATAGGATTTGAGGAAATAAGATATTGCATTTTACCGGACTACTGATATACTGTTCTGTGGAAATAACATAAATAAGGAAAACTAAATGGATTCAAGTGTTTTGATACTTATAGCAATATGCGCCTTGACGCTTGTTGCAGCATATAAAATAGTACCTTCAGATAAATATAAAAAGATCTATATCTTTCTGGCCTTTGCCGCTTTGCTGCTCAGAGTGGCAACTATACATTACCTTTATCGCAGCGGTCCGGATACTTTCGGAACATACGGACTGCTTTACCACAAGGAATGTATCCGAGCATCACGGCAGTTGGATGAGGGTGTGCCTTTTTACGCCGTCAGGTACACATATACCTGGTATACCGTTTTTGTGGGCTTGATTTACCACATATTCGGTGTGAGCCGATATATTGTTTCCTATATTAATATAGCCTTAACGTTTTTTTCAGCATTGCTTCTTCTGAACATTGCCAGGAATCTCAAATACAGCTGCTCATTGACTGGGGCACGATCGGCAGTCAAGTAAAGCGATATGAAAGATTCTTGCGTCCAATGTCATGAAAACAAAGCCTCACCAATTTCACCTTATATTAGAATTTTCATCACAACTTTCTTAATTAATTGCGGTTTATCAACAACTATACCAGGCATATGAATGTCATCCGGAGTTAATATGATAAACATTCCGCATTTCATGGTTAGAAAGATACCGTCTCCTTCTGCCGAAAAGCCATCACTTTCTTCACTGTATTCATGTATGACCTTCATATCTTCTAATAATGCATATCCGATACGCTCAACACCTTCAACAACATAATGAATGTCGATATACTTCCGATGCCCTTCCCATTGCATATTTTCCATAAGTCTGGTCTCATATTGCTGTACCAGGGCAAAAACATTGTTGCCTTCAATCATATATTTGCCGGGTTCGAAATGGCTAAAGTCATTTTCCTGCAGGTACTTCAGTGCGATCTCCATTCTTTCGCCAAGGCAGGTATACATATTAGCGTTTCTGATATAATCTATAATCATTGATCTCACTCCTGCTCATTAGTGTTACTTAGATATCTGGGGTATCCTCATTATTGTTTCATCTGTAAAAATATCCAATTCGTCCCTGCTGCTTGTCGAAAACTCTGAAACAACCGCACCCTCTGGACCTGCCTGAAACCAGTGCTTCGTATCCGGCGACAGTGTATACTGCTGCCCTGGTTTTAAAATTATCTCATGCCTTGCTGTATAAGTTTTCTCGCGACCTTTAGGAATTATTGCCCTGATTTGCTTTGCTGGTTCTCCCTCTACATAAAGGTATACTTCTCCCCACCTGCACCGGAAAGTCTCTTCTTTTCCTGGTGCATTGCCGATCGGAGGGTGGCGGTGTTCTGGGCATGTCTGATGCGGAAATAACACGAGCTCCTTTGCACAGCATCTGCTTGTATTGATATAGGTAACCAGTTCCAACCCGATCTCATCAAGTTGGCTCAATCCAAAATCGGCAACCTCAACATTTTCCATTTCATCTGTAGTTAGTATGATCCCTGCCTTACTAAAATAATCCAATGTCTTTACTATAGCAGCTTTATATTGTTGTTTAGTTAACATAACATCCCAACTTTCATTCTAGTATTGGCTTCAAGTATCATTTTGAATCATTTTTGGTTCTGTACACGCAAAACTACTTCAAGTGATTTACACGCTTCCTCTATGCTGCAAGCGATTGGATTGTTTTCAACAATAGCCTTTAAAAACTCCATATCCTCCGCTTCAAACATATCGTTACGGGCTGTATTCCCAGTGGATCTATCCCAAGACTTCCTTTCTGTATCATAAATTGATATCGAATATTCATCCCAGGATGCGAATTCAACTGTAATTACCCCATTGGTACCAATTAGCTCAATCACTCTGCGACGCGGCCTCTGAAAGAAATCCAGATGAACTGTGGCAACACAGTTATCTTCAAACTCTAAGAGAAGTTCAACGGTATCCGGAGCTTCTATTCCAATATCACTGAAAGCACCGAACACACCATAGGACCTTTTTACTCTCTTTTCTGCATACCATATAGCCAAATCAAGGTCATGAACTAATTCAAATGCCCCTGAGTATTTTGCATAATATGTGCTTCTATAATCCGGGCGAACTTCAGGAAAATGCTCACCCATCAATGCCCTTATCGAAATGAGCCGACCAATTTTCCCTGATTGGACCAGTTCTTTTGCCTTCACCAAGCCTTCATGGTACCTAAAGCAAAAGCCAACCATAATTTTTTTGTTCTTTTCTGCTGCAATTTTAGAAAGTTCATACGCACCCTCCAAAGAATCTGATAATGGCTTTTCCAAAAAAACATGACAATCAGCCATGACAGCCTGCAAAGCAGTGGGAATGTGTAACCTGGTCGGATTAAGTACAAATACAGCATCGGGATTTTGCCTTAAGCCTTCTTCATAAGAGCTGCATAACTTTATTCCAGGGGATTCCTTTAAAAGGCTTCGCATTTGTTCATCTACAGGATCGTATGCATAAATGTCAGTGATACCTAATGAAGTTAAAACAGTTGCATGTCGTTTACCAATGGACCCACAACCCACAATAAGTATTCTCAAATTCTCAATTCCACTTTCTCTTACTTCCATGTACAAAATCCCCCATCCACAATTAGATTATGGCCAGTTACATAGTCTGAAGCAGAGGAGGCCAAAAAAAGCGCGGGTCCCTTTATATCGGCGCCCATTTTGCCCATTCTTCCAAGCATTGTCTCACCATTGTATGCCTTTACAAATTGTTCAGGCAAATCTCCTTTATCAAAGCCGCCAGGCGATATGCAGTTTACATATATACCGTGGGGTGAAAGCAAACCCGCAAGATCCCTGGTCATCCCAATTACGCCAGCTTTAGATGCTGCATAATCAATTGGCTGTTCCATCTTGTTGCTTTTCCTGTACATTTCTCTATTACGGCCGACAATCCCCGCAATAGATCCGATGTTAATGATCTTTCCATAGCCCTGTTCCATCATGAACCGTCCTACCTCCTGGCAGCAGTAAAGTGCACCGATCAGATTTGTATTGATAAGATCGGCAATATCCTGCGGCGAACGTTTAAAGAGGTTTCCTTCACTTTTTCCCGAGCCACCTCCGGCATTATTGACCAAAATATCAATATGCCCTTTCCATTTAAAAGCTGTCTGTGCCATCAATTTGACCTGTTCATGGAAGCATTGATCCATTTGAATTGCAAACGTATCAACACCATAATCGTTAGCAATTTGTTCCGCCGCTTCCTTCGCTCGTGATATCTCCCTGGATGTAATTATGATTTCACAACCGGCTGCAGCCAGAGCACACGCAATATCATATCCTAGCCATGCATGTCCGCCTGTTACAATAGCTACCCTGCCCTTCAAATTAAACAATTCCATTATATCCAACTCTATAACCTCCCAACTGACAATTCATGATGACTGGGATCAAGATATCTATTTTTCAATATACTTCTCAATAATTTCATCAATTTTCTTCTTTTCGGTATCAGTTAAGGGCTCGACAGGATAGGTAGTCTTATCATAACCGAAGCCCAGCCTGCTGCTTATAAATTTCATTGAGCTCATCCATGACTTGCCGACCGAAAGAGTCTTTCTTACATCCCATACCTTTCTTTGCAGCTCGTAAACCTTAGCTATATCATTCTGCAATGCTGCAGCATACATATCTGTAAATAAATGCGGGAAGAAATTTGCCAGTCCCGGCACATTACCCTGGGCACCGAATAGCAAGCTAACTCCGCATAACTCCTCAGCGCCATTAAACAAGCTTATATCGGAATCTTTTAACATGAAAAGATTTCTTTGGAATTGTTCCCAATCTGCACAGCTGTCTTTATATGCAATGATGTTATCAATCATTGATATTGTTTTTATTGTTTCAGGTAAAATATTTACATGAGTCGTAGGGGGAATATTATAAGCCACGACCTTTAGTGCTGTGCTGCTGCAAATCTTTTCATAATGGCGTATAATCTCTGCCTGACAAGTGTTTTGCAGATAAAAAGCAGGGGTGGCAACAACTATTTCTGCGCCTGCCTGTTCAAGCTCTTTAATATTTTCTATGACTCTCGTGGTGGATGAATCAATTACCCCACAAAAAACCGGCACCTTGTCCCCGGCAGTTTTGATCGCAATTTCGATTGTTCTCTTCCATACTCTTCTGCTGACGCACATGGCTTCACCCGACGTTCCCATGGCAAATATTCCATGCACTCCATTATTCAAACAGTACTGAATCAGCTTCTCAAGGTTTTCTTCATCAAGAGTTTCATCTTCCCTCAGCGGCGTGATGATTGGTGGTATAATGCCTTTATATACATCTCTTAATTCCTTCATAATACCTGTCATGTTGTGTCTATCTCCCTTATCGGCTTTATTTTATTTTACATTCGTGGAATACACCCATGTCCATAAATATCTGTGTTAGCTGTTTCTTGTACTTGATAAATTTCTCATCATCAGATATATTAATGCTTCTTGGCCTTGGGAGATCAATCTTCATTTCCGTAAGGACAGCTCCCGGTCTGCCGGATAATACAATGACTCTGTCAGATAGCAGTATTGCTTCACTAATATCATGCGTTACAAACATTACTGTACTTTTGAGCTTCAACCAGAGACTTTCCAGATCTACACGCATTTGTTCTCTTGTCAGTGCGTCAAGTGCACCAAATGGCTCATCCATCAACAGTACCTTTGGCTCATGAAGTAGTGCTCGACATATGGAAACACGCTGCTGCATTCCTCCTGAAAGCTCATATGGATATTTGTCTGCAAATTCACATAATCCAACCATATCCAGAAGTGACATCGCTTTTTTTCGGCTTTCTTTCTTACTCATACCTCTTAGCTCACCCTGCATTGAAATGTTCATGACTGCAGTCCGCCATTCAAGCAACAGATGATCCTGAAAAACAAACCCCACCTCATGGTAAGGCTCCGCGATTATTTTACCTCCAATAGACACTGTTCCCGAGGATGGTTTGGTCAAGCCTGTTGCTATAAAGAGCAGAGTACTCTTGCCACAGCCACTGGGGCCGAGTATTGATACAAATTCACCTTCTCCAATGTCTATGTTTATATCGTTCAATGCTTGCACTTCTCCCGAATCGGAATGATAAACCATCCCTATATGATCTAACTTTAACATATCTTCTCCTATCCGACGTTTCTGTATGAAGTTGCTATCCCTTCCTATAAATATTGCAGGGAGGATTAGAAGTGTTTTACAAAACTGTTCCTCCCTGCGACTAAATGAAAATGTTATTTCTCAAGTTTTATACCTGAGGGCATGAACTCAGTTGTAAAAAGATCCTCAGCCTTTGCATCTGCACTAAGACCTGTGTAATTCTTGAATAATTGGATACTATCCAGAAATTCCTGTTCATCCACATTGGCAATATCATCACCTGGGTTTGCAAGAAGACAATCAAATCCAGAGTTCAATTGATTTGTTGCTGTAGTCATATCCAGGTCTGGAAACCTCTTTATCAGCGAATCCAGAGCTGCATCAGGATTTTTGTACGCAGCAGACCATGATTCAGCATAAGCCTTAACAAAGTTCTTAAGCATATCCGGATTTTCACTTATCGTATCATTATGTGCTACTAAAGACATTCCAACGCAGGTTACTCCATAATCGGCATAGGCGATGACCGTAGGTTCAAACCCTTTCGCTTCTATCTGGAACGGTTGATCATCAAATCCTCCTAAAATCGCATCCACCTGCTTATTAAGCAGTGCAGGCACCTTTGCTGTAGCATCCATGGGCATCAGGGTAACATCCTTCTCGTCAATACCTACACTTTTCAAGAATGCACCAAAAAGCTTGTGCGGGCCATCACCTTCAGTAATGCCTATAGTTTTGCCCTTTATGTCTTCGGGTTTTGTAATATTATTCTCTTTAATTGATATTACTCCACTTGAAAGCTTGGTATATACGGGAGCTATAACTTTGACCGGCGCATCCTGTGTAATCAGATTGAATATTGAATTGCAATCAGCATATCCAATCGTATCACCCTTCGTTGCCACAAGATTGACTGTATTGCCTGAGCCTTTGCCTTCTCCTGCCTCAAGATCAATCCCGTATTTCTCAAAAATCTTTTGGTCAATGCCGTAGAAAATTGGTGCATGTGAACCTTGAGCTGTCCAATTAAGCCTGAATGTGACCTTTTCAAGTTTAACAATATCAGACTGATCTTGCTCTTTAGTCTCAGCAGGAGCTGCAGTAGCGTCCTGGGACACACTAGTCGTCGAATTCTCACCCGAATCACTTGGTTTGGTTGCACTACCGCAGCCAAATAATAATAGGGACATGAGTAAAACAACTACTGGAATTACGCTCAGCCGATAATTACATTTCTTCATCATAATAATGATCCTCCATTTTTATATTTTTTATTTTTTTTCTACTTGCCTTTATGCAAGTAAAATTTAAATGACTCCTTTGCCTTTTATAAGCGCTTCACGCTTGCTAACATGCCAGGGCAGCGCCAGTGATTCTGAGATCTCTACTATCTTGTACAGTATAATGCCAACGATGGACAGCACTACTAAGACTGCTAAAAGGTATGCAGTATTTAAATCACCATTTGCTTTAAGCAGTAAATATCCAAGACCTTGATTAGAACCTACAAATTCACCGATGATGGCGCCTACGGTTGCAGATGTAATGGAAATCTTCAGACCGGTAAAAATGTGTGGAAGAGCACTTGGAAAACGCATTTTCCAGAAGAATTCCCATTTTGAACTCGTCATTGTCCTGGCCACATAAACAAGCCTCGGATTCAACGATTTAAATCCAGTTGTTGCATCGACAAGTAGAGAGAAGAACGACATCAGAAATACCATAATTATTTTTGACGTTATCCCAAAGCCGAACCAAATGATAAACAACGGCGCCAACGCTACCTTTGGTATAATCTGCACAATAACAAGTACTTGATACAATGTCTTTTCAAGCCACTTGGAAGACGCTATCACCAAAGCAAGAGGTATGCTGATCAGAACGGTTATCCCATATCCAATGGCGATAGATGACAACGTATATATAAGATTTTGCTTTATAGATAGCGGCCAGTATTTGAACAATGCCTTAATTACCTCTATCGGTGTTGGTAATATGAAACTGGGCACTTTTAGCAACATAACGACTATTTGCCACAATCCAAGAAGTACAGCACCCATTAAAAAAGCATATAATATGTCTGTGATTTTTTGTTTAAACTTTTTCATCTTTGTCTCCCACCTTTATTTTTCTATGATATAAAAGCTTTATGTGCTTATCCTATGATTTACTGTACCGGAAACAACAAACCCATTTTCAAACTTTACATATTGCATATCTGACAGATTCTCTTTTTTTTGCGGGAAATCTATTCTATTATGTCCGCCCCGTGTCTCATTTCTCCCTAGCATCGCAGCCAGTACAAGTTTGGCAGAACAAAGTGCATTATAGGTTTGAAAAGCATAGGCCGGGTTACCGTTATTCATACAGTCCAGTGGGTTGAAAAGCTTACTGAGTTCATTTAGTGTTGCACAGCCTTCAAGCAATCCTTTGGCACTTCTTCTTAGGAATGCCTTCCTCTGCATAACGCTTTTAATTTCCTGCATGACATTTTTAGGGTCTAATTTGTTTTGTACACCTGTATCACATCCTGATTCAAGTGCCTTCAAAATAGTCTTCTCAGTTACATGCCCTGGACCGGTTCTCTCAAATGCAACAGCATTTCGTGCCGCAAGCTTACCAAATACTTGCGTTGCAAGCATAGAATTGCCTCCCATTCTATTGGGCCCGTGACAGCCGCCGGCGGACTCTCCGCATGCAAATAATCCAGGGATGTCCGTTGTAACCGAGCTGCTCATCAACACACCTCCATTAAATGCATGGCAATGCGGGAATATTGTCATAGCCTCATCTAGCGAATGTCCGCTTTTCTGAAGAAAGGCACGCCAATGATCAAACCGCTGCTGCTCCAAACGGCTGACATCAGGTCTAATGACAGCCCCTAATCCACTACCTTTTTCCCATTCGTCCACAACCGAGAGATCAAAGTATTTTGAATTGTCTGCAGTTGTAAAAGGTCCGTGACTCCCGCGTAATGTCAGGCATTCTTCAACAGTACAGCCATCAGGAAGATACTTTTGCAGGAATGTCTCTCCCAGTAGATTGACCACCTCGGGCTGAGTCGCAAATACATATTGATAATAATTAAGTCCCTTAACAGGTGCTACTGTAGCATTTATAAACTGTATAAACTCAAGGTTGACAATTCTAGCTCCGTGACGCGCGGCCATTGCATAGGCTGAACCGGCCAAATTCCCGGATGAATAAGTATACTGATAAATATTTTCCGCACCACCGCAGGCTAACACCACCGCAGATGCAGAAAATGCAACCAATCTACCATCGCTATGGAATCCTATAGCTCCCACAACAACACCGTCTGAAACGATCAGTTCGTAAATCCCCACATTTTCAACAAGATGTATGTTACTATGTTTTTTAAATTGTGATACAAGACTTTTTATCGCTTGATCCAAGTCTACTAGCACTGCCCCGCGCAATTTCTTTCCAAAGCATGTGATAACGCCAAGATCACTTAAATGTCTAAACTTCAGACCATACTCCACAAGTTCATCAAAAGACTCGCAAGAATGCTGTGCCATCTTCCAGACCAATTTTTCATTGACACATCCATCCGCCGCATTTAAAATCTCTCTGTAAAAATCTTCAGTATCCTTCTCATCCTGCGCGAACATAATTCCCCATTCAGGCGAATTCCTGTAAAACGTGGAACCAGTTGTGCAAATCGTAGATTGCACAGCCAAGATCACTTTCTTCCCGCTTTTCGCAGCCTCAAGCGCCGCCTTGATACCTGCACCCCCACCACCGATGACAAGCACATCGCAGTTGAGGATCGTATCGACTTTGCCATTCATTTATATCGCTCCTTGTTGTTGTGACTATCTAACCAGATATCCCCCATCGACGGGAAGAATAACACCACAGACATAATCAGATGCTTTCGAAGCCAGATAAATTACAGTTCCTATCACATCCTCGGGTTCCCCCCACCTTCCCGCCGGTGTTCTTTCCATTGCAGATCGTTCCGTTTCTTTATTCTCACGCAGTGCAGTGGTCATCTGTGTTCTAAAGCCCCCCGGAGCAATCGCATTAACATTGATCCCGCGCCCTGACCACTCATTTGAAAGAGCTTTTGTCAATTGCGCAATACCGCCCTTGCTTGCTGCATAAGCCATAATATGATAAGAACCGAAAAAGCTTGTCATAGATGCCATATTGATGATCTTTCCATACCCCTTACGGAGCATTATTCTTCCTGAAAGCTGACACAGCATAGCTGTAGCAGTCAGGTTTAAATCTATTATTTTTTGCCACTCCTTCATTGGAAAATCCTCTGCGGGATAACGTCCTTGTATTGCGGCATTGTTTACCAGTATATCAATATCGCCATCAAGCAAATCAACAGCTTTTGCAAAAATATCCTCAATCTCATCAGTACGGGATAAGTCGCCTGTAATACCTCGGACAGTATACTCTCCTCCACTTAACTTCTCTGCAAGCATTTGAGTTTTGTCAGACGAACCTATAATCACAACTTCCGCCCCGGCCATACACAATCCTCTGGTAATAGCCTCACCGATTCCTCGGCCGCCTCCCGTTACGATTGCCTTCTTTCCCTTCAGACTAAAAAAGTCCTGCATCAATTTATTCATTTCAATTTCCTCCCTAGGCAGCTATCCCTTATGATGAGTTCCGGCTGAAGAGTAAATACGTTTATGCCTTCCAGCTTTTCCCCTTGCAATTCGTTATATAGGATCTTCGCAGAATGCCTTCCCAATTCATAATTTTTGAAGCACACAGATGTAAGCTGCACTTCCAACGCCTCACAGATGCTTGTGTTGTCATATCCAATAAGCCCTACATCATCCGAAACCTTCAAATTACAATCCCGTAAAGCACGATATACGCTTAATGCGATCCTATCATTGAAGCAAAAAAACGCATCAGGTGGATTGTCGCTCTTCAATATTCGTCTGGCAAATTCATAACTAAAGTCACCATTCTTGCTGTTTTCATCAAAAGGCTCAAGGCACACGATACTTCGATCGATTTTTATTCCGCTCTCTGCTAACGCGCCCACATATCCACAATAGCGGTCCATACTCGACTTGTAGCGTTCCTGAGCAATATACGCTATATGTTTATAGTTTTTTTCTATAAGGTGCTTTGTAGCAATAAATCCCCCATAAAAATCATTGGAATAGATATAAGGCACAGTTGGCATATTAGAAATATTACGGTTACAGAATACAAAGGGAATCTTCTTTTCTCTCAGTTTATAAAACCCGCTTTCATCCGTCTCCCTTGAAATAGCCGGTATGATAATTATCCCCATTATACCCGAATCAATAAGACGCATTATATGCTCATTCTGTTTATTTATGTCATGGTCAGTATTGCATATAACCGTATTGATATTGCGCAGTCTGGCAAAATCCTCCACACCTCTTATGAATAGCGGGTATATATCTGAAACCAGATCCGGTAATATGACTCCCCAGGATGTGACTCCTTGCGAAAGTGCATTCATATTGGATCGATATTCTGCAGATACATATGTGCCGCTGCCTGCAATTGAATACAGGACCTTTTCTTTAACCAACTCATTTACCGCCATATCGACAGTGGTTCGTGAAAATTCGTATTTTCGGCACATGGACGGTCTGGACATGATTCTCTCATTAGGGCGCAGCTTTTTAATATCTTCTAGAATTCTCTCCTTCACAATTTCATGTTTTAGCAAATTGCTCACTCCCTATTCACGAATACCTGTCATCATCTGTATTCATTATATATTCAGTTATTGATATTTGTCAAAGATCAGTCTAATAAATCGGGCAGCTTTTAGCACAGGTATCCAAACCTGCCTGCATATAAGTTCAATAGTAGCCAATAAAAGATAATATTGGGTTTAGGCAAATACAGAAAGAGTATGAGAATGTAAATGTGAATGAGAGAAGCAGCGTATAATAGAACATCTCTCAGCTTTAAAATATCAGCTTCACAGGTCTGCTTCAGGCTTCGGTTATATATGACGCTGGCAGGATGATAAAGGGGGAACAACAGGAACTCATGTTCTCTTGCTTTCACTGTAGAGGACAAGCCATGCCTGTCTCCTATGCTTTCGGAAAATCACCCGTAACCGCCCTAAGCGGCACATTTCCGAGGGTGACAACGCATAATGGTCTTATCAATTCGATTTCCCGCAAAGAACTCGTAAACTTTAATCCGCATTTTTATATCATAGCTTCTAATGGTTGTTTTTCTAACAATAGCACATTTATTGAGGGTATCTCTCCAAATGCCGATGATTTGCTTGTCCCCTTTGCTAAAGCTGTATTTAAGATGCTCAAGAAGGAGAAAGTCATCAGTCTTGCTGTTATTAATAATATAGCAACCTGGCAGCATTCCGGTTTTAACATCCTCTGCGGTTTACTGTCAGTTTTTCAGATGCCGACGCTATAGAAAGGCTTGCCCGCTACATTATCCGAGCGCCCATTTCTCAAGAACGTCCGAAATACATACCAGACAATAAGTCTGAGAATGGAATTGATTAAGCTGTTTATGTAGGCAGGACCATTTATAGGCTTGAGATCTTCTCAGGGACTACATAGACAATAGCCTGCGGTCGGCCACTTCCCCCGCAACAGTCTCTCCTCTACCCCGTGAGGCTGAAATCTGCGGAAACCTACAATTGAATATGTTCTCAGGCAGAAACTTTAAATGGTGTGAAACCGGGAATACAACAACCCACAGAAATGTCAACTCTTATTCCAATTCTGACTATAAATCTGACTGTGAATACCAAAACCCGTATGAGGATGAATTCTCACAAAAAGTCTGATTTATATACTGAAAAGCATCTTCTAGAGACTTGATCCAAAACTTACAATCCTCTCTTTGTCACCTTTGCCCAACACATTTATCGTGTTCAGATTTGTCTTGATATTTCCTTTCAAATAAAGCTAAGAAAACAAAGCGGCTTGAAGATGAAATTGTACGGTTATCATTACCCTAAACTCCCGGAAAATTATACTATACAGAAATAGTTTCGAGCCAATTAGGGATTTCCTCTGTGGACAGGCCTAAAGCATTAATGATATCACGTTGCTTCTTTGTGATCGGAGATAAGAGTTTTT
>JAEZLF010000030.1 GCA_023435925.1 Bacillota bacterium
TCTGAGCCGGCTGAAGCAACTACGCTTGCCACCAAGCTGATGACGCAGGATAAGGTTGTAGCAGTACTTGGACCGGCTACATCCGGTTCTTTTAAGGCAACGATCCCTGTTGCCATAAAGAATAAGATCCCTGTTGCATCGGGTTCCGCTACGGCAGATGATGTAACTTTTGATGCAAATGGTGTTAAGGAATATGCTTTCCGTATTTGCTTCAGTGATTCCTACCAGGGTGAAGTTATGGCAGCCTATGCTCTGAATAACCTCTCCAAAACGAAGGCGGTTATTATCATGGATAGTTCCAGTGACTATGCAAAGGGATTGGCAGCCAGCTTTAAAAGCACCTTCACAGCAGGCGGAGGCTCAGTTGTTGCCGAAGAAGCCTATCTGGACGGCGATACGGATTTCAATGCGATTATCACGAGCATAAAGAGCAAGGATTTTGATGTGGTATTTATTCCGGGTTATTATGAGGAAGTAGGTCTCATCATCAAACAAGCACGCTCACAGGGAATCGATGTTCCTATCCTGGGTGCTGATGGATTTGATTCTCCGGAACTTGTTAACCTGGCTGGCGCAGAAGCACTTAATGATGTTTACTTCTCCAACCACTATTCTTCACTTGACAAGGATCCGACCGTTGCAGATTTTATTTCCAACTTCAAGAAAAAATATAATAAAGAACCCGATGCATTCAATGCACTTGGGTATGATCTTGCAAAGTTTGTTGCAGATGGTATCGGCCGTGCCGAAAAGTTGAACGGAGAATCGGTTAAGGCGGCTTTGGAGGCTACGGAGAACTTTGTTGGCGTTACAGGCTCCTTCAGCATAGCTGAGAATCATGATGCTGTAAAAGCAATCGTTGTGATCGGGTTGAAGGACGGCGTTCAGAATACAATAGAAAGAATTGGTGTCGCCGGATAAATACTTGCACAACAAGTATAATAGCATTAATATATAAGTGGGGAAATCAACACCCCACTTATATGTATTTTCCGGGGAAGCAAAGCCCCCTGGAGTTTTATCTGTCAGCAATGCTTGAACAACGTCATAAGCTCCCGCAGACGTTGTTCAAACGCCACGTTTTGGCGTGGCGCACGAAGTGTAGCTAGGGCAAATTCATTTTGCCCGCAGCGAGGGGGCATGGGGGCTTGCCCCCATTGGAATTGAACAACGTCATAAGCTCCCGCAGATGTTGTTCAAACGCCACGTTTCGGCGTGGCGCACGAAGTGTAGTGTAGGGCAAATTCATTTTGCCCGTAGCGAGGGGGCATGGGGGCTTGCCCCCATTGGAATCGAAAGTGGGGGATATCTTTGGAACAATTTTTTCAGCAAATCATCAACGGTGTATCGTTGGGCAGTATTTATGCTCTGGTTGCGCTGGGATATACCATGGTATATGGCATCATTAAGTTAATCAATTTTGCCCACTGTGATATTTATATGATCGGAGCGTATGTCGGGTATTTTTGTATGACGACCTTCCATCTGGGGCTGCTGCCGTCCATATTGATTGCAATGGTCATCTGTACAGCACTGGGTGTCCTGATTGAGAAAATTGCTTATAAGCCTTTGAGAAATGCAACGAGAATTGCAGTACTGATTACCGCAATAGGAGTTTCGTTGTTCTTGGAATATGGTACGATGTTCGTGGTCAAGGCAAAGGTTCGAACTTATCCGGAAATGACCGGATGGATGGCGGAGACCTTTAAGCTTGGAAACATTATCATTTCAGCGCAGCAGATCCTCATTGTAGGAACGACAGTCATTTTGATGGTACTGCTGCAGTTTATTGTGAAAAAAACAAGAGTCGGGAAGGCGATGCGTGCGGTTTCACTGGATCAGGATGCAGCAGAGCTCATGGGGATCAATGTAAACAGTACGATTTCCTTTACCTTTGCGCTGGGCTCTGCTCTGGCAGGAGCTGCAGGCGTTTTGGTCGGTGTATACTATAATTCCATTAACCCGCTGATGGGTGTTGTTCCGGGACTAAAAGCTTTTGTTGCGGCAGTTTTCGGCGGTATTGGCATTATCCCCGGCGCAATGATCGGGGGCTACTTTATCGGCTTAGTTGAGGTTCTTGTTTCAGGGTATGGTAATTCCATGTACAGGGATGCGGTCGTGTTTGCGATCCTGATCCTGATTCTTATTGTAAAACCTGCAGGACTGCTGGGTAAAAATACAAGGGAGAAGGTGTAAACAGTGAAAAAATTATTAAAAATCAACGGGTTGAATAAAGTCATTTCGCTGGTGCTCACCTTTGCGATTATACAGCTTCTGATTTCTACCAATATAATCAGCGACTATTTGCAGGCGACACTGGCTACCATATGCATCAATATTATTCTGGCAGTTAGTCTGAATCTGATTACAGGCTTTACAGGACAGTTCTCCCTTGGCCATGCGGGTTTTATGTCCATTGGTGCTTATGTTTGTGCGTTGATTACTCTTCGGACACCTACCGTCCTGGGATTTATCATAGGAGTGTTTGGGGGGGCCATTGCGGCGGCTTTTATTGGTATTCTTGTCGGTCTGCCGACACTCCGGCTCCGCGGGGATTATCTGGCCATCGCAACGCTGGGTATGTCGGAGATCATTCGAATTATATTTTTGAATATGAAAATCACGAATGGGGCAGCAGGTTTAAATGGTATACCTCAGTTTGTTAATTGGATATGGTTATTTGTATTCACTGCGGGTACAATTCTGGTGATCATGAACTTTTTGAAATCCTCTCATGGCCGTGCCTGTATTTCTATCAGGGAGGATGAGATTGCAGCAGAGGCTATGGGTATTAATACGACAAAGTACAAGGTGATCGCTTTTACCATTGGTGCTTTTTGTGCGGGTATAGCAGGAGCACTGTATGCTTCCTATTTTTACTTTCTTAAGCCGGATCTGTTTGGATTCCTTAAGTCCATTGACGTCCTTGTTATAGTCGTACTGGGAGGATTAGGGAGTATTTCAGGATCCATTTTGGCGGCCATTCTTCTGGCGCTGATTTCTACCTTTTTACAATCATTCCCTGAGATCCGTATGGTGGTCTATTCTCTTGCACTGATTTCAATCATGTTATTCCGGCCACAAGGCTTGATGGGCTCGAAGGAAATTTCGCTATCGGTATTCAAAAAGTGGGGAAGTAATGTAATATTCAGGAAAGGGAGGGTTTAGGTTATGCCGATACTAAGTGTAAAAAAGTTAACCAAATCCTTTGGCGGCTTAACAGCTGTTTCCAACGTGAATATTGAGATCGAACAAGGTGAACTGGTCGGATTGATTGGACCGAATGGCGCCGGTAAGACAACAGTGTTCAATCTGCTGACCGGAGTTTATGAACCGACAACCGGAACCATTACGCTTTCCGCAAACGGAAAAGAAAGGGCACTTCAAGGTCTTAAACCCTATACAATCTGTAAGGCCGGTCTTGCAAGAACCTTCCAGAATATACGGCTGTTCAAGGATCTGACAGTGCTTGATAATGTGCGTATTGCGATGCATAAAAACGTGAAATACGGCTTGATTTCCAGCTTCCTTCACCTGCCTTCATACAAGAAAGAAGAAAAAAAACTGGTTGAGGACAGCATTGAACTGCTTAAAATATTAGGACTCGAAGAAAAGAAGGACGAATATGCTAAAAATCTGCCTTATGGAGAGCAGCGGCATCTGGAGATTGCACGTGCCCTTGCAACAAATCCCAGCGTATTGCTGCTAGATGAGCCGGCAGCAGGCATGAACCCGGCAGAGACAGCCAAATTGACGGAAATTATTGGTTGGATACGTGAAAAGTATCGTTTGACCATTTTGCTCATTGAGCATGATATGTCATTGGTGATGAAAATATGTGAACGTATCTATGTACTGGATTACGGAATAGTTATTGCAAACGGTTCTCCAAAGGAGATACAATCCAATAAACGGGTTATAGAAGCATACCTGGGGGAGGATATCAGCGATGCTTGAAATCAATAACATGGATGTCCACTTTGGCGTGATTCGCGCCCTCAAAGGGATATCCCTAAAAGTAAATGATGGTGAAATTGTGACACTGATTGGTGCCAATGGAGCAGGTAAAACGACGACGTTACGGACGATATCCGGTTTGAAGAAACCAACGAACGGCTCCATTATGCTCGATGGTGAAGATATCACCCATTCAACCGCCCGTGAAAGAGTGCAGCGGGGTATCTCACATTCGCCTGAAGGACGCCGGGTTTTTTCAACGATGACCGTTCTGGAGAATCTTGAACTGGGAGCCTTTCTTCGCCGGGACAAAAAGGAAATCGAGAAGGACATCAAAATGGTCTATGATCATTTTCCCATACTGGCCGACAGAAGGAAGCAAGCTGCGGGGACATTATCAGGCGGAGAGCAGCAAATGCTCGCAATTGGCCGTGCACTGATGAGCCGTCCCAGAATACTGTTTTTGGATGAACCATCTATGGGATTGGCCCCTTTGCTGGTTCAGGAGATATTCAGCATTATAAAGGAAATCAACAGAGCAGGAACGACGATACTGCTGGTAGAGCAAAACGCCAGTATGGCACTTCAGATTGCAAACCATGCCTATGTTCTGGAAACGGGATCCATTGTTATTTCAGGAACAGGTGCTGAATTAATGAAGAGTGATGATATTCGAAAAGCATACTTGGGAGGGTGATATTATGTTTGTTAAGAACAAAATGACTGCAAATCCGTTTACGATCTCCTATGACCAAACGATCCCGGATGCCCATGAAATCATGTCGCAGCACGGAATAAGACGGATGCCGGTAATGAAGAAGGATAAACTGGTTGGAATCGTATCCAAAGAGGATATATTGCGCGCTTCTCCTTCCAAGGCAACAACCTTTAGTATGGGTGAAATCACCTATCTTCTTTCAAAGACCAAAATCAGCCAAATTATGTCCAAAAATCCGGTTGTTATTTCTCCCAATGCTCTTCTGGAGGAAGCCGCAACGCTGATGAGGGATAATCATGTCAGCTTTCTGCCTGTGGTTGACGAAGAGAAGCTGGTGGGTATCATTACGGAAAGTGATATATTTGACTCGTTCATCGAACTGCTCGGTTTTCGTGAACCCGGAACGAGACTGACCATAGAAGCGGACGACGCACCTGGCATCATGTCAAATCTGACCAGCATCATCGGAAAGTCCGGTGCAAACATAACCCATATAGCAGTATATCGTGGTGCGAACGGGAAGAGTGCGGTAGTATTGGGAATCAACTCACTTAATACAGCAAGCATTGAAAAAAACATCGAGGAACAGGGCTTCAAAATTCTGTATAAGTTGCAAAACGTTTAATTGATGCATGTAATTGATGAATGAAAGGTCTTGTTAATGAAAACAAAGGGTAAGAAGCTTGGCACAATTGATACCAGGGTGCTTAAGCTGGCATTTGTACACACAATTCCTGTTATGACGGGTTATTTATTTTTGGGAATAGCATTTGGAATACTTCTGAGCACAAAAGGATATCATGCCGGTTGGGCGGTATTGATGAGCGTGTGCATCTATGCAGGCGCGATGCAATTTGTTGCAATCAACCTGCTTACCAGCGTATTTAATCCTTTATTGGCCTTTTTGATGACTCTTATGGTCAATGCACGACATTTGTTTTATGGGCTGTCCATGCTGGAAGTGTTTAGAGACATGGGAAGAAAAAAGCCCTATATGATTTTTTCTCTGACCGATGAAACATTTTCATTGTTGTGTTTAGCGAAAATACCTGAAGATATTGATAAAAACCGATTTGTTTTTTCGGTGGCACTGCTGGATCATTTTTACTGGATAACTGGTTCTGCCATCGGTGGATTGGTGGGATCTGTATTCTCTTTTGATACAAGAGGGATCGATTTTGCAATGACAGCTTTGTTTGTTGTGATTTTTGTGGAACAGTGGAAGAACAATAAAAATCATCTCCCGGCCATTATCGGATTATGCGGGTCAGTCCTGTGTCTTGCTGTGTTTGGACCGGTGAATTTTATTCTGCCATCCATGGCTGTGATTCTATTTATCATAACAGCTTGCAGAAAACCAATGGAACGGGGAAATGTATAATGGCTATGACTGCGCAGCAATCGGTGGTTACTATTTTGATCATTGCAGCTGCAACTTTTCTGATCCGCGGAATTCCTTTTATTTTGTTTCCCGGACATAAAAAAACACCTGAATATGTTACCTACTTAAGCAATGTCCTGCCTGCAGCCATCATTGGGATGCTGGTTATATATTGTATGAAAGGTGCATCCTTTGCCTCTTTTCCCTATGCAATACCGGAAATCATATCGATTACTGTTGTTGTGATGATCCATTTATGGAAAAGGAACACCCTGTTAAGCATCGGCGGAGGCACTATCATCTATATGCTGCTTGTCCAGTTTGTCTTTCAGTAAAGTCAACCGGCACAGCATCATTGCTTATGGCCAAATTTCTTCAGGATAAACTCCGAATACCTGTACGACTTCCAGATATGGGCTGTTAGCGATATCCTTCGGTGTTACAAGCCCGCCTCCATCTGAATCCAGATCATAGCAAAAATTGCGGAATGCAGTCCATACCAGGTGGGAGCAATGTGTTTTGCGGATTTGCTCTGAATTTTTAAACTTGGGACTCAAGATACCGATTGTTAAGTCGTAAGGGATATTTTTTAGATGAATAACTGCCGACTGTGTTATTCTATTCATTAAATCTTCGGATGAATTTCTTAAGCGCAATTGGATGAAGTTGGGGTAGTTTGTCCATTTTCCGATATCCTGCACGCAGGAGTCTGTGCCGAGGACAACGGATTCCAGTGTCAATCCTTTTTCTGCATCAACCACCAATGCAGCGTGCCCGTTTCTCCAGCCGTAAGTATGAGAGGCTTTTGTGATTAATATATCTCCGTTATGTAAGGAAGCAAATTGTGTACCATTGATATATCGGCCATTTATATCAACCACGGACTCTTCACTGGAGATCGGGCTGTTCTTTTCGCATACATACTGAATGTCACTGAAGAAATTCCCCTGAAAGCCGAGAATACGCTGTGTGGAATCAGGATGGTTTACTCGGAGCTCATCAATTGCAGATCGGGCAAGACCTGTCTGGAGAAAAAGACAGTCATAATCTGATTTACTTAACAGCTCTTTTGACAGCATTTCACGGATATCTATTTTAGGATAGTCTGGTGCAATATGAGCTTGCGGCTCAATTAGCGAAGCAGAAAGTGTGATGCAGCCAGCCATCAGAGAGATCGCTGCAATAATAATAGCTAGCGGGCGGTGGA
>JAEZLF010000068.1 GCA_023435925.1 Bacillota bacterium
TACTAAAGACGAAAATTTTCATTTTAAATACCTCACACAGAACAAATAAGCAAATAGTCCTGTATTATAGTATTTTGTTGTCCTCAGGGATATACCGCATAAATTGTTGCTTCTGCTCGGATCCCTCAATAATCGTTGCTGGCAATGACAATAATGAAAGTTTTCTCATATATTAATAAAAAGAGTATATTTTAATTTGATAGACTTAATCATAGAAAAGGGCATTATTTATAAGGTTCTATATTATATCAATTCGAAGAAAATATATTATCTTATTTTTTTCAATAATTTTATTATTCGTTCTATGCGTTAGCAGATTTTTTTATATTGACGCCAGAGGCATCCCTACATTTTTTTGGACAGCAGTTGAATCCAGTTCTAAAATCAGTGATGGAGGAAAGCTTGCTATTGTTATCGACGATTTTGGTCAAAGCAGAGCCGGAGTAAAAGAGATGATGTCTATTGACAGGCATTTAACTTTTGCGGTTATGCCATTTCTCGACTATTCACAATCAGATGCCGAAACTGCCCATGAAAAAGGTTATGAAGTAATTATCCATTTACCCATGGAGGCAAACTATGGAAAGTTAAGTTGGGTAGGACCAAGACCTATATTAGCAAATTTAGAGATAGATGAAGTGCAAAATATAGTAAGAGATTCTTTTGAAAGTGTGCCTTATGCTGTTGGTGCAAATATACATATGGGTTCAAAAGCAAGCAATGTAGAAAGTATCGTTTCAAGTATTTTGGATGTTATCAAGGAGAAAAATTTATATTTTGTGGACAGTCGCACTGCCAATTATCCTATTGCTAAAAAGATAGCAGTTTCAAAAGGTGTTTTATGCCTGGAGAGAGATATTTTTTTGGATGAGAAAAGACCTAAGGAGGCCATTAAAAAGCAACTCGAAAAAGCGGAAGAGATTGCATTAAAAAAAGGTAGTGCAATTGCGGTAGGTCATGTTGGCACCGAAGGTGGAATTGTGACAGCTGAAGCTATTTCTGAAATGTTACCTGAATTTGAGGAGAAAAAAATACAACTTGTTTTTGTATCTGAATTATTAGAATAATAGCTAATAAATCAATGTTCATTCTCGTATATAAAGATTTACCTCTTCTGTTTCGTTAAAATATTTTTTTAATCCGGATACGATGGCTTTGGCTATTTCATCCTTAAAGCCATCTTCTCCAAGCAATTGCAGCTCTTTTTGATTGGATAAAAAGGCTGTTTCAACAATGACTCCAGGAATTTTTGAGTTATTCAACAAGAAAAAGCCAGGATGGTTTTGAGGGTCGTGTACTGTCCTTTTTTTCCCCTCTATTTCAATGTTATTTAATGCTCTCTGTAAGTAGTAAGCCAGCGCCTTATTTTGTGGAAATCTTTCATTATATAATACAATAGAACCATCTGCATTTAGATTAGTTTTATGGCAATTCCCATGAATACTTAAGAACAGCTGAGCATTACTATAATTTATTATATCTACTCGTGCCATTAAGTCCCTTTGATGCCTGCTTCCACCGTTGTTAACCAAAGTGTCTAGCGAAATATCAGTTTCTCTGGTTAAAATAGGCAAATAGCCTTTTTGTTGTTCAAGATATGCCTTTATTCTTTTGGCTATATCAAGGTTTATATTTTTTTCCAAAACACCGCCCTTTGCAGTTCCCCCATCAATACCTCCGTGTCCTGGGTCTATGACAATAATTTTCGTGTAAGAGTTAACATATATTTTTGTATAAAGATTAATGATTTTAAAAGATATAAAAATGGCTATCAAAATAATGACTATTAGAAATATCTTCTTGTTTATAATCACAATATGGATTTTTTTCATATACACCATCATAGGTCAAATTCTTCTAATAATTCTATTCCTGCAGATGATAATATATACAATGAAAGCCCTCACATTTTCATGAGGGCTTGTCGGATCAATTCGTATTCTATGCTTGAGCAGCTGCGCCGTTCAACCCCGGCGCCGGAGTGTACACTCTTGCGGCAAACTCCGTATCAAGCATTAATATACCCTTTCCATCATCCTTCACACGTTCAAATCTGCGTATATTATTATCCGCATTTTCCTCTTCCTCTACCTGCTCATCAATAAACCATTTGAGGAAGGAATCCGTCTTGTGATCCTTTTCCGCTCTGGCAGCGTCAACAATATTGTAAATAGAGCTTGTTACAAATTGTTCGTGCTTCAGGGACTGCTCCAGTGCTTCCATGATGGAGGCAAAATCAACCTTCGGCCCTTCGATGGGCTGCAATGTGACTTTGGCACCTACTCTGTTAATATATTCAAAGAAGAGCAATGCATGATCCCTTTCCTCCTGAGCCTGAACCCGGAACCAATGAGCAAAGCCCGGTAAATTGATGGATTCAAAATACGCCTCGATAGACAAATAAAGATACCCGGAAAATAACTCCTTGTTTAACTGGTCATTTAACAGTTTTTCAATTTTTTCACTTATCATTCTAACTACCTCCGCAAATTATATTTTAAAAACTTCATGCTATAAATATACCCAATATATTGCATTATAAATAAAATATTTTTCATGACAAAAAGCAGCCACCGGGGCTACTTTTTGTCTTTCAAAGGAGAGTGTGTATTAAGTAATGCGAGTTAGTCACTGTTATTTTCCTCATCCAGCACTACAGTCAGAGTCAATGTCTCTCCGCTCCTGTATACCTCGATCTCTATTGAGTCACCAGGTTTATGGGTATTTTTTTCTGCTTCCAGTTCGCTGAATGTTGTTACCGTTTTGCCGTCAATTTTAGTGATAATGTCACTTGCATGAATACCAGCTTTATAAGCTGCGCTGAACGGCATGACCTCATACACCAGCGGACCATAAGGCACATTGAATCTCTTGGCATCTTGTTCGGTAAAGGTCTGGTCAATGGATACACCAAGCTGTGGTCTGCCTTTTACGTATTTGTATTCGATCAGGCTTGTCGCTATCTCATTTGCCTCATTGATGGGTATTGCAAATCCGAGACCTTCATAGCCGCTTGCAGCAATTTTAACCGTATTGACACCAATGACCTGACCCTGTGAATTCACCAGAGCACCGCCGCTATTACCGGGATTTATGGCGGCATCTGTTTGAAGCAGCTTGAGTGTCTGGCCGTTATCCATTTGTATGGTTCTGTTGATACCGCTGATAATTCCAGAGGTTACGGAGCCCATGTAATCGATTCCGCCCGGATTTCCTATCGCAACTGCCAATTCGCCGGATTTCACCTTATCGGAATCTCCCAGCTCGGCAGCAGGTAAATTTTTGCCTTCGATTTTCAGTACGGCAATATCTGTCTTGCTGTCTCTTCCAACAATCTGGGCTGTGTACTTTTTCTCTGTATCATTTGGCAAAACAACTTCTATTTTGGAACCCTCGGAAAGCTTGTTGGAATTACTTATAAGGGCACTTTCAATCACATGGTTGTTGGTCAGAATATAACCGTCTTCCCGGATAATAATACCCGAACCTTCCCCAACGCCATCCTGTGCGATATCAAAGAAGAATCCTGAGCCCTGTGCTTTTACAGTAACCTGAATGCCCACAATAGAAGGGCTGACTTTTTCGGAAATCGCTTCCACCGGTGTAGAAGATTGCGTAATCTCCACCTTCTTGTAAATTCCATTATCGCCGGAGACTGCTACATTACTTGCCTGAGCTGTTATTCCAAACATATCGTTAATTGCAGGCTGAATAACCGGAGCTAAAAAGGTCATTCCGGCAAACACTACTCCGCCGCCGAGTACAGAACTGAGCACTGCAACCAGTATCAATTGGCCAATACCTATTTTTCTTGTTTTCGTTTTTTTGATATTTTCAGTATAATAAGACTGCTGTGACTGCTGTGGTCCGGCCTTGGGGATACCTCCACCCGTCGGCATGTCTTTGTGAATATACTGCTGTGACTGCTGTGACTGTTGTGGCACATACTGCTGTGCCGGCATATCCTTATGAACGTATTGCTGTGGCGCATACTGCTGTACCGGCTGAGTATACTGCTGTTCCTGGGGCACATATTGGGGTGCCGGCGGGGCAAACGGAGTATCACTCACCTGCGGTGCGGATGGAGCAGCGGGTATGGTATTTCCGGATTCAGCAGGCTGTACTTCAGGCTGTGCTGCAGGTGCTGCAGATGTTGTAGCCCCCGGGGTCACAGGCTGCACAGACGGCATATTGTCAACCGCTACCTCTACAGGCTCGGTATGTTGTGTATCCGGGGCAATATTCTCATTATTCAAATCATTCTTGTTGTCTAGGTCAAAATTATCCATAACGTAACCTCCCTTTGCTTGTTCAAATGCTGCTTATCTACTTCACATGTTATACCACTATTTTAAACGATCTATTTGAAAAAACTGTGAATAATTTGTTAACAATATTCAATCAATTCGTGATTTCCTGAGTCTGCATTTTTGTTTCTTCATTTGCCCGGGATAGTGTAAAAGTAAAGCGGGTTCCTTCTCCGGAACTGCTTTCCACCCATATCTTCTGCCCATGTTCATTGACAATATTCTTCACGATGGCCAGCCCAAGGCCGGTACCCATTTTATCCCTGCTTCTGGATTTGTCTGTTTTATAGAATCGATCCCAAATCATATCCAGTTCATTCTTATCAATCCCGATCCCATTATCTTCAATAGTAACAGCGATCCTATCTTTCTGGATCCGCGTCATCAGGATGATTTTACCTCCGGACTGGGTGAATTTAATGGCATTGTGCATCAGATTATAAATCACCCGTTCAATCGCATCTACATCAGCCTTTACAAGCAACTCCTCCTCTTCGAAATCAGCAACCACCGTCAAATTCTTCTCCAGAAGGAAGTTTTCAAGCTTAATCACACATTTCCTTATCAGTTCATTAATATCCCATGTCATAATGTTCAGTGTCATCTCTCCTGCTTCCATTTTAGCCAAGTCCAGCAGGTCGTTCACCAGGCGATTCAGGCGATTTGTTTCATCTCTTACAATCGATAGATAATGATTCTGTCTATCAGGAGGTATCGTTCCATCCAGAATTCCCTCAACAAAGCCTCTGATCGATGTCATAGGAGTCCGCAGTTCATGGGACACATTGGCAATAAAGCCCCTGCGCATTTCTTCAAGATTTTGAAGTGCTACAGCCATTTGGTTGAAGGTTCGGGCCAGATCGCCGATCTCGTCCCGGGATTTGATATCCAGACGCTTCTCAAACTCACCGTCGGCTATCCTCGCTGCAGCATTTTTAATCTGTTTTAGCGGTCGTGATAATCTCAGAGAAAAAGCATACATGAACAAAAAAGCGATAACAACAGCCACACCGACTGACCCGAGAAAGTATTTAAATACCGCATAGCGCGCTTCTTTCAGCTCTTTCACAGGTGTGTGTAGATAAATGACAATCATAACATTGCTTCCGTCATCATCACGGTATTGAAAAGAACTGCCGACCGTCAGCCACAAATCTCCGGCTTCTTTAAAGGAAGCGTCTTTAAAAAAGCCGTTGAAGTCGCCCACTTCTTTAATGGTCGTCACCTCTGATACCAGCTTGGAAAAATTCTTACTTTCAGGAATCTTCATTTTCATCGTATTATCGGTGTATTTATCGATAATGGTCTGTGGCATTCCAACACTTTCAAACATTACATGCCCTGATTCATCCACGAACCAGATAATAGAATTGGATAATTCACCTAAAAGAACGATCGAATTGTTAAAAAGCTTTTCCAATATTTTGTTATTCAGGCTATTGGTATAATCCAGGTTCTCCAGATATGTCCCAAAGGCATTGTTGACCTGACTGCCTGTAGTTTCAAGTGCTCTGGCTCTTTCATCCGTAAAATAGCTGTTCAGAAAAAAACTCAGCATCACACCTGTAATGGAAAAAGCAATGAGAAAAACAATGATGAAAATGGCAAGCAGCTTACTGAATATTGTTCTAAACATCACTTTACCTCAAATTTGTATCCGACACCCCAGACGGTCTTCAGCTGCCATACCTGATTCGGTATATCGATTTTTTCCCGAAGTCTTTTCACATGGACGTCCACTGTTCTGGA
Organism: Bacillota bacterium; assembly: GCA_023435925.1. Taxonomy (GTDB): domain Bacteria; phylum Bacillota; class Clostridia; order Acetivibrionales; family DTU013; genus JAEZLF01. The sequence goes on from JAEZLF010000068.1 coordinate 6,057, forward strand.
ATCTCCGTAAAAATCAAATCCCCACACATGCTCTAACAGTTGCTCCCTTGTGAATACCTTATTCGGATTGGACGCAAGAAAAAAAAGCAGCTCCAGTTCCTTTGGAGGAAGCTCCAAGTCTTTGCCATTGAGTTTAACAACGTAATTAGAGTGATTGATGACTAAATTGGGGTAAATAATCTCCTCCACATTAAAATCCTTGCGTTCATATCTTCTGAGCACCGCTTTGACTCTGGCCACCAGTTCCTTCGGTTCAAAGGGCTTAACCATATAGTCGTCCGCACCCAGCTCCAGTCCAAGCACCTTGTCGAAGGTTTCCCCTTTAGCCGTCAGCATAATAATCGGTATGTTACTGACTTTTCTGAGCTCCCTGCATACCTGCCAGCCATCAATGCCCGGAAGCATAATATCAAGGATCACAATACTAGGTGTAAACTGGCTGAAAGCTTCAATTCCGCTTTTGCCATTATAGACCGTCTGTACCTCATACCCATCCTTCTCAAGGTAAAGCCGGATTAGTTCACAGATATTCACATCGTCATCAATGACCAGTACTTTCGTTTTGTTTACCATATTTTCACACTCCTCGCCTTTCAATTCCAATGGGGGCAGGCCCCCATACCCCCTCGCTGCGGGCAAAATTAATTTGCCCTTTGCTACACTTCGTACGCCACGTATATACGTGGCGTTTATACAACGTCAAGACGTTGTTCAACATATCCCCCGGTTATGTTTCAACAGGGGCAGAATGGCTCAGATAAGGCCTTATACGCCGCAAAATTTCTTTGAAAAATCTTACTATTATCATATCATTTGCAAGGAAGTACAACAATATAGAATGTGTAAACAATTCGAAAACAATTTATGAAGATTTGATGGCCTCTATAAAAGCCTGCAGTTTCTCTTTATCCTTCCGTCCTCCACTTTCTACACCGCTGCTTGTGTCCACCGCAAACGGTGAAGCTTGTTGAATCGCATCCTTCACATTACCTGGATGAAGGCCTCCGGCTAAAATAATGGGGAGTTTGATGTCCATCTGTGAAACAAGCTTCCAGTCAAAACACCGGCCTGTTCCTCCGGGAACCCCATCCACATACGTATCCAGGAGCAGCCGGTCCATATGCATGGAGCGAATCACACTTTCGTCCGGCATATGGACAGCATCGACTCTTAGTGCTTTCCAGATTTCAATCCCGGGCCTGATGATGGAACGAAGCTGATCGATATAAAAGCTATCTTCTCTTCCGTGGAGCTGAATGACATCCAGTCCTGTCATTTCAGAAATCTTTGCTGCCCTCACGGGCTCAAGGTCCACAAATACCCCAACCCTTTTAATTGACAGTGCAAGCTCTTTTCCAAGCTTTGCGGCAAATTCAGGATTCACCTGCCGCCTGCTTTCTGTAAATACAAAACCTGCATAATCCGGGCAGAAATGATTTAGCCAGTATATCTCGTCTATACTTGTAATTCCGCATATTTTTATCCTTGTCGTCTCAGGCATATTTCTGCATTATCCTTTCCAAAGTCACTATCCTTGTCATTACTCCTGCTTTTGAGCTCTCTATATCACCTCTGCCTTAGCTCTGTTATTTTATCCGCAATAGAACCGGAACTCATGAAAGCCCCGCCAATGAGCACAGCATCAGCACCAACGCTTCTTAAATAACTCATATCCTGTGCAGTTTTTATTCCACTTTCACTGACAACGATCCGATCTTTGGGTATTTTATTGATCAGTCGCTCTGTAACAGCAATATCCACTTCAAATGTCTTCAGATTCCTGTTATTGATACCGATAATTTTTGCTCCGGCTTCCAACGCTCTCTCAAGCTCCTGCTCATCATGAACCTCAACAAGGCACTGCATTCCTGCTATGCCGGCAACAATCAGCATTTTGCTCAGCAGCTCGTCATTGAGCAGCGCAGCTATCAGAAGAATGGCATCCGCACCGATACACCTTGCCTGATATACCTGCCACAAATCAATGATAAAATCCTTTCTAAGAACTGGTATTGCTACCGTCTGGCGAACCTTGACCAGATCGTCATCATCACCCAGGAAGAACTCCTTCTCTGTAAGCACAGAAATAGCCTGTACCTTTGAGTGCACATACTCTCTGGCTATGCTGACCGGGTCGAAGTCCTTTCGGATAATTCCCGCAGAGGGAGAGGCCTTTTTGACTTCTGCAATAATGGACAGCTCACCCTCTCTCTTCAATGCCCGGCCAAAATCCAGCGGTTTATGCAAGCCCGGGCCTTTTAGCTTTTGCTTCCACCCCTCTATTGTCATCTGCTGCATCTCATTCTTTAACTGTTCTCGTTTTTTCTCCACAATACGGTCCAATATCATGCCGGAACCTCCTCTTCCTTACGAAAAGCCATTGTGTATTCACACAGCTCCGTAAACTTGGAAGCGGCTTTGCCGGAATCAATCATATCCGCTGCGGTATGAATACCTTCCTTTATGTTGTCTGCAACCTTTGCGACATACAATGCAGCTGCTGCATTTACCAATATGATATCTCTTGCAGCACCTTTGTGACCTTCAAAGACCGATTGGATGATTCTTGCATTTAAAGCTGCATCCCCACCCAGCAGGTCTTTCGGCTCAGCCCGTTGAATTCCGAGCTGTGCAGCACAAAAATAATATTCTTTTATCATTCCATCCTTTAATTCAGTAATCTTGGTCGGGGCGGTCGTTGTAATTTCATCCAGCCCATCACAGCCATGGACAATAAGTGCCCTTTCTGCTCCAAGGCTTTGTAAAGCCTCTGCCATGACAGTAGTCAGGCTTTCGTCATAAACGCCGAGTATCTGACCTTTGGCATCAGCCGGATTGGTCAGCGGACCAAGAATGTTGAATACCGTCCTGATTCCAAGCTCTTTTCGCACACCGGCAGCATGCTTCATAGATTTGTGAAACAACTGGGCAAACATGAAGCCCACTCCGACTTCTTCCATGCATTTCCCGACCTGTTCGGGATTAAGGTGTATATTGACGCCCAGCGCTTCCAGCACATCTGCGCTGCCGCTTCGGCTGGACATCGCCCTGTTGCCATGCTTAGCTATTTTAGCTCCTGCTGCTGCCGCCACCAGCGAAGCAGCTGTTGAAATATTGAAGGTATTGGCGCCGTCACCGCCCGTACCACAGGTATCGATGCAGTACGGCAGGTTGTGTTTCACTTTTTCAGCTTTGTCCCGCATGACCCTTGCACAGCCAGTAATCTCCTCAACGGTTTCCCCCTTGAAACGCAGCGCCGTAAGAAAACCTCCAATCTGCGATTGTGTTGCGTTCCCGTCCATGATGCAGTTCATTACGTCCATGATTTCCTGCTCTGTCAGGCTTTCCTTCCGTAATAGCTTTTGAATTGCTGATCGAATCATCTTCATTCTCCTCTCTTCTCATCCGGGTAAACCATTGCTCCTCTTACTCTTACCCTTACTCATCTCATCCGGGCAATCATTTACTGCCCCTGCTCTTCTATACTCTACCTTGCTTATTTGCTTTACTCTGCTCTTCCTTGCCTGACACTGCCCTGTTCACTCTTACCCTTCTCATCCGACAGGATCATACTATGCCTTTACTCTCACCTTATATTCCTTCCCGGATAGATCATCTCTTTACCTGTCCTTGCTCTGCACTACATCTCAGCATGCCAGAAAATTTCTCAGTATCGTTTTCCCATCCGGTGTCAATAATGATTCGGGATGAAACTGGATTCCGAATACAGGATATGTTTTATGCTTCAGTCCCATGATCTCGCCCTTGTCCGTAACCGCAGTAATTTCCAACTCCTCAGGCAGTGTTTCCCGTTCAACAATCAGTGAATGATACCGTCCGGCTGTAATTTTTGCCTCCAGTCCCCTAAACAATGCACATCCTGGCAGCAACTCCACTTCAGAGGTTTTTCCGTGCATCAGCTCCCGTGCCCGTACAACTCTTCCTCCGTAAGCTTCCCCGATACTCTGGTGTCCCAGGCAAACCCCCAGTATCGGTATATATTTTCCAAGCCTTCTTGCCGCCTCAATGGAAATACCCGCCGATACTGGAAATCCGGGCCCCGGAGATATCACGATATGACTTGGTTTTTTCGCGGCAGCCTGTTCAACCGTCAGCACATCATTTCGGTATACTTCTACATCCTGATCCAGTTCACCCACATATTGATAAAGGTTGTACGTAAATGAATCATAGTTGTCAATGATCATAATCATTGGATGATCACCCCTTCCTCAAGTGATTTGATCAATGCCATAGCCTTGTTCATAGATTCCTCATACTCCATTTCCGGCACCGAATCGGCAACAATTCCTCCGCCTGCCTGGATATATGCTTTCCCATCCTTAAAAACGATAGTTCTGATAGTGATACAGCTATCCAAATTGCCGTCAAAGCTGAGGTATCCCACTGCACCGCCATATTGGCATCTTTTCACATTTTCCAGTTCATCAATAATTTCCATTGCTCTGATCTTTGGTGCACCCGAAAGCGTACCTGCCGGCAGGACTGCCGTTAGTGCATCAAAGGCATTCACACCATCCCGCAGCTCACCGCTGACATTGCTGACAATGTGCATTACATGGGAAAAGCGCTGTATTTTCATCAAGGAATTTACACAAACTGATCCGAATTTAGAAACTTTCCCAAGGTCATTTCTGCCAAGGTCAACCAGCATAATGTGCTCTGCTCTTTCCTTGCTGTCCTCCATCAGTTCTTTTTCCAGGGCTACATCCTGCTCCGGTGTTGCCCCTCTCTTCCTCGTACCCGCAATCGGGCAGGTTTCAGCCTTTCGTTCCTCCACTCTCACCAGCATTTCCGGGGAAGAACCCGCCAGCGTATACCCGTCAAATTTAAGAAAATACATATAAGGTCCTGGATTGATAGTGCGTAACGCCCGGTAGGCATTCAGCGGGTTGCAGTCCGTCTCGATACAAAGTCGTTGAGAAAGAACCACCTGAAAAATATCGCCATTTCGGATATATTCCTTTGCAATACGAACGTTTTCACAGAATTTCTCCCTGCTGACATTACTTGTTACCTTAAGACGCGGTTTCACAGCTGTTTTTCGAGGCATTACTGAATCGGATAGCATCTGTCTGGTTGACTGAAGCTCTGCATAAATCTCCCTGATCCTTTCGGCAACTGTGTTGTAGCTCCTTTCAACACTTCCTTCCACATGAAGATTTACAATAATATGAAGCTTTTGTTTGAAATGATCGAAGGCAATGATTTCATCAGCGAACATAAAATGCAGCTCCGGTATGCCGGTATCATCCTCAGGCACATTGGGGAGCTTTTCAAAATACCGTGCTGTATCGTAGCCGAAGAAGCCTACGGCTCCTCCGTTGAACCTTGGGATATTCCTGATAGGTGCCCCTCTATATTGGGACATCTGCTCTTTCATAACCCTTATTGGGTTATCCGCGATTACCTTCGTTTTTCCATGTCTGAATTGCAGTTCTGTCTGCCTTTCGCTTCCCTTTACAATAAGAAAAGGATTTTTCCCTATAAAGGAATACCGCCCCCATTTCTCTCCGCCTTCGACACTCTCCAGCAAAAAGCAGAAACGGCTTTGCTCAAGCCTTTTAAAAATGCTGATAGGTGTTTCCAAATCGGCATAGACCTCAAGAGACACTGGAATGATGTTGTACTTTTCCGCAAGCTCTTTGACGTGCTCTAAATCAGGATAAATCAATGTACTCTCCCCTTTCAAATCAAGAAGGAGGGTATGAGAAAGACATTGGCATTTCAAAATCGATATCTATGCCATGTAATTTGCTGCAACAATAACAAAAAAACCAGGAAAAGATTCCCGGTTACATACGAATGCTCGTAAACCTGCCTCTTCTCATCTCTACTCTTCTCGTCTCTTCTCTGCTCTTCTTAACTCTTCTTTTTTCCACCAATTCTTCATATTACAATCAATCTGACCGACTACTGTAATATTTTATGAAATTATAGCATGCAATAGTTCTGATTGCAACTGCTTTTTTCACTGGTTGCATTGCCAGGTTCTATCATATATAATTTACATGGCATTCGTTTTGATAGCCGTATTACTGCGTTTATCGCAACAATGTATTAAACGGTACATTAAACAATGCATTACACAACATATTAACCAGCATACAAAAATAGCTGTTTTACAGGAAGGTTGGAAGATCATGAAACTTGGAATCGTAGGACTGCCGAATGTAGGCAAAAGCACACTATTTAACGCCATCACAAAAGCGGGGGCGGAGATAGCCAATTACCCCTTTTGTACCATAGAGCCCAATGTGGGTATTGTCGCAGTTCCGGATGAACGCCTGGATAAGCTGGCAGAGATGTATCACCCTGAAAAGATCACACCTACCACCGTCGAATTTGTTGACATCGCAGGTCTGGTGAAAGGAGCCAGTAAGGGTGAAGGCCTTGGAAACAAATTTCTGTCCCATATCCGTGAAGTAGATGCCATCATTCATGTGGTTCGGTGCTTTGAGGATGGAAATATCGTACATGTAGACGGTTCCATCGGACCGGCACGCGATATTGAAACCATCAATCTGGAGTTGATATTTGCCGACCTGGAAATGCTGGATAAACGCATTGACAGAACACGTAAGATGATGAAATCCGGTGATAAGAAGTATTTGGTCGAGCTGGAGCTGTACGAGAGAATCAAGACTGCCCTTGAAAGTGGAGCACCGGTTAGAACAATGAGCTTTACCAGCGAGGAGCACGCTCTTGTTGATCAGATTTTTCTGCTGACCTCTAAACCGGTACTCTACGCCGCCAATGTTTCAGAAGCCGACCTTCAGGCAGACCGGCCAAACCGCTTTTTGTCTGAGCTTCAGGACATTGCCACTAAAGAAGGCTCTGAGGTTCTGGTGATTTGTGCAAAGATTGAGGAAGAAATTACACAGCTTGACGAGGAAGAAAAATCCATGTTCCTTGAAGAGCTTGGTCTGAAGGAATCCGGACTGGATCGGTTAATAAAGGCAAGCTACAAGCTTTTGGGCCTGATGAGCTATTTAACTGCAGGCCAGCCGGAGGTCCGGGCCTGGACCATAGTGAAAGGCACAAAAGCGCCTCAGGCGGCAGGAAAAATACACAGCGACTTTGAACGGGGCTTTATCAGAGCCGAGATCGTTGCATATGAGGATCTGATGCGTTGCGGTTCCTACAATGCTGCAAAGGAAAAAGGACTTGTACGTTCCGAGGGCAAGGAATATGTTATGCAGGATGGCGACGTCACACTGTTCCGGTTTAATGTGTAAAAAATTCCATAGGACCTACTAGACCCGCCAGATCCATTCGACCACTCGTATTCGAAAACGAAAGACCCGTACCAAAACGGTTCAAGCAATAACCGTCCGGTACGGGTTTCATTATCCTCTTTGATGTCCGTCAGTCAGCAGCATTCACAGGTTCCCTGGCGAATTCCTGTTTCCCTTTCCCTATGGATTCCGATTCCCCAACGATTCCTGTTTCGCTTTCCCTATGGATTCCTGTTTTCCAGACATCCTGTTTCCTAGACACCTTGAGGTGCTTTGATTTTTAACCTTTTAATTTCCGATTCCCCCAGCACCCTGTCCAGATCAATAATGGAAATCAACTGATCTCCCTTTTTACCGACCTTTTGTAGAAATGCGGCCACATCACTGCCTATTGCCGCGGGTGCGGGCTCGATATCCTCCTCGGAGAATTTCGTTATCTCAACAACGTCGTTTACGATAAATCCGGTTAATTTCCCCTCAATATTGGAGACAATGATCTTCGTTTTCTTGTTAATCTCACTGTCACCAAGCTCAAATCGCCTGTTCAAGTCAATAACAGGGAGAACCTCACCTCTGTAGTTGATGATTCCCTCAATAAATCTGGGCATTCTTGGTATCTTGTTCGCTTGTTGATACTTGATGATTTGGAATACCTGCGAAGTTTCAGCCCCGAACAGCTGGCCGTTCAGCCTGAATACAACCACTTGCAGCTCGTTCATCTGTATACCCCCTCTATTGATAGCATGTTTTACATTTGCATGGTAATATATTTCGCCGGAGGCATAATAGCCCCAATCATGAGGCTATTATATCATAAACCGGCAAATCATGACATAAAATTCGCACTTGACAATGAAATTTACCCGTGCTACTATTAGTTAAATTATGACTGCACTGCAAAAATCCGATATAAGCTCCAGACCGGCTTTTTGTAGTAAAATTAATTATTGAAAATGGCAATGACAAGGGAAAGTATGCCGGATTCTACTTCTTTCAAAGGTCGTCTCCAGCGGATCATGCATCCGCAACCGCCTCCTTTGAATATCAGCGAGCCGGGGTTGGTGGGAGCCCGGTGGAGTGAACCTGTTGAAGTTCCCCTTTGAGCTGCAGGCTGAAGGTTTTGAGGTAGGCTGTGCCGGGAATCCGCCGTTAAAAGGATAAACGTATAATATGTACGTTATTAAGCTGGGTTTTTACCAATTTGAGTGGTACCGCGCAGAGGATAACTCTTCGTCTCATAGCAGACGGAGAGTTTTTTGTTTGCTTAAAGTAGTGGGAATCCAGAAAACGACTTGTATATTGAATCCTATTCGTCATATAAAAAGGTCATCCGGCCTAAAATAATACAGGAGGTATCTAGTATGATTATAGTAATGAGTCAAAGCGCTACCAAACAGGAAATCGACAATGTTGAGCACAAGCTTTCCGAGCTGGGTTTCAAAACCCATCCCATATTTGGAGAGATCAAAACCGTAATCGGAGCAATCGGTGACAAACGAATGTTGAATACTCATGCGATTTCATCCATGCCAGGTGTTGAAAATCTGGTGCCGATTATGAAACCCTTTAAGTTAGCTGGAAGAGAGCTAAAGCAGGTGTCGACAGTCGTTGATGTGGGCGGGATTCAAATAGGCGGTGACGAAATCGTTGTAATGGCAGGTCCCTGTGCGATTGAAAACGAAGATTCCTATCTTGAAACAGCCAGGAAGGTAAAAGAGGCCGGTGCAAAAATTCTGAGAGGCGGCGCCTATAAACCTCGCTCTTCCCCATACTCTTTCCAGGGACTTGAAGAGGACGGTCTGAAAATCATGGCTGAAGCCCGAGAAGCCACCGGTATGAAAATAGCAACCGAGGTCGTGGATACCCGCGATGTTGAACTTGTTGCATCCTATGTCGATATGATACAAATCGGCGCAAGAAATATGCAGAACTTCAGATTGCTGCAAGAGGTTGGAATGACCTCAAAGCCTGTACTATTAAAACGAGGTCTCGCGGCAACCATAGAAGAATGGCTTATGGCTGCAGAATACATCATGGCCGCCGGTAATGAGAATATTATTTTGTGTGAAAGAGGTATTCGGACATACGAGACAGCTACCAGAAACACGGTTGATATGAGCGCAATTCCTGTCATTAAGGAGCTTTCCCACCTCCCTATCATTGTTGATCCAAGTCATGCCGCCGGTGTATGGAAGTATGTCGGAGCATTGTCCAAAGGCGCGATTGCAACAGGTGCAGACGGACTCATTATTGAGGTGCATCTGGACCCTCCCAATGCATTGAGTGACGGTCCCCAGTCACTAAGGCCGGCAAAATTCGCTCAGCTAATGAAGGAATTTGAGCCTGTGGCAAGGGCTGTGGGCAGGACAATGAACATTGGGCAAAATCAGGTAAAATCGGATAATGAGGGATAACGAGCGGATAAGGTCATATAAAGATAAAAATCGGGTAAAAGTGAATGTATTGTCCTGCTGATAAAAAAGGGTTATACTTAGTATGATGCAGTTACGGGAAAGCCGCATAAGGATCAGACCATACTTTATCTGAAAATGAAGCATTGATGTAATGGGAAGCACGGATGAAAAGGGAGTACTGATGAAAACACTTGTTGTCATACCAGCCTATAATGAGGGTAAAAATCTTGGCAAGCTTCTAACCACTTTCGGAAAGAATTTTCCGGAATATGATGTGATTGTAGTAAATGATTGCTCCACTGACAACACGTTAGATGTATGTAAAGAGCATGGTGTCCCTGTCATTGACCTGCCTGTGAATCTTGGAATCGGTGGTGCCGTACAGTCCGGTTATCGGTATGCCCGTTATAAAGGGTACGACGCGGCCGTTCAAGTAGATGGAGACGGGCAGCACAATCCCGAATACATTGGCAGGCTGCTGGCGGAACTCGAAAATGGCTCAGACCTTGTTATCGGGTCGAGATTTTTATCAGCGGAAGGATTTCGGTCATCTGCATTAAGACGTTTTGGAATTAGGTATTTCAGCCGTCTCATATATTTATTTTCGGGGCAGCGAATAAAAGACCCCACATCCGGCTTCAGGGCCTGCAACAACAAAGCCATTCGTCTTTTCGCTGCTGATTATCCCCGCGATTATCCGGAACCGGAGTCCATCGTTAATGCCGCAAAACACGGGTTAAAGGTCTCAGAAGTACCGGTGGTAATGACCCAAAGGCTGGAAGGCAAGTCCTCCATAACAGGTGCCCGATCTCTTTACTATATGATAAAGGTGAGCCTTGCTATCATCATCACTTCATTTTACAGGTATGGCAAAACGGAGGTAAGCCATCTATGAACAGCAGACTTCAGATCATCATGATAATCGCTTCACTCTTGTTTCTTTGTTACATTGTTTTGATGCTTCATAGCAAGAAGATTGAACTTAAATACACACTTGCATGGTTACTGGCCGGCGTCAGCCTGTTGGCCGCTGCTGTATTTCCGGGAATACTTACATTCATTTCCCATCTGTTGAACATCGTTGAACCGGTAAATACCTTGTTTCTTTCCATTATCTTCTTCATGCTGCTGATCCTCTTTACGCTAACCATTGCACTTTCAAGAAATGCCAACCGAGTTAAGACGCTTACGCAGGAAATCGGGATGATTAAAACAGAGCTGGAAAGGCTTGCTGCCAAGAGAAAAGAATGACAGGTACTATTGAGCATACTCATTTTCAAGTAATTCGCGGCTCTTACCGATATCATTGAAGCATACAACAATATTTTTCCCTATATGTTTCGCGTAATAAAGAGCTTCATCCGTTTTTTCAATCACTTCGCTGATATTTGGAGAATGTGTTGGAAATTGCGCTATACCGCAGCTTACCGTCACTTTTATTCTTTCGCCCCGGTCACCAAGGTATATACGCTGCTTTTCAAGCTGTCTGCGTATCCTATCCCCAACACTTTTTGCAATGATCATATCCATATCGCTAATCAATATCATAAACTCTTCACCGCCATAGCGAACAGGAATATCTGATTTTCGGATACACTGCTTGATAATGTCGGCAAACAGTACCAGCAGCTTGTCACCGCAAACATGTCCGTACGTATCATTAAATCCCTTGAAGTTGTCAAGGTCGAACATGAGAACGTTGATCACGCTGCCTTCATATAACGCATTTTCCACTTCTTCTTTTAGTTTCTGGTCAAAGTAATGCCTATTTGCTAATCCTGTAAGCCTGTCCGTACGGGCAATTTTAAATTCCTTCCTACGCATCTCATCCTGTCTTTTCACTTCATAATTAATTCTGGATACACCGAAGGCGGTCATTAAAAATAGCAAATCCCGTATTATAAGCGTAGTGTAGTTGACTCCGTCCGTTAAAAAGCTACCTGCAAAAATGCAAGTAAATGAATATAAGGCCACGCTTGCCAGCCCAGCCTTCATCGTGTTTCTGACCTCATTATTTATTGCGCAGCAGCCTATGATGAAGAATAAAAAGACATAAAGCTCTGACTTGATACCACCTGAAAAAAATGTCAGCAGCATAAGCATGATAATATCCATATATAAGACCGACGATGAGAACTTTTTCCCACCGCTTAAGAAGTATGCAGTTACCGCACCATTATATATTCCTACGAGGGCTAATGACTCAAGAATTGCATACCCCTGTACATCAAACCTTGTACCGCTAATGCAAAAAATGGCTGAAAACAAAAAAATAAGCCACCTATACAATAACATCACAAAATCGCTATTGTATTTGTTTGTGCTTATTTTTGTTTTGCTTCTACCAGTATTCTTACCGGTCGACGCCAATACACTCAACCCCGTCCTCAGAAAAGCTAAGCTTAATATGGCTATAGCCGCCATACTCAGCTTTCATTTCGGCAGTGACCTTTATATAAACAACAGTATTATTTCTTATATCAATGGATACTCTGTTAAAAATATCACTTTGCATAATACGTATAATGTTATCGATATACTCAAGAGGTGAATGACTGCTTTTATCTTCAATTATGATGGGTATCCTGGAGTTTTCATCCGGTTCAAGCACTTGAATATGTATGCTTCCCGGATCGTTGCTGCTTTTAGTAGGATATAAAATATCTCTTTCAAAAAGAATGTTTGGGCTCATGTCCAGACCTCCATATAATTTCTTGTAAAAAGCACACACAAAATCGAAAGACTGTTCTTACTATAAAATACCATTAAAATTCGCTTTCGTAAAGCTTTTTGTAAATTTTATAGCTATTATGAACCTTCTTCAGGTATTGCTCTGTTTCTTTAAAGGGTATCCTGTCGAGACTTTTCCCGTCAGCGCTTAATGAACTGTTCTTAAGCCATTGTGCAACATTCCCGCTGCCACCGTTATAAGCGGCCAGTACCAGGTCTGTGTTACTGAATTCCTTATATAAAACTGAAAGGTACCAACACCCTATATCAATATTGGTCTCCGGTTCAAATAACCTCTCACTGCTATAATCCTGTAGCTTAAGTTTTTCAGCTCCCCACTCCCCTGTTTTTTCAGAAATCTGCATCAGACCCCTTGCATTCTTGTGAGAAATCGCATCAGGCTCAAAGTTGCTCTCAACCTTCATGATTGCCAGCACAAGGTATGGATCAACATCATATTTTTCTGAGTATTTTCGTACCAGTGAATCAAACTTAACAGGATAAAGCAACATTGCAGCATTATCCAACACGAATATAATCATGACAAGCACAGCCAATATAAGTATCATCAATCTGAATCGTTTATTCATATATCGTACCGGAACCCCCGTTTTATCTCTGCCACTCCTGTTTTTTGTGCAGAAACAGCCTCACTACCGCCTGTTCCAATTCATCAAGGCTGCCATTGTTATACAGCACTTCATCAGCCAGCTTGAGATATTCTTCCTCTCTCATTTGTGAATGGATCCTATCAATGACGTCCTCACGGGTAAAGCCACTTCTTGCCATAACCCGTTCAATTCTTTTTTCCTGTTCGGCGGTAACAACCCAAACCTCGTCAGCCAGATCCAGAAAGCCCTTTTCCAGCGGAATCGGAGCATCAATCACCACAATATCCCATTTCCCGGAATGATTCAAAAGCTCAACCGTATCACGGATCTTTTCGACGATATATTTATGAGTGATACAATTGAGGGCATGCTGCTTCACTTTATCATGAAAAGCAATCTGAGCCAGCTTTGCTCGGTCAATCTCACCCTTATCACTTAAAATGTCCTTTCCAAAATATCCGACAAGCTCTTCATAGGCTTTCCCACCAACAGCTGTTACACTTCGTGCCAGAACATCAGCATCCACTACAGCAGCGCCAAGATCTCTGAGAGCACCCGAGACCGTACTTTTACCGCTGCCTATCCCACCTGTAACTCCAATAATCTTCAATGTTATCATCCTTTTTTGCTGATTCTTTGTTTTACACTATATACTAGCTATTTCGTCTCAAACCAATTGGAGCCCCTTTTCACCTCAGCAATAAGCGGAACATCCAGGTTTACTGCATTTTCCATGCATTCCTGCAGTATTTTTTCTACTTGTTCCTGCTCACTGACATGTGTTTCAATAATCAGTTCATCATGTACCTGTAAAATCAGTCTCGATTTCATATTATGTACTTTCAGTTCCTCATATACCTTTACCATGGCTATTTTAATAATATCCGCCGCACTGCCCTGTATCGGCATATTCATTGCTACCCGCTCCCCGAAGGATCTTATGTTGAAATTCGAAGATTTCAACTCAGGCAGATACCTTCGCCGGTTAAACATGGTTTCAACAAATCCGTTTATTTTGCCATTTTTTATCGTGTCCGCCATATAGGCTTTCACACCGGGATATCTTTCCAGATAATCATCAATGTAGCGCCGTGCTTCTTTCCGGGTAATACCCAGATCCTTTGCCAGGCTGAAATCGCCGATTCCGTAAACAATTCCGAAATTCACCGCCTTTGCCCTTGAACGCAGCAACGGTGTTACCTCCTCCTTCGGAACACCAAACACACCGGAGGCTGTAGCAGTATGAATGTCTTCATTATTTTTGAAAGCAGCGATCATGTTTTCATCACCGGTGATATGAGCAAGAACTCTCAATTCGATTTGAGAATAATCGGCATCCGATAAAACAAATTCGCTGTCCTCAGGAATAAAAACTTTCCGAATTTCCCTTCCCATTTCAAGCTTAATGGGTATATTCTGCAAATTCGGTTCTGTACTGCTGATTCTGCCTGTAGCAGCAATGGTTTGGTTAAAACTGGAGTGAATGCGGCCGGTTACCGGGTTCACAACATTCAGGAGCCCTTCCGCATAGGTGGATTTTAATTTCATCAGCTGCCTATATTCAAGGATTCTGAATACCGCTTCATGCTCATGAGCAAGCTCCTCCAGCACCTCTGCATCCGTGGAATAGCCTGTCTTGGTCTTCTTTTTAGCCGGCAGCCCAAGTTTTTCAAATAGAATAACCCCCAGCTGCTTTGGTGAATTAATGTTAAAGGTTTCGCCAGCCAGTTCATAGATATCATTGGTTGCACGGATAATTTTATCGTCCAGCTGAGACGAAAATTGCTTCAATCCTTCAATATTTACCTTAAAGCCTCTGTACTCCATGTCGGCCAGCACTTCAACAAGCGGTAGCTCAATTTCATTATAAAGCTTGTCCTGCCCGTTTTTGCTGATGATATCCCTTATGCTGCCTGTAAGCTCCAGCACGGCCCTGCAGTGTTTGACAGCCGCTAACGACAGCCTTTCTGCAGGTATTTCGGAAAATGGTACGAAGCTTCTGCCTTTTCCGGTCAGTTCACTGATCCCTTCAAAGGAATACCCCAAATACTCTTGTGAAAGCTCTGCTACCGTATAGGTGTCCTTGGAAGCATTCAGGATATAAGCTCCGATCATGGTGTCAAAGGCCAGACCCGAAAAGGAGATCTTCTTCCATTTCAAATATACAATCAAGCTCTTGAGATCATGTCCGTAAAGCTTCATGTTCTTATCAGAAAAAAGCGGTCCGAATTGTTGAAGGAACTGATCTTCGCTGATTCCATCATTCATTTTGATAAACGCATTCTCTTTTCCCCATGATATTGCCAAACCCGTTAGTTTTGTTTCAAATGGATTGACACGGTCAAGCAAATGGAAAATAGCAGCTTCGCCACAGCTTTTAACCGACGAAGAAATCTGAGCAAATGTGATAGGATCACGGACCTGCACATAGGTCAGGTTGGAAAAAACATCATTGTCACAATTTTCTTCCCTGCTCAGTCCGAACTTTTCAATGAGGCTCTTAAACTCCAGTTTTTTAAAAAGCTCATAAAGCTTCTTTTGATCATATTCCCTTGCTTTAAGATCCTCTATTGTGCACAACTCCGGCATGTGCCTCTCAATTGTTGCGAGATGCTTACTTAGAAATGCAAGCTCCTTGTTAGCCTCAAGCTTATCTCTGACACTCTTTCTTTGCACATTTTCGATATTCTCATAAATGTTTTCCAGGCTTCCGAACTCCTTTATCAGCTCGGTAGCTGTTTTCTCCCCAATACCGGGAACGCCCGGAATATTATCCGACTGGTCACCCATGAGGCCCTTCAAGTCAATAAATTGTGCTGGCGTTACACCATAACGTACAAAAACACCTTCTGCATCATATGCTTCCGTATCCGTTCTTCCGGCTTTTGTAACAGGCATCAATATCTTTACCTGTTCAGAAGCAAGCTGCAGAGAATCCCTATCTCCTGTAATAACAACCACCTGCATATTCTGCTGCTGTGCACAGTAGGAAACAGACCCGATGATATCATCTGCTTCAAACCCTTCCATTTCCAGACGCTTAATATTCATTGCATCCAGAACTTCCTTCATAACAGGAACCTGCTCCGCAAGCTCAGATGGCATTCCCTTTCTCTTTGCTTTATACCCGATATACTCCAAATGTCTGAAGGTAGGTGCCTTTAAATCAAAAGCAACACAAACATACCCTGGCTTCTCTTCCGCCAGAAACTTGTTCAGTATGTTCAGAAAGCCATATATTGCATTCGTATGTAGTCCTTCACTTGTAGCCAGAAGCTGCGCTCCCTGAAGTCCATAAAAAGCCCTGTTCAATATGCTGTTGCCGTCAATGATCATTAATTTTTCAGTGCTCATATACTCCTCCAAAAACAGCCCTTTGTTGTTAATTTGCGTAAATCTTCCGTTTACTATCCCAACAACTTGGCATCCTATTTATTTTACACAAAAAAACGACAACCGTAAATGGTTGTCGCGTATTTTATCATCAGGGGGGTAAAATGATCAGCAAAGAAGGTTATTCTATTTTTTATTGATCATCACAGTAATATTTATAAAATCAGTTCCAAGCCGTATTTCTTCAATTTGGCTGTCTACCGTTTCCTTTTCTGTCTTAAGTTTATCGATTTCTCCGGAATCCTCTTTTCTATCCGAATTACTTAACTCCTGTATCCGGCTGTCTATTTCATTTGCTTTCGCAATGCTTTTATTCAATGCATCCGTCATATCCTCTGTAACAAACGCACCCAACTGCACATTTTCTTCACCGAAGGTGGTATAAAGTGTAGTAACAAACTGATCATACTGTGTATCCGGTATCAAAAAGCTCTTTTTCACCTGCAATGACATATCTTCCGTTTCGATTTCTGCTGCCTTCATAGATCTATTCTGTTCTGCGGCAGCTTCTTCCACCACATCCCCGTTGTTCTCCAAAGCCAGTACACTGACTTTTTCCAGTTCTTCTTCCGGATTATCTGCCGTGATTGTAATGGACGAAACTCTGTTACTTGCGGTTTCAATCTGACTCATTAAACCGGCGCCTGCAATAGCAATTTCCCTGTCTGTAAGGGTTGACGAACGATCTGCTTCAAAGCTTTCAACCTCATCTGCCGGAGCACCGAAGCTTTGCATCGCTTCTTCCGTTATGCCTGCATCCGCTGCTCCATCTCCATTCTCCATGCTCTCCGCTCCGGCCATTTGAGCTTGAGCTGGCTGCTCAGCTGCCATAGCGGTACTTTTCGCGCTGTCATTGGAAGATTTCGCAGGGTTCAGCAATCCCATTCTATAAAAGCTACCCGCCAGAAAGATTAGGAGAATGCCTGCCGCAATCGACGCAAAAGTTCTGGTGTATATAAAGCTTTTTGTTTGTCTGATGCTTCTGACATTGTTCGCCGGCCTTTCTGCAACAGCAAGCAGCTTTTCATGCAGCTCTGATTTGAAGTTCATTGGCAGCTCTTTTTGCGGCAAACTCGTACAATATCCAATGATACTGGACATTTCATCCAGTTCCTTCCGGCATGCGGCGCAATTCTTAATATGCTCTTCAAAAGAAAGCCGTTCTTCCCTGTTCAGCTCGCTGTCTATATAGGCACATATGTTTTCTCTTACATCCAGACAGTTTATCATCTCCAACCCTCCTTTCAAGCTATTTGACGTATTCTTCATTGAAAAGTTCCCTTTTTGCCAATAATACATTTTTTAATGCCTGTCTTGCTCTGTTTATTCTTGATTTCACCGTTCCGGACGGACAGTCCAGAACATCTGCAATTTCATCATAGCTCAGCCCCTGTATGTCTCTGAGAGTAATCACCAGCCGCTGATCCTCAGGCAGGCTATCAATTGCGCCGCTGACAATGCTGCGGATTTCCTCCCTCTCTGCGACCTCATCCGGCAAAGGATCATCGCTCATGATCTGCCGTTTCATTTCACCATCTTCTAACTGTATCTCGGCATCCAATGACATTTCTTTTTTATTTTTTCTTTTCCGGAGCTCGTCCAAACATACGTTGGTTGTTATTCTATAAATCCATGTGGAAAATGCTGACTGTCCCTTGAAGCTGGCAATCGATCGAAAGACTCTTATGAATGTTTCCTGCGCAAGGTCATTGGCGTCGTCAAAATTGCCTATCATTCTGTAAGCCAGATTAAAAATCTTCTTCTGATAAATCTCTATTAACTTTTCAAAGGCTTCAACATCCCCAGCCTTCGATTTTTCAAGCAGAAGTTCTTCCTGATTGCTCATTTGCTGTACTAATCCCCCATCCGGCATTCACTCACAGGTACACACACAATATACATTATACATTATTTAAAGTTATCTTTGTAGCATGAAGGTGAATATTGTTCAAAATGTCACAGTAATTTAGTAAATACACATCATCAGACATCTGATGATGACCATAAGGTAACGCACCCACCTGGGTAGCTGATAGTCACTTTACCGCATCTTGCCAGCATAGGTCCCATGAATATAATGGAGGACCGCATTTCTGCCGCCAGATCTACCGGGATTTGAGTCTCTTTTATACTGGAAGAGTTGACTGTTATTACCCCACCCTCTATTTTTGCACTGCAGCCGATTTTCTTTAGAATCTCTATCATTACCTCCACATCCCTAAGTCTGGGACAATTCTTAATAATACTTTCTCCGCCATTTAGCAACGATGCTGCTAATATTGGCAAAACAGCATTTTTGGAGCCTTCTACTACGATCTCGCCTTCGAGTTTAGTGCCCCCTGTGATAACAAATCTGCTCATAAAAACACCTCGCACACATTTTATTTTATGCGAGGCCGGGAAAATGTGTTCAGATTCTTTCATAGTTGGAATAGCGTGAGACATTTAGCAGAATGCCAACCTCGGCCATAAACAGAACCAACGCCGTGCCTCCCGAACTGAAGAACGGCAGAGAAACACCTGTCGGCGGAACACTATTGGTCACAACGGCGATATTAAAGAGACTTTGGACCGCAATCAACGCAGTAATTCCGGTAGCAATGAGACTTCCGTAAACATCCGGGGCATGAACGGCGATCTTGATACCCCTCCAAATAAATATCATAAAAAGCAGAAGCACTGCCATCACGCCGATAAATCCCAGCTCCTCCGCCAGCACTGCAAAAATATAGTCATTCTGGGGTTCGGGAATCCATAAGAATTTTTGCATACTTTGTCCAAGTCCTCTGCCGAACAGTCCCCCCGAGCCAATGGCGTAAAGAGAATTGATTGTCTGCCACCCTTCACCCCGGGGGTTGCTCCATGGGTCGAGGAAGGCATTGATACGCGGTGTCATGTAATCTGTAAATGCAATGACCGCAACAAGCGCTGCACATACCGGAGCAGCCAGCAAAAGGAAATGCCTGACCTTCGCCCCCGCTGAAAACAAAATAATGACCGATATTGAAATCATAATAATCGTCGCACTCAGATGTGTTTCCCTCAGCAATAGCAGCGACACAAGTCCGACCACAAATAAATAGGGCATCAGATCTTTAAAGAACTTGTCAAGGGGCTTTTTGCGTTTGGACAAGTTGAATGACATATACAAAATTAAAGCCAGCTTTGTCAGCTCTGACGGCTGAAACCGAAAGGAGCCGAACTGGATCCATCTCCAGGAACCATTCGCTTCTTTTCCGATACCAGGTATCAACACCAGTATGAGCATCACGATACAGGCTCCCATTAAGAACGTGACAGTTTTTTTCCCGTATTTGTGGTAATCATAGTTAGCAGCAAACAGCATGGCTACGATTCCCAGAACTGCAAACTGGAGTTGTTTTCTGATAATGTAGTAAATATCCTTATATTCTTTTTCAGCCGTGGGTGCACTGGCACTGAAAACCATGATAAGCCCTAAAGAGAGCAGTATCAGCACTGTAATAAACAGCCAGAAATCAAACGGCTTCTTGTCCTTCATATTGTTCCTCCAAACATACTATCATGCACGTACAAAGTGCTGTCGTATAGGAACATAAAAACCATATTTTCCTATACGTTAAAAAAATCGGAACCTCAATGTTGCAAACCCAATAAAGCACAATACGATGGTGATAAGCCAGAATACCCTGACCACCTTCGTTTCCTTCCAGCCTGAAAGCTCAAAATGGTGATGGATCGGCGCCATCTTAAAAACACGTTTACCTCTCAGCTTGAAGGATACTACCTGTATAAATACAGACAGGCTTTCTACAGCATATATCGCACCTACCACCAGTAATATCCACGGCATTTTCATCATAACAGCCGCGGCCCCAACCACACCGCCCAGAGCCAATGAACCGGTGTCGCCCATAATTACTTTCGCCGGATATATGTTAAATACCAAAAATCCCAGACAACCTCCGGCTGCAATGGAGCAAAAGAGCTTCACATAATCCCACTCACCTCTGACCATAGCAACGATTGTGAAAAATACTGCCACAATCAGTGTCACACCTGCTGCCAGTCCATCGATTCCATCTGTCATATTGACTGAATTTGTAATCATATACATAACAACAATAATAAATGGTATATACATCCAGACCGGCAGCTTAACTACAGCATCAACCCCCATGAACGGAACGATCATTCCTGTCCCCAGAGATGGACTGTAGGCTGTATAAATTGCAAAAGCAGTTGATACCAGAAGCAGCCCAAAGGATTTCTGTGCGGCACTGAGTCCGTCCTTGTTCTTCTTAATCACCTTAATAAAGTCGTCGACAAATCCCACGGCTCCAAAGCCCACTGTTACAAGCAGCATCGGAATAATTCCGGGATACTTGTGTGAAAAAAACAATGAAACCAAAATCATCGGGATAATGAATATGAATCCTCCGATAGTCGGTATTCCCATTTTTTTTAAGTGTGTTGCAGGCCCATCGTCCCTTACCGTCTGACCAAACTTCAAACGGCGAAGGATTGGTATGATGATAGGACCCGCTATCAGAGCCAGTATAAATGTCGCTGTAAACGCTAATACCTGTGGTGATGTAAAAAAGTTGATCTCCAAAACCATTCCCCCGTATATTCATTTTAATACTGTTGTGACTTTTATCAGCCTTCTGCTGTAAGCGAATTTACGATCTCCTCCATCTTTATTCCCCGTGAACCTTTTACTAATATTGCGTCATTCTTCTGTATTATTTTCAGCAAATACTGCAATGCTTCAGCATTACTTTGAAACGCTGCAGCCCTTTCCGGATTAAATCCAGCCTCAACCGCTCCTTTTACTATGTCGGCGGCACGGGAGCCTACCGTCACGATATAATCAAGTCTCATACCTGCGGCCTGTTTGCCGGTATCCAGATGCGCCTGTGCAGACCAATCTCCAAGCTCCAGCATATCTCCCAGAACGGCAATTCTCCTGTCGGCGTCCAGTTCCTCCAGTACATCCAACGCAGCCTTTACAGACTGAGGGCTGGAATTATACGCATCATTGATCACCTTCAGGCCATTTGCCTTCAGAATATTCAGCCGCATCTTGCCGGGGTTGAACCGTGACAGTCCCTCTCCGATCTCTTCCATGGAAACTCCAAGCTCGTATCCCACTGCCACTGCTGCCAGTGCATTGTAAACATTATGAACACCCGGAGCCGGTATATGAATCCGATGATCCCTTCCTCCGACCGTTATTGAAAAATCAATTCCATTTTCTCCGCGGGATTGAATATTATATGCCTGATAGTCAACACCTTCTTCAAACCCATAAGATACTATCCTCTGCGTTAGCAGTCCCTTCACTCCGCTTAACATGATATCATCGCCATTCAGAACAAGCAATCCACCCTGCTGCAGCCCTTCCAGCAGCTCCAGCTTTGCTCGGAGGATATTCTGCCGGGATCCCAGCTTTTCTATGTGAGAAATACCAATATTGGTGATTATGCCCACTTTCGGTCTGACAATAGCCGTAAGAGCACTTATTTCTCCGAAGCCGCTCATGCCCATCTCCAGAACAGCTGCTTCGTGTTTATCGTCCAACCGGAAAATAGTGAGAGGCAGGCCTATCTCATTGTTGAGATTCCCTTCGTTTTTAAGCACATTGTACTTTATTCCCAGTCCGCAGGCAACCATTTCTTTCGTACTGGTTTTTCCAACACTGCCGGTTATTCCGACAAAAGGGATGGAAAACCTGCTTCTGTAATATGCGGCCAGTTCCTGCAAGGCCTTCAATGTATCTTTTACTCTGATCAGTGTTTTTCCCGGGAAATGACATAAATCCTTCTGAACCAATGCCGCGGCTGCCCCCTGCTCAAATGCACGTTCAATATAATCATGCCCGTCAAAGTTCTCGCCTGCTAATGGAATAAACAAATCCCCCGGTTGTATTGTTCTTGAATCGGTTGATATGCCGGAAACCATACGGCTTCCCGTATCGCCTGTCAGCCTTCCGCCTGTTGCCTTTACTATTTCATCTACATTCATCTGAACCATTGTGTCAGCTCCTTTTGCTTGTATATGCCGGTTTCCGGCAAACCGATTCTCACTAATGGATGTTCAATTTCCGCTGCGGGCTAAATGAATTCGCCCTGCGCTACACTTCGTGCGCCACGCCCAAACGTGGCGTTTGAACAACGTCATTGGAGAACTTTGACCTTGTTCAATTTACTTGGATGTTCAATAATTCCCTTACTACTTCTCTTTCATCAAAATGAATGGTTCTGTCTTTAAAAGTCTGATAAGTCTCATGTCCCTTACCGGCAAGAACCACCACATCGCCATTACGCGCCTCTTCCAGAGCATGCTTTATTGCCTCCCGGCGGTCACAAATACATCTGTATTTCCCGGCTGTACTCTTAATACCCTCTTCAATATCCCTTATAATCCTATCCGGTGCTTCTGTTCTGGGATTATCGGATGTAATCACTGTATAATCTGCCAGACGCCCGGATATTTCACCCATCATCGGTCTTTTTGTCCTGTCCCTGTCCCCGCCGCATCCGAACACGCATATCACTCTTCCGGCTGCGTAATCCCTTACCGTACATAGAATATTTTCCAGGCTGTCCGGTGTATGGGCATAGTCTATTATAACACTGAATGGCTTGCCTGTATCCACCAATTCTGCTCTGCCAGGCACCTGTACCTTCTCAAGGCCCGCTGCCACAGCTTCACGGGGCACACCCAGCAATCCGCTTACACCCGCTGCTGCCAATGAGTTGTATACGCTGAACCTGCCTGGTATACCAACGCGGAATCTGCCGCCATACCATGGTGATATCAGGTCAAACTCCACACTTTGAGGTAATTTTAAAATGTTTGCAGCCATGATGTCAGCGTTTTTTTCAATACCATAGGTAAGTGTTTCACACCTTGATTCTTCCAATACCCTGCCGGCATATTCGCTATCCAGATTAATCAGACCTTTTTTACATTTCTTAAACAATCGGCATTTGGCTAATAAATACTCCTCCATGGAGGCATGCTCTTTCTCGCCGATATGATCTCTGGTCAGATTGGTAAAGACTCCCGTACTGAATTCACAGAAGTCGACCCGATGCAGCGCAAGTCCCTGAGAGGAAACCTCCATCACAACATCCTTCACACCTTCTTCTGCCATCTGGGTAAAAATCTCCTGCAGATCCAGTGATTCCGGCGTTGTCCTCTCGGAATACAACACCCTTTCTCCAATTCTTGTACCCAGTGTTCCAATGATACCAGTCTTTCTTCCGGATGTCTCCAGTATCGCTTTCAGCATAAAGGTTGTGG
Source organism: Bacillota bacterium (assembly GCA_023435925.1). Lineage (GTDB taxonomy): Bacteria > Bacillota > Clostridia > Acetivibrionales > DTU013 > JAEZLF01. The sequence goes on from JAEZLF010000068.1 coordinate 29,754, forward strand.
TTGTTTTCCCCTTTGTTCCGGTAATCCCGATAAGATTCAGCCTGCCCGAAATATGCCCGAAAAACACATCTGATACACATGCCAGTGCGATACGTGAATCGTTAGTTTTTATCACTGCAATTCCGTCGGGAACCTGCAAATCCTTCTGTGCAATAAACGCTACGGCGCCGTTGTCCAGCGCCTGACCGACATAATCATGTCCGTCGGTTGTCATACCATCAACGCAGACAAACGCATATCCTGCTCTTACCTTCCTTGAATTATATGCCAAGCCTGCTATTTGAATATTGGTGTCGCCCGTGATGTCCAGGATGTCTAAATCCCTGATGAGCTCGGCCAATAACATGCTTACCATCCTTCTTACGGCATTTTGCATCTGCAAAAGCCATTACTCAACATTGTCCATGTTCCTGAATTCCACCTCAATGACCTGACCTTTTGTAACAAGTGTTCCTGCATCAAACTCCTGCCTGAATACAACCCCGGATCCGTTTACCTTTATATTGAGTCCCAGGCGGTTAAGGGCATCGAATGCCTCTGACATGGTCTTGTTTTTAAGATCCGGCATTTGAACAGTAAGCTGCTGTTCAGGCTTATATGTATAAAGAATCACCACAGATTTCTCCGGTACAACCGCATCCGGCTTCGGGGTCTGCTCCATAACAGTGCTCTTGTTATCTCCATTCCCTTCTATCTTATAACTCAAGCCCTTCTTTTTCAGCTCCTGTACAGCCTCATCAACCGTATTTCCCCTGACTTCCGGCACAAATACATCCTTGGCCATCTTTTCCAGATCTTCTTGCGTATATTTCCTTTCAACCTGCAAATAATTCAGTGTATCCTCCATGATCTTGCCTGCCAGTGGCGCAGCAATTGCTCCTCCGTAATAGGATTCTCCCTTTGGATCAAAAAGTGCCACTAACGTGATGATAGCCGGATCATCAGCCGGAGCAAAGCCGCAGAACGATGCAATGTACACGTTTTCTTGTGTCGTCTGAGAGGTTCCTGTTTTTCCCCCGACCCTGTAGCCCTTAATATAAGCGTTATTACCTGTTCCGTTTGGTGTGGATACGACATCCTCCAGTATATCTCTTACTGTTTCTGATGTTTTCTTCGATATGACGGTTCTGACCACTTCCGGCTCAAACTTTTTCACGATATTCCCATCGGAGTCCCTCAGTTCTTTAACCAACCTTGGTTTCATTAATTTGCCGCCGTTCACAATAGCAGTATATCCTGTAATGAGTTGTAATGGCGTAATCGTAAACCTTTGCCCAAATGAAGCAACCGCCATATCGATTTCCTTTGGTTTACTCTGAAATATGGATTTCCCCTCGCCTTTGAGCTCAACACCTGTTTTTTCAGTGAAGCCAAAGGCTTTGAGATATCCGTAGAACCGGTTTAACCCCAGGCTTTGAGCTACTTTTACAAAAGCCGGGTTACAGGAGTTAACCACTGCTTCCCGAAAGGTTTCAGTACCGTGTTCTCTGCCTCTTCTCCAGCAGTAGATGGGTTTGGGCCATCCCGGCACCTTGATCGGCAGGTCGTTTGTAAGGGTATCCGGTGTGATAACCCCCTCTTCAATGCCGGCTGCTGTAGTAAAAGTCTTGAATGTGGAACCGGGTTCATAGGTATCGGAAATTGCTTTATTTCTCCAAACGGTTTTACTGAGAATGCTGACTGAGTCTGAACTTCGCTTTACCCAGCCGGCCGGATCCACTCCTTCCATATTTTTGGGTAATGCATACGGATCGTTCAGATCATAATCCGGCTTTGAAACCAACGCCAGTATGTCTCCGTTCTTAGGATCAAGTACAATCGCTACGGCTCCCTGCTTCACTTTATAATCATCAATCGCTTTATCCAGTGTTTTTGAAGCAAGATACTGAATCGTTTCATCAATGGTAAGAACCGCATTCAATCCATCCTGAGCATCAATGCGCTTTTCTGTCTCCAATGGTATCGCTCTGCTTTTTGCATCCACTTCGCTCAGTATCTTGCCGGGTGTACCTTTCAGGTATTTTTCCAAGACATCCTCAACACCGCCTTGAAGCCCTTGATTGTCATCTCCTGTAAATCCGAGTATATGAGACATGAGATTGCCGTTTGGATAATATCTTTTTGCATCCTCATCGATATGGATACCCTTTACCTTCTTTTCCGAAATCCACTTCCTTACATTGGTCTCAGTCTCCTTATCGACCTTTCGCTTTATTGTTACATAACCGGTATCTTTGGTTATCAGTCTGTAAATTTCATTACGATCCATGTCCAGTAGTGGCGCCAATCCGTCTGCCACCTCGTCGGCTGTTAATTTGGAGTTTGCTATATCGCTTGGTTTACAGCTGATTGTAGCTACCTGAACGCTGATCGCCAGCTTTTTGCCGTTCCTGTCGAATATGGTTCCTCTGATTGGGCTTATTGTTCTTCCCTGATTCTGCTGTTTAAAAGCTTTCTTTTGCAGTTCTTCTCCCTGAACAAATTGTATATATGCCAGCCTTCCTATTAATCCGGCAACGATTGCTGCAAACACAAATAGCATGATAATCAGACGCTTTTTTAATGCAAGGCTTGGATTAACCAATTGGATTCCCCCTTATCCGAAACATGAAGATCAAATAAAAATCAGCACTACTGCAAAAAAGACTATAGACCGTGCAAAATACTATTTTACACTCATCCACAGTCCAAATGTTTTTTAGGTGCAGTCAGTCATATTTCTCCCTCGCCGGCTGCTTACCCATCCTATCGCAAGAGATGAACGACTCTCTTTACTCAAAAAGCTTCACCAGTCCAGCCACCTTGTTTACAATCGTATTTACAATATTGTAGTCAGCCTCACTTGATACTTCCTGAGCATTCATCACCACTGTATAATCATTCCTTGGTACTCTTATATAAACGATCTGGCTTTTATCCGGTATCTGCATGCCAAGCCGAGTTTCTGCAGTTTCTTTGATATCGGCCAAATCTGTTTCTGTCTCTACCTGAACCTTTAGTATGGAGTTTTCATTCCTCAACTCACTATATATTTTTTCTTTTTGATTAATATTGTAGCTTAATTGCGTTATCGCTGCAAACCGGTACATCACAATAAGGCCGGCAAATAACACCGCCAGAATGGACAGTACAAGCTTGAACTTTACTTTTCTATAGCTTTTGTACCTTTTTTTTGCTTTCAGAACCGTATTTTCTTCATAAACATCGTACTCTAGTTGTCTTGCTGCAGATCCCTGTATGTAGCTATAGTCCTTCTGTACCAATTGTATTCACCTCGACAGCGTTTTATGCAGTACGTGAAAGGAATACCGGGAACCGACCTTTCGGACAGTCCCCGATATTATTACATCCTTGTCTCTTCATTTGTTCCCTTACTTGATTTTCTCTTTAGTATGCCTTATCTTTCGTATCTCTTTGCTTTTGTCATCCTTATCATTTGTAATCTTTTGCTCTTGTAACCCTTATCCTTAGTGTACCTTAGCTTTTGTATGTCCTCTTACCCTTTTGTCTTTTGTACGATCTCTTTTGTATATTCCGTTTTTACCTCTCGTTTTTTGCAACTCTTATCTTCTGTACCTTGTCTTTTTCATCCTGTGTTTACTTTCGGGCTCGTCCCATGTATCTTTAAAACTAATCTTTGGTTTACTTTTTATGTCAAATTCTTTGTGCCGTTCTAAGCTTTGCACTTCGTGATCTCGGATTTTCAGCCAATTCCTCTTCCGAAGGCAGCACCGGTTTTTTTGTTAACACCTTCAATTCCGGCTTTTTGTTGCATATACACACCGGGAATGAGGGTGGACAGGTGCAAGGTCTTTCTCTTT
>JAEZLF010000071.1 GCA_023435925.1 Bacillota bacterium
AAACAACAACCGTATTCCCCCCCTCTTGGGTAAATGTAAGTGTATAACTGGTCTTTTCCACATCATCCCACGTATAAGGAACATGTGTTCCGTTTAGTGTTACCGTGCTGGCTATCTTTGAACCGGATTTGTCACGTGCCCAAACGTCAAAGGTCAGCCTGCTGCCTCGCTGAGTCACTCCGTTTGTAAGTGTGGTGGTGATCTGGTCATTTCCGGTTACAGGCACATTGCCGCCGGTGTTTGGGTTCGAACCTGCTGTCACTGTAACCGTATACGTCTGTGCGCTGTTGTCCATTGCAGTGACCGTATAGGTTACAGCTCTTGTAAAATCCTGTGCAATACCGCTTGCCGGACTTACCACGGCGCCCGGATTAACGGTGATCGACGGAGTCAAAGCAGTAACAGATGATCCGTAGGGAACTGTAACTGCAATCGTATGATTGCTTTCATCAATAATTCCTTGATGGTTATTGACGCTGAAGGCAGTAATGGTCTTGATTGCCGCAAATGTCTCATAGTTCTTTTTTGTCAGTGTAACGCGGTAGGTATTCACAGCCACCCCATCTTCCGCGGTTACGGTGATATCGGCAATGACTGTATCAGATGCCGGATCCGTTGAATAATAGAGCGCATAACGCTTTTGACCTGTGGCAGCGTCTACCGAAGTGACGTTGATTACATCGCCGGCTGTTTTATCTTTAACTCCAGATACAGCCTTTACCATAACAGTTGCATACGCATCATTCGCTTTGAGCCAGAGCCGTACAAAGGTTCCTGTAACACCGGATACCGTATAATGAAGAGTTTCAGGATAAAAAGAGGGGGTCATGGTAAACTTGCTGCTGTTGGGAGAGTTGCTGGAGCTTCCGTAGAGTACGCCAAGCGTTGCATCGTTGGACCTTTCCCTAATGTTTAATGTGTATGTACGAGTATATGAACCATTCGTAACAACAATTGCGGCTGCAGCTACACCATCTGTCAATGTCACTGCCGCACTGTCTGCAGTTCCGTTTACAGTAACAGCGGAGCCTGTATTGACTGCTGGTATTACAGTAACGCTATCGGTTCCCCGATCTACAGTAACCTCATATCCCAGCGTACCGCTATCAAAAGCAGGCATTGCGGCATTACCGCCCTCAACGGTGATGCCGTTCAACCATGCCATATTACGGGTTACCGCCATAAGGTAGCCGGAATCATTTTTGTAGTAGATCGTTCCATCTGCATCACAGACCAGACTGCAGATACAGTAATTGGACATGCCAGGACCTGGCGTAAACAGAGAATATCCGTTGCCTTCGGTCTGACCGACGCTGTCCTCAAGAACAAATATTCCGCCCGGCAATGCATTGTAGGTGATATAGACATATACCTTGCCGGTTGTATTTACATAAGCAGTAGATAAAAGCGCACTGGTTTGAACATAACCCGGCACATCTACAGAGTAGATCTCACTCATATCGGAGACATCCACAACCCTATACCTGTGGCCGGAAGTTCCGAATTGCGACGCACCGGCTACCCCGACATAAGCTCTGCCGTTATAAACCAGAGGCGTACCGGTGCTCATGCCCCCCAGAGTCATGATTCTGGTTGCCGAATCATCAAAAGTGCCGTCGGTATTTACCTTTACCTGATAGAATTCCCCACCCTTGGTAGTAAAGTAGATGCGATCCGATACGGCATCGTAGGAAACGGTGGAACGAATGTCTCCTTTGACTCCTGCAATCGTATCAATGATCATTCCTGATATTGGATTTACGCTGTAAAGCATACCCGTTTCAGTATGTGTTCCCTCACCGCTGCCATCATCAGAGCCAAAAATAACAAAATTTTCAGTAGCGTATGCGCCAGCCCAGTAAAAGCCGCCTGTATGATCTATTTTCCAGGTACAATACTTTATTTCCCCGGAGGTTGTCGGGTCCTCGTCCGTGATGGAGAGACAAAAATACGTGCCTGTTGCGGTTTCCCTATTCCAGGTGCCTGTATAGATGTATCCGTTTTTATAGGTAATTGGGGTAAGAGTTTGTCCTCCCAATGCCTCACTGACCCACAAAAGCTCCAACGTATCGGCACGCAACGCCTGTATGCGACCTGATCCGACAGGGACAAACAACATACCGCCTCCATATGTAATAGGGTTCAATGCATAGCCCACGGCTCCGGCCATTTCTTCGCTGGTGGATATGATCTCTCCGGTTGTTTTGTCGATTTTGGCCACCGTTTTCCCTTTGGCAATATAGAGCGCATCATTTACAATGATAGGCGGTGTGATGGATTCTGCCCAACCACTGGAATGCTTCCACCCCCATTTGAGGATTGCCTCATTGGCCAGTCCAGGTGTTTCAGCGGTTGTAATACCCATATTTTGCTCATTGCCGCGAAAATTGGTCCATTCTCCGGTAAAGTCCGGCAAAGCGGTTTCGGGTGATGAGGCTGCTGTCAACAAAACATTCTTTACCGTATCCAGCCCTGCAGTAAAACTGCCGCGCTCACTTACATAACCAAACCTTGAAACATTATAGGTGTACTCATCCCCATTTGTCAGTCCGGAATAGTCCATTGATCCTGCAACGGGTGTGACTTCTTTGCCCCCGCTGTCATAGACTTTCAGTGTCGCATCAGTAGGTGTCAGCGTAAAGGTTATGCCAGTTTTTACTTCGGGAGATGTAACATATACTTTATACCAGGTTTCGTAAAAACCACCATCGGTATAAAGCTTGAATGTAATGGGCGATGTATAATCCTGTGCACCGGTTAGATCCACACTTAGATTTCGGTATTCCGGATGAAGTGTGGTCTCAAGCGCTGCCGCCAATGCTGTCAGCGCTGTTCCTGCAGGCAGATTGACACAAATTCCATAAGGGTTGGCCTGGGTACCGTCATGTCCAGCCACTGCAATTGCTCCGGCAACACCGGAAAGATTGAAGGATGTGATTGTCGGGCCTCCCGACCAGTAACTGCCCACATCCGTTCCCCATCCGGCTAGAGAATAGTGGAATTCGACTACATCATTCTCTGATAGTACCGTAGCGGCAGCACCACTGTTACTGAAATTATCATTAAGGCTGAACACCCATCCGCTTTCAGGATAGCCGTCCATTTCTGCGCTGAGGCCATTTATGGAATCTACATAATCGCCATATTCTGATTCGGTAATGCTGTACACTAGACCTGCAGCTGTGGTAGCCGCTACGATCGCGTCGAGCGCTGTTGCACCGGTGCTCAAGCTTACCGTTGTTTCAGCCAGCACGATGCCATCTGCTGAAGCGTTTTCCGCGCCAATACTGCTGGCGGTATAATCGTAAACAGCTACCTTTACATTAATGTTATCCGGTAAAGTTCCTCCGGCCGTCACATTCATTGGCAGTAACCCAATCACCATAATGAATGCAAGCAAGCAAGCGAATGATTGTTTAAGTATGCTTCGTTTCATAATGCTCAAAATCTCCTTTTTGTTCCCTAATAGGATCATTCATTTTTGATTTCCCATAGGAGTTCTCTTTTGCTTTGTTGCCTTTTGCGGGTTTCCGGGCGGTCGTTTGTCTTTCCTGCCTGACAAGCTGCCTTGCATAAATTTCTTTCAATCCTGCCTTTTCCAAAACACGAGGCCATGGGCCAAGACGTTTCTTAATATAGGCAAAGCCTTCTACTTCATGAAGTGTCGGACACTTGCCTAATTTCTCCGCAACAGAACGAAGGTATTCCAAAAGCTCCTCATCTGAGTCGTGTCTATGTTGTTTAGCAAATTCCGATTCACGTTTGAGCCGCTCCTTTTTTTCTGGCGTCAACCTTCCCCATTTTGAACGATCTACGTCTTTTCCTTTTTGATAGATCAACCTCACCTCCAATAGCTGGGCATAAAAAAAGCCGCAGCAATTAATAAATTGCCACAGCCGTATTTCTGTGCATCGTCGCTCAATATGCCTGTAGACCGCAAGCAAAGCGATTTTCATGCAGTTCTACTGACTTACGCTTATGGAAAAAAACTCCTGCAACCGTGCTCTGCCTTCCCAGTTTCCCAGTGACTGACTTTCGTCAACGAGCAACGGTCTCGGCGCACACAGCGGCGGAACCGTTCGGGATTTACACCCGATTCCCTATTCTTCTCCATTGGCCAAACGCCAAGGGAGACACATGAAAGTTATTTAATTTTTAGTCATACCGTATTATAACGCTTCGGTTCAGACGGAAATTTTTAGTTATAGAAAATTTTCCTTACCTCTGCGCATTTCAACAAGGCTGGTCGCAAGCAGAACTTGTTGCTCACCTATGTATCCTAGGCGGCAGACATGTTTACCGCCTGAAAACCAAATCGGTACCCACCACTTATAGAGGTGGAGGACATTTATCGCCTCGCTATTACGGTTAACAAATATTATGATAGCATCCGACTATTTATTTGTAAAGCGAAAAATACGAAATGGGTGCACAAAATAATGGTATAATATGAATCGCAAAAAAGTAAACGTACCCAATACATCTTTTGCACAGTTTCATTTTATTAAATCAATTCCTTTTTTAAGGGTTTTCGCATCAATAGCACCCTGTGCACCTGTTATAATATAGCCTTCTCTATCAATAAATATCGTTGTAGGTATCGATGCTATACCGTACGTACCCGCTGCTTCTTGTTTTGTATCAAAGTATACAGGAAACGAAAAACCCTGCTCTGCTATATACTGCTCTCCCTTTTCCTTCGTTTCCCGCTGCCCGTCTACAAGATCCACCATCATAAATGTGATCTCCTCACCGACCTCATTGTATACCTCGTTAAATTCAGGCATTTCACTTTTGCACGGAGGACACCAGCTTGCCCAGAAGTTTAATACGATAGGGTCGCCAAACAGATCCGACAGCTTTACGGAGTTGCCCTGCGCATCGAAAACCGTAAAATCGGGCGCTTTTATTTTTTTGGTTTCTGTTTGAGCTACTTCACCTTCGTTTTGGGTAATATCAATATTACTTTGAGGTGATATGTTTTTACTAAGTGCGTTATATGCGTATAATGCTATGCCGATAAACAGGGCAAATGTTCCGATTAACAACATTGTTTTTGCTTTCTTGCTCATAATATGTTCTCCTTAGAAAGTTAATAGTGAAAGGAAATAGCCCATGTATCCTGTCGCCATCAATATGCCGATAACAATAAGCAATCCCCCGGATATATAATTGATGATTTTGTAATTTCTTTTAATAAAATCCAGTGTATCCTTAAGCTGGTCAATTAAAAGTGCGCTGGCGACAAACGGAATTCCCAGTCCTAATGAAAAGGTTAACAACATAGATACTCCTTGCAGTAATGACCCTCCAAAGGATGCCATTAGTAGGGCAGATCCCAAAAACGCACCCACACACGGTGTCCAGGTAATTGAAAACACAATTCCAAAGAGCATGGATGAAAAGAATCCAAGCCTTTTGATTTCCATAGAACGATTACTTATACGGTTTAGAAATCCTATTTTTATTATCCCAAGAAAGTTCAAACCAAATATAATCACAAGCGAACCTGTTACAATATTAAAAACTGTTGTGTAATGACGAATCAACCTGCCAATTGTCCCGGCAAAGGCTCCCATTGCGACAAAAACAAGTGTAAACCCTAAGACGAAACTGATTGAATTCGTAATAGTGCTCCTTTTGTCCGCTTTGCCTGCTGCAAAATAAGATATATATATGGGCAGCATGGGTAATAGACAAGGCGATATGAATGTGACGATCCCTTCCAAAAAAAGCAGAATATATTGCATACCAGTTTCCCCCTATTTTCTTTCTTCTTCACGGCGGTAGCCATATTCCATCATAACCTCCCGAATCGTATCTATAGATTTTGTGTCGATGCCTGAAAGCAATGATATGCCGTCATAAACACCATGAAGGTATCAAAGATCTTTCCGTCAGTAAATATGCGACTGTTTTGCCAGAAGTCATCCCTGGTTAATTCTCCAATAGAGCGGTAATCTTCAAGCCGTTCAAGACGTAGCTTAAATGTTTGATTTCATCTTTATAATACCCTCATTATATCCCTATAAACAAAAAGACGGCCTGAATCGTATTCCGAATATTTTAACCTTAATTGGAAAAGCTAATGCTAAATGGTGCTAAATGGAGGATTTTATGAAAGCGATATTATACGAAGGAATAAAGGATGTGAAGGTAAAAAACGTTGGGGATCCTGAGATAAAAAATGATGATGACATTATCATTAGGGTTACATCAACAGCAATATGCGGTTCTGATCTCCACTTGATACACGGTATGGTACCAAACATGCCGAAAGGTTTTATACTTGGGCACGAAACAATGGGTATTGTTGAGGAAGCCGGCAAAGGTGTCCAAAAGGTGAAAAAGGGTGACAGGGTCATTGTCCCTTTTCCGGTTTCCTGCGGCCATTGCTGGTACTGTGAGCACGACCTCTGGAGCCAATGCGATAATTCTAACACCAATGGAGAGGTTGGGGGAATTTTCGGTTACAGTAAAACCTATGGAGGGTATGACGGCGGACAGGCAGAATACCTGAGAGTACCTTATGCCAATGTAGGGCCTACAGTTGTGCCAGATGAACTAACGGATGAACAAGTCTTATTTTTAACAGATATTCTTCCAACCTCGTACTGGGGTGTTGAAAACGGCGGGGTAAAAAAGGATGATACCGTTGTAGTTCTGGGTTGTGGCCCGGTCGGCCTTCTATCGATGAAATGGGCAGCCTTACACGGTGCCAGGCGTATTATTGCTGTAGATTATATTGATTATCGCCTGGAACATGCAAAAAAGTACAATAATGTTGAAGCTATCAATTTTGAACATCATGACAATACAGGAGAATATATAAAAGAAATCACACACGGAGGCGCAGATGTTGTTATAGATTGTGTCGGGATGGACGGTAAAATGACAACCTTTGAAATGATTGAAACCGCCCTTAAGCTCCAGGGCGGCTCCAAGTCGGCTATTGAAATTTCAACCCAGGCTGTCAGAAAAGGCGGAACTGTTTCAATGGTAGGTGTATATGGTGCAAGGTATAATATGTTTCCACTGGGTGATTTCTTTGCAAGAAATATTACGCTAAAGATGGGACAGTGCCCGGCACATACTTATGTTGCAAGAATTCTTGATTTAATTAAAGAAGGGAAATTCGATGCCACAGATATAATAACACACAGCCTCTCTCTTGATAAAGGCGAATATGCATATGCTATTTTTGATGAAAAAAAGGATAATTGCATTAAGGTAGTTTTAAAACCATAGCACAAATAAGTACATTCATGAAATAGATACTCATGTTATTATTCTTTTAAGATGAAAACTGCAAATGGAGAGTAACTAAAAAATGATAAATAAGCTGGTCCAGGGAATTTCCAAACTTACAACATCATACACAGAAGTAACACCAGATATATTGCTCCTGAAATTTACCATAGTAAATGCCTGCATTGTTGGTGAATTAAAGGAATGGGTTCTTGTTGACACAGGGCTAGAAAATTCTATTGATTTTATATTAAAATCTATTCATAGTCGTTTTGGAGAAGACAGCCGGCCCAAAGCAATTATTCTTACCCATGGACATTTCGATCATGTTGGTTCAGTCGGCAGATTAGCTGAGCAATGGGATATCCCGGTCTATGCGCATGAATTAGAGCTGCCCTACATTACTGGAAAGAAGGATTATCCGGAAGGTGATCCCACAGTCGACGAAGGACTCGTAGCTAAAATGTCTCCATACTTTCCTCATAAAGGTATCAATCTTGGTCACCGTGCAGTTGCACTGCCAGGTGATGGAAATGTACCAGGATTGCATGCATGGAAATGGATTCACACACCAGGACACACTGAAGGTCATATATCTCTATTCCGGGAAAGCGATAAGACTTTAATTGCTGGAGACGCATTTACTACAACCAAACAGGAATCAATTACTTCTGTATTAACGCAGCAAGAGCAGGTTAAAGGCCCCCCTGCTTATCTTACTACAGCTTGGGATGAAGCAAAAAAATCGATTGAGAATATTAAAGCGTTAAACCCAAAACTGGCTATTCCGAGCCATGGCTTACCCTTGAAGGACGACGAGCTGACCAGGCATTTGGATTTATTAGCCCGGAATTTCAACCAAATAGCGATGCCTGACCAAGGTCGTTTTGTTGATAAGGAGAGGTGATCACTTGTGACCGTCCTTTCCATTTCTCACCGATCAGTTTACTGATGAACCTCGAATATAAAGATCAATCAGGTGTTTATTTTTTTATTCCAAACTTCTCCATCCAATAATTTACCTGTATAAAATATGCCATGAGCTGAGGAGCAGCCATCAACTGCCCAAACCACGGTTTTCCGTATTCAGTGGGTGCTTCCAGAAAAGAAAGTGCTTTTTTCTTATCTATAAGCGGAATGATCGGAGAATTGGGATTGCTGATAATCTCCCGAAATGTTTGGGCCAGTAAGCGTTCATAATTCGGGTGATAGGTTTTAGGATACGGGCTTTTCTTGCGTGATAGCAGCGCCTCCGGCAGCAGATCCCTGCATGATTCTCTCAGGAGAGACTTTGCCACGCCATTATGGTATTTCATATTCCAGGGCGTGTTATAAACATATTCGATGATCCGATGATCGGCAAAGGGAACCCGCGCTTCAAGACCGCAGTACATACTCATTCTGTCCATTCGGTCAAGCAGTGTTTGCATAAACCATTTGATATTAAGGTATGTAATTTCTCTGCGTTTTGCATCGGAAGGCTGTTCTCCTGCAAGATTGGATACAGACCTTAGAGAAGCCCTGTATTTGTCGTCAACATATTCACGGAGTCGAAGCTCTCCGGTAAAATCAGGTGATAAAAATGCCGTTCGCGCATCAATGTCCGACGACCATGGAAAGCCGTCAATATTCATGAGCTCCTCTCTATAAAACCAGGGATACCCGCCAAAAATCTCATCTGCACATTCCCCTGTCAGCACCACTTTGTTGTGCTTTGATACGAGTGAGCAGAAATATAAAAGCGAAGCATCAACATCAGCCATGCCCGGTAAATCCTTTGCATCCACCACGGTGGAAAGCAAATGGATCAAATCCTCTTCGTTGCACTCCAGATAGGTGTGATTTAAATCATATTCCCCAAGCATCATATCTACAAACGGCCTGTCTCGTTCCGGCTGAAAGGCATTTGCACTAAAATAAGTATCATTATCCTTAAAATCAAAGGAGAAGGTGTTAAGCTTTACTCCATTTCTCTGCAGAAAAACTGTTGCTACGGCAGTTACAATACTTGAGTCTACCCCACCCGATAAAAAGCTGCACACCGGAACATCCGCCACCATCTGGCGGGTTATGGCATCCCGCACCAGAAACGAAACCGTTTCTACCGTTTCGTCATAATTGTCCGTATGCTCCCGGGATTTAAGCTCCCAATACAGGTTATCCCTCATACCACTGTAAGTGAACACAGTGTAGTGTCCCGGCATGATTTCAAAAATATTTTTAAAAACCCCGCTTCCCGATGTTCGTGCAGGGCCTATTCCAAAAATCTCACGGAAGCTGTCTGTATCTATTTCAGGAGATACAAACGGATGACAAAATAATGCTTTGATTTCAGAACCAAAGATCAGCATGTTGTCTTTCACAGTGTAAAATAAAGGTTTGACTCCTAACCGGTCACGATACAAAACAAGCTGTTTTTTGCTACCGTCCCAAATCGCAAAAGCGTAAATACCGTTCAGTTTGTTGACAAAATCCGCGCCATATTCAATATATGCATATAAAATTACCTCTGTATCGGTTGTAGTCTCAAATTGGTACCCGGCATTTATTAGAAGCGGCTTTAACTCATCCACATTATAGATTTCACCATTATAAACGATGACATATTCTACACCACCGATCTTTCTGACAAGCGGCTGTGTACCGAGCGCCAAGTCCCTGATCGATAAGCGAGCATGACTCAATCCTGCATGATCGCATAAATATTCACCCGCACTGTCGTTACCCCGATGTGCAATGGATGCCCGCATATCAATCAACGTTTTCTGCCAAAACCCGAAGTCCTGTAATAAATCTCTCTCAAAGCAGCAAAATCCCGCTATTCCGCACATAACAATACCTCACATGTTAAAATACAAAGGCCTTCATCCCGACACGCTGATTGAAAGGTCCGTGTGCTGAATGAACGCCTTTGTTCATATCTCAGTATATGCGTATTTTTATGGATTGATACTTATAACCTGCACAGTCTAGTCATATTCTTATATAAGTAAACATTTTGAAGGGGTGTAAAAATAGTGGTAAAAGTAAAAGTTCGATTGCTGCCCATTGTCAGCAAGATAAATTTACCTACTGTTTTGAAAACAGCGATACTTCCCGGCGACTCCATTGAAAGATTATTTATAGCAACCCAGGTTGGAGAGATCTTTTACATAGGAAACGGAGTTATTGGGACTTTTCTGGATATTCGCCCGCGAGTCATAAAACTGGGTTTTTCCGGTGGTGGATATGATGAACGGGGATTACTTGGGCTGGCGTTCCATCCCGGATTTTATCATAACGGTTTGTTTTATCTTCATTATTCAGTGGCCGGAACACAAGGTCCAGGTGCTCTTCCCAGTTCAGAAGTCTCAAGGCAAGGTCTTCCGGAGTTTTTTAAGCCTAACCCCTGTGACCCTGGAACCCTAAACCAAAGGTGGATAAATAGAGAAACTCAATATGATCATATCGATACCGTTGAAGAGTGGATTTTACAATCAAATGGTCAACCTCAAAAACGGCGGACATTACTTAATATAAGAAGACCA
>JAEZLF010000099.1 GCA_023435925.1 Bacillota bacterium
GCCTCCATTTCAATTGAAAACGCCGTACTTTATGAAAACATGGAGGAGAAGGTCAAAGAGAGAACACTCCAGTTGAACGATGCCAACGAAAAGCTGAGAGAGCTGTCATTCCGTGATCCGTTGACCGACTTGCACAATCGCAGATATACGTTTGAGTTCATATATCAGAAGATAACTCAGTTCATTCAGAAGAAAATGAAAATACTCGAAAGCGGTGAGAAGAGGAGTGTATCGATAGAGGAGAACGTTATCGGAATCTTTTTACTCGACCTCGATCATTTTAAAGAGGTAAATGACACATACGGCCACACAGCAGGCGATAGTGTTTTAATTGCGATATCCAAAGCATTGAAACAGATGATTCGGACGGATGATTTCCTGGTACGATGGGGTGGAGAGGAGTTCCTCATTATACTGTACAATACGAAGCCCGAATATCTGGAAAGATTCAGCCGAGGCGTCCTGAAAATGGTAAGCGAAACACCGCTGCAGGTATCTGAGGACAAGACAATATACAAGACCTGCTCGCTCGGATATGCGGAGATGCCTTTGTACATAAGCAATCCCGGGCTTTTGAACCTTGAGCAGATGATAAATATCAGCGACTATGCTTTATACTGCGCAAAAGAGAACGGCAGGAACTGTGCAGCTCGCTTTCAGCTGATAAAACCGGTTAGCGCCGGAGATGATCTAAAAAGGTATTTGATGAACTTATCAAGAGAAACCAAACTGGATGAAGAGTATTTTAGAATAGACTATATCAAGGAGTAAAACGGGCAGTCCGGATAAGGCTGCCCACATGATTGGCAGCCTCATCCGGATCATATCCGGCTTTCATTATAACGTTTTCACAAAAATCGCCTTATTTAGCTGCGTTAATTTCATTTAAGCTTACTGATATATTCCTTTCCCAGCGTCGAAACCATTCCCAGATCCGAACTCAGTGCTATAAACTGAGCTCCCTTGTCAAACCACATCTTTGCCTGCTCGGCGTTGCCGGCTATAATACCTGGTGCTTTACCGGCCTTTTTTACTTTTGAGATGATAACATCTATTGCTTCAAGAACCTTAGGATGGTTTGGTTCACCGATAACGCCGAATGCCTGGGACAGATCATAAGGTCCGATAAATATTACGTCTATCTCATCGATTCCGAGGATTTCATCAAGATTTTCATAACCCTTGAGTGTCTCGCAATAGCTGACAATCATAGTGTTGTGATTTGATATTTCGCTGTACTTCTTCGCGTCCATATTCCCATAACCAGCTGAACGCTGACTTGATGCAAACCCTCTTGCCCCTGTGGGAGCATATTTCACCCTATCAACAACGGCTCTGGCTTCCTCATAGGTGTCCACTTGCGGCACCTGCACCCCCAGCGCCCCCGCATCAAGCGCCTGGAGTATTTCAGCCGCGCTGTTCTCCCTGACCCTGACGACAGCTGTCACACCGCTCAGCTCGGCAGCCCGGATCAGGTTTGTCATACTCTCCCTGCTCATGGCTGTGTGCTCGTTGTCAATAACAATGAAATCAAAACCTGCCATACCTATGACTTCCACGATAGCCGGATCATTTATCCTGATAAAGGTGCCTATTGCTTTTTTGCCTGCTTTCAATTCTTTTTTCAGCGTATTTTCCGTGATCATTTTGCAATACCTCCCGAAATACTTACTTTTTCTTTAAGCCTTCTTAATTATGTTCTCCGCTGTGTCCAGAACGACCAATCATTCCTCGATTTTGCGATTCTGCTCAAATATCCAATCACTTACGATATTGTAGTTGGATTTGCCATTACCCTTTTGGTTCATCATCTCATACACCTGGTATATGAAATTTGAAACAGGCAGGAACATATGATCATTCATCGATTGTTCAATACACAGGCCAAGGTCTTTTCTCATTAACTCCAGCTTGAAGCCCTGATCAAATTTCTGAGAAAAAATAAATTTAGGCAGGTTGTTTTTAAATACCCACGAGCCTCCGCTGCTTTCATTGACCACATGATACAGCAAATCCCTGTCGATACCCATGTCATCCGCCAGGCACAGCGCTTCCGACATGATATATGTGTTGCAGGCATTAAGCATCTGATTAATCATCTTCACGGATTTTCCGCTTCCAACTTCACCGGTATAGAAAATTTTCCTACCCAATACCTGAAGTAAAGAGGTATACTTTTCAACGACTTCCTTCTCTCCTCCGGCCATAATGGTAAGCGTCCCATCCGCCGCTGCCTGAACTCCTCCGCTGACAGGCGCATCGATTACCGTTATATTCTTTCCTGTCTCCGCAGCCTTCCGGGCAACATACTTTATAGTATCTCCACGGGCTGATGTCATATCGATGCACACACAGCCGTCTCTGATGGAACCCAGCACACCATCCTGCGATGTATATACCTCCAATATCTGCTTATCCGCAGGAAGGACCGTGATGATAATGTCGCTCCTAACAGCAACATCGGCACACGACAGGCCCTCCCCGGCTCCAAGCTCCACAAGCTCCCTTACAGGTGTCTTGCTTCGGTCATAGCAGATAAGCTCCATACCCGCTTTAAGGAGATTCATCGCCATAGGCTTTCCCATGGCTCCCAAACCTATAAAACCGATATTTTTCTTCAATTGCGCTACCTCTCTTACTATACAACCATCATTTTATAAGCTTTTCATAATCGCCGACTACCTTGCGCATGTTTTCCATTGTGTTGATCGCCGCTTTGTAAAGTCCTTCAGCCGCTTCTCTTGCTGTTCTTGTCGCTACTGTGTACGGGTCGGTCACAACCTGTTCCTCTATCACCTTCACCCAATCCGCCGGTACTGCTTCGATACCCTTCAGAGCGCCTGCCAGGCCGCCGCCTACATATGCTTTGCAGTCTGTATCTCTACCAAGGTTCACACAGTAGAGTATCGTTTCGCGGGGCTCTCCCTTGGCCATATACATACATGCGAGCGCGCCGGACAATACTTCCACCGCATTTGACATGGAATGCCCATTGTATTTTTCCTGATACAGAGGTCTAAGATCCTTCCATGTGCTTGCTTTATATGCCCACTCAAGTCCCAACTCTACTTCCTGTCTCGGCACTTCTGAGAGGAATGAAAGAATTGTCTTGATGATGCTATCAACTGTAGCGTCATCCTTCAAAGCTTCTGCTGCACCGGCTGCTATGGCGCCTGCAACTTCTATGGCATAGTTTCCTTTTACTCCCCTTACATCCTTAATCCTGCCAAGTTCATATGCATCCTGAGCTGCCTGTCCGGGGTTGCACGCATTAATCAGCCCTATTGGCAGAATCATTTTAGAAGTGCCTATCAATGCAGGCCATGATGCATATCTTCCCACCTCCCATGGCGGAACACCGGCCTTAAGCGAGTAATAAATGACCTGGTCCTGGGGCCCCAGCAAATATCCGAATTTTTCAGGATCAATATCATCTATGAAGGTTTGCGCAAGATCCATTATGTCAATACGCCCGCCTTTTTTCAAAATCGCATTGGTACACAAGCGATGTCTCTCATGTCCGTCCTCTGTCATTCCCGCAGGTCTTGTATGCGCATGGTATACAAGCTTCGGCCCAAATTGCTGCGTCCATATCCTGTCTGTGAGCTCACCGTTTTTTCCCCATTTTGTCTGAGGGAGCATCTTGTCTACAAATCCCCATTTTTGCTCGATTTCCTCATAGGTGAATAACTCAGTCACGTCACCCATTGAGTTACCGATTGTACATGCGGCCTCACATCCGTAGATCTTTGAAAAAAGCTTATTCATAACTACCTCCTGTTTTTTAAGCAGTTAAGCTTATTATATTTTATGTGCATGTATAGCCTGAACAGCTGTATACGCTATTCTTGAAATGAACCGGCAGCCCTGTATATCTCAATAATGTTTTCCAACGGCGTATCATTCTGGACGTGGTTTGCCGGCGCCAATATAAGTCCGCCGTCCCTGCCGCAGTTTTCTATCCTGTCCAGCACTTCCCGTTTGACATCCTCAACCGTACCATGCGGCAGAGTCTGCTGGATGGAAATCGTTCCGTGCAGTGTAAAATCCTTACCGTACTTTCTTTTTATCTGCGTAACATTCATACATTCCGGTTGTATCGGATTGATTATATCAACGCCTATCTCAACCAGATCCGGTATGACCTCCTCCATATTACCGTCACTGTGATAATAGATCAGAATATTGGGGTTTTCTTTTTTAAAGGTTTTTATCATTTCTGCGAAATTTGGTTTGTCCATTGTCCTCCATGCGCTAACATTTACCAGCATTCTATCCTGCATGGCAATATCTCCGGAAAATGACAATATATCTGCCCCTGCCCTGATCATCCTGAGCCCTTTTTCCGTTTCGTAGGCTGATGCCTTTTTAAGCAATGCCTCGGCAAATTCTTCATCGATCAGCATATCACACAGATAATTCTCCAGTCCTCTCATCTGCCAGCAAACCTTGAAGGGATAATTGAGCGTCGCAATGATCGCATATTTTCCTTCATACTGATCGATCCTTTTTTTCATACTATCCACCGATTCCAGTACATCCATATCCGGCCAACTAAAAGAGTCTATATCCGTTGTGTTTGAAAAAGGTCCTCTCACCCATTCATCGTACAGTCCGTTTTTTGATGGCTTGAATACTATACCCCAGGCATTCTCATAAGAGCCGTCTTCGTAAAAAAGATACTTTGCGCCGCTTCTTTCAGAGCGTCCTCCCAGAACGCCGTTTATTTTTCTGTTGAATTCCGGGTGATCCTCCTTGACCGAGAGTCTTCTGATATCGATGCCAAGTTTCTGGTATAACTCCTCTCTGGATGAAAGGCCGAGGTAAGCGACAAGATTATCAGCCACATCAGACCTGGTACAGTAATCCATCGGAACTCTGTCTGGGGGTTCATGGGCAATAGCCATCAACACCCGTTCCTTTGGGGTAATTTCTCTCATATGTCCAACCCTCCTCATTTTTGTCAGCTCTTTATTGCGCCTATCATAACTCCCTTTACAAAATATTTCTGTACGAATGGGTAAACCATTAATATCGGCACAATAGAGACAACTATAGCAGCATACTGTATAGTTCTTCCCACAGATTCTGAGTCCGCCGCACCCACGCCCGTTGTCAGGCTGTCCGTGCTGTTAGTTATAAGCAGCTCTCTTAATATCAGCTGCAATGGATAAAGCTCGCGTTTTGTCCCCAGAAATACCATAGCCCAGAACCACGCATTCCAGATGGCCACACTGTAGAACAGAACCATAACTGCGATAACTGCCTTTGATAATGGTATGATTATTTTAATAAATATCGTAAAATCTCCCGCACCGTCTATTTTGGCCGCTTCCTCGAGACTGACCGGAATGCCCTGAAAGTTTGTTCTCATGATGACCAGATTATATACGCTTACTGCGTTGGGTATAATCATAGCCCATATTGTATTTGTCATATTAAGCTCTTTTACCCAAAGAAACGTAGGTATCAGCCCGCCATGGAACAGCATTGTAAATGTGATCATAAACATAATCGGGTTAGCCAGCTTCACGTTTTTTCTTGACAGGCCATACGCTCCCAATGTAGTGAGGAAAAGACTTGTCAGTGTGCCAAGTATAACGTATAGCAATGTGTTTTTATAGCTGGTCAGTATCATCGGATCCTTGATCAGAACTGCTTTGTACGCTTCAAGGTTTATCTTGCCCAACGGAGTAAACAATAATCCCTGGTGCTGCATAAGGGCATATGAACTACTCAGTGAAGCAACGACGACATACCATATGGGATATAGTGTGATAAGAATTGCTAATATCATTATGAACCCATTGAATGTGTCAAAAATTCTATCTCCAATCGTGCGTTTTCTTATCATCCTCTTCACCCCCTACCACAGACTTGTCTCAGATACTTTTTTACTAAACTTGTTTACGAGCACTAACAACGTAAAATTAATCACAGAATTGAAAAGATCGATTGCGGTACTATAACTGTAGCTTGATTCCAGAATACCTTTTCTGTATACAAAAGTGGAAATAACATCCGCAGTATCATAAATGGCGGGATTGTAGAGCAGCATTATCTTTTCAAAGCCGACCGTCATAATAGAGCCAAGTCTTAATATAAGCATTATTATTACTGTTGGAAGTATGCTGGGTATGGTTACATATATGACCTGCTTAAATCTGTTGGCGCCGTCAATGGTTGCAGCCTCATACAATTGTACGTCAACTCCTGACAATGCCGCCAGATAAATAATCGAGCTCCATCCCATCTGCTGCCATATGTTCGTGCCGATAAAAATAGGCCTGAACCATTCGGGTGATGACATAAACGAAATGGTGTCGATCCCGAATATATTTAATATGTTATTTACAACCCCATTTCTGGAGAAGAAATCCAGTATCATTCCTCCTACAACCACTGTTGAGATAAAATGTGGCAGGTAGGATATCGTTTGTATTGTTGACTTGAACCGTTTGTTCCTGATTTCATTTAACAGCAATGCAAATATTATCGGAGCGGGAAAACCAGCGATGATATCAAATATGCTAATTAGCAGAGTATTTCTTAACAAACGGACAAAATAGTAACTTTCAAAGAAGCTTTTAAAGTTGTCCAATCCGATCCACGGGCTTCCTATAATACCTTTAAAGGGTGAAAAGTTTTTGAAGGCGATTTGAATCCCGAAAAGCGGTACATATTTAAATATTACGAAATATGCAACAACCGGTAAAAGCATCAGATAAATCATTCTATTTCTTTTTATATCATGAGCATACTCGCGTAGTACACGTGCGAAACGTCTTTTTCCCTTTCTCGCAGCTTTAACGGGCAAATCCATAATACCCCTCCTGATGAATTGGAACGGTACAGTACAAGTCTGTACCGTTCCGTACTATAACCGGCTTTCTCTTTCTACAGCAGTAAATTATCTTCTGCAGTAGATTTATCTTTGTTCGTAACGCTTCAGAGCTTCCTGCTGTATTTCTAATGCTCTAGCAAGGTTCAGGGATTCGAGTGTCTTAATATAATCGTCAAATTTGCTGATGTCATCTTGTCCCAGAATGAATTTTGCAAACATTTCATCCACATAGGTTGTAAGCTCATTTTGAATAGAAGCTAATTCAATCGATTCTTCAGATGTTGGTGTAATCGGTGGCAGCGTCTTTTCAATCGAAGCCTCTGCCAGTATACCCATAGCTTCTTTCTGGTTGTCATATGTCATCATCTGTTCCCAGTATCTCAGATCCTGATAAAGCCTTGCTGCTGTTCCGACAGGCATATACTTTGCTGCTGCACGGTCAAGTGACAATCCATCCGGATTCTTTGTTATTATCTCAGTGTACTTGTATTTACCGTTTTCAACTGTATAGGTTTCGCCCTCTACACCAAGATTCAATAGAATTCTGCCGTCCTCACTGTAGAAGTAGTCGAGCAGCTGAGCAGATAATTCGGGATGCTTATTCGCAGTTGTAATGACCATGCCTTCGTCAGCTACGGGGCTGTTTTCATCGTTTTTAAAGTTGTACATTTTCCCATCGGGAGCCTTCGGATATGGAGCCTGAACCAGCTTAAAATTCGGATCAGATTCAGCCATAACCTTCGTGTAAGTGCCCATATAGGAATTGAGAAGTCCATAGAACGAACCTGCAATACCGGATGTTACCTTGGCGTCATGAGAATTTCTGTCAGTGGTAAGGAAGTCAGGATCTATAAGACCTTCGGCATACCATTTCTGCATAGTCTGCAGAAAATCCTTATATTCCGGCTGTGCAGGACCATATTTAACTGTTCCGTTGTCATTATAGAAGGTGTATCCTATACCCCATGAGCCTATAAGTCTTTGTAAGCCGTTAATATTTGCAATTGGAGTAGAGATAAAGGGTATTTCGTCAGCCTTGCCGTTACCATTTAAATCGGTGTTTTTGAAAGCTGTCAATACTGTGTACCATTCATCAATGGTGGTAGGTATGGGCAGATTAACCTTGTCAAGCCAGTCCTTTCTTATCTGAAGGCCTCCGCTGACACGGCTCCCGGCATCAATCCTGAGAAGCGGGTACATATATAATGTTCCGTCATCTGTTACAGCGTTTTTTGCAACATCAACGTTTTCCGCCATTATCGCAGAAAAGTTGGGGGAATTTTTCTCAATCAAATCATTTAATTTAAGTATAGCTCCATCATCAATTGCTTTTTGAGGGCCGCCGGGATATCTGCTTCCCCAGTTGTAATGTATAATATCAGGCAAATCACCCGATGCAAGAAGCAGACTGAACTGTTCTTTCTCCTGACCAACTGCAGGATGGATAAAATTGATAGTTACTCCGGTTCTTTTCTGCAGTTCCTGGAAAGCAAGCATCTCACCATAATTTTTTATAGACGCGGCAGCTCTGTCAGAAAGGCCGGCCCACAGGGTTAAAGTAATGTCATCTTTCGTAAGCGGAAGTGTCAATTCAGTTAACTTTTCATCTTTTTCGGCGGTAGCGTCGGCAGTGGACTCGGCAGTAGCAGTCTGTGCTGTGTCGGTACCTGACGTGGCAGGAGTGTTATTGTTTTGACCGCAACCTGTTATCAATGCTAAAACCATTACCAAACTAAGCAGTATTGCTAAAAATCTCCTCATTCAAGCATCCTCCTTAAAATTCTTTTCGAATAATTCATTACTTTCAATTCCCGAAGCGCTTCATGTATAACTATAGATTGTTTTCTGAGCAAGTAAATATGCAATTTTCAATTTCGTCTTTAAAAATTGACAAAATCAGACCAAAAAAATATGCAATTTTTATACTGCAAAATTTGCATATTTCCGCCTCCTGAGGCTATCCGGCACTGTTGTGGCTGCCGTTAATACTTCTTGAACGAACCCGGCGTCGTATTGGTATGCTTTTTAAACACTCTGATAAAGGAAGAATCATTTGTAAAGCCTACACTTTTTGCAACTTCACTGATTTTCATATCCGTATCGACAAGCAACTCCTTTGCCTTTTCAATGCGGATGTTGTTTAGATAATTATTCAGATTTTCACCTGTCTGTTCCTTAAAAAATCTGGACAGGTATGGAACGGATATGTTGAACTCCGAAGATATAACCTGAAGACAAAGATTTTGGTCTTTATACCTTTTATTAATAAAATCCTGAATATTTTTGACCAGACCAATATTATGACTCTTTTTGTTTTGGTTGATAAAATTGCATAGGTTGGTAAAGATCATGGTTAATCTGTCCTTAATTTCATCCACTGTATTACAGTCCAACAAGCATGAGCCTGGATTGAACTCATCACGGAAAACCGACTTATAATCTGTCTTCAGCTCATCGATAATGACTCTCTCAACGACTCCTACCATATTGGAAAACAGAAGTCTCAGGATGTCGGGAGACAAATGTCTTTTAATCACATTTTCTTCATAGATATAATGAAATGCTTTTAAAACATTTCCCAACTCCCCAGCTTTAAAGTATCTTATCAATCGTACTTCCAATTCAATTGGAAAGTAATATACCTGATCGCTTTTTACGACACTGTTGTATTGAATAACAGACCCATACTTATCGAGGATTCTATACTCCAACGACCTTGTCGCTTCCATAAATGCTTTGTTTATGTCGTCGGCCGAAGAATAAACCGACCCGATTCCGATCGTATTGCTTAAACCCAATGTG
>JAEZLF010000130.1 GCA_023435925.1 Bacillota bacterium
TCAGGCGGCTCAACGTTGTCCATAGAAAAAGAATTTGCCAGCTGATCTGCCCTGGCTAAACCGGAGCTGCTTTCACTGTTCTTATCCATGAAGTAAAGGCCGTCATTGGCTGCCATCACATAAAAACTGAAGCCCTTGATCTTGTCCGGCTTTATGGCGCTGATACCCGTATTGCTGCTCCCCCCGCTGCGCATTACGTCAATTCGATTGAACCAATCGTTAAAATTGTCGCCGACCACGGTTGATCCGGGATCCATATTCCACCCGGCCATTTGCGGAAAAACCTGAAACAGATTGCCAAAGCCTTTTGCAACAGATTCATAGTTCACCTTCAACCAGTCAATGTAAGAAGTACCTGCCGGCAGAGGATCCGCCTTTTTGTAGACCGGACTCGGGCTAAGCGGGTCGGTGACCCAGGCCAGCGAAGCATCCTCGATCTGGTACAGCGATGCCCCGTCTTCTGTCGTTCGGAAGGTTCCACCGCTGAGCATCACGGCTCCGTTTACAACGATTCTGGACCGCTGAGATTCCGGTGAATAAAAATGATGAAGAGTCGCACTGTTGACAATGGCGCTGGAATTATCATGATAATGCCCGTCCGTTCCATTTGATAAACCGAAATAGCTTCCGTTGATTGCCAGTACCGAATCCTCCCCATTGATCTCCAGGTCGTCAAAGGTATAGGCATTGCCCATTACCCCAATTCTCTGTCCCCTTCCGAAGATCTGCAGGCATTGAGCAACGGCATCCTTGTAAACATAAATACTGCTTGAATCCACGGCTGTGTCGGTATACCGGCCTGTCCTGATAAAACTGCGACTATACGCATTTCCTCTTATGCTCATGGTTGAATTGTGTTTTGCATAAATACCGCCATAATAATATTGTTCCGGCTGCTTCAGGAATTCAGGGGAAGTGCCGTAGACGTGGACGTCTCCCAATATATCCACCACAGCCCCATTATCGGCCATCAGATCACCGATTGTATAAACCGGGCCTCTTAACTTAAACTGGTCCGGTATGGATACGCGAAATTTCTTTATTGCATAGACCTTCTTGTCCCCTGACAAAAAGGGCTTGACAGTATAATTGGATTGAGCGGTGATACCGATTTTGATCTCGATTTTACCCGGATAGACGCTCTCATTGCGTTCATATCCCAGATATTCCAGCTTAATAGAGACATCTGCAGTGTTTCCCGCATCGTCCCCCACATCCATATCCTTAAAGCAGTTCTCCAGTGAAAGCTGCTCGATATAAGGCTTTAAAGCGACGTTCACCATTGCTTTTGCAAATTGTTCGTCATTACTGTAGATGATATGGTACTCATTTGCCAAAGACGCAGAAGAGCATTTGGCATATAGGATATCGCAGGTTTTCTGAATGGCATTTTCCCCCGCATAATAGGAATAATCCGTACTCCCGCTGGACTTTCCCAGCCGATAGCTCTGAACCGCCGCTTCTATCAATATGTTGGCCAGAATAGCCACTACCATCAGCACAACTATGACCAAAACCAATGTAACACCCTTGTTATCGGCTGCAAATTTCTTAACGGACATAATAACCTCCGGAGCATTTTTTACGGATCATCAATTTTATTTATTAGAATCTTCAGTTTCTGTACAACCTCACCGTCTGCAGTTTTCAGTGTAATTAAATATTCGCAGGTATCTGCAAGGGTTGCCGTTGCTGTGCTGGAATAGGTGATAGTGCCATAGTCAGCAATCCTTTCCGCATCAAACTTATATTTCGAATGGACCTTATCCATAGCATCCTTGATTTGAAGATCCTTTCCATCTACAGCATCCTTCAATGTAATATCGCTTCCGGTCTCTTCCGAAAAAATTGTATGTCCGACACCGTACTTAACAGAATTGGTTACATTTGCTTTGATAATCCTTGTGACTGCATTGATTTCCAATCGATCCTGCGTTTTTTTTGCGATAGCCGCCGTATTTGTAAACACCATTAATAATGGAGCGGCTACGATCCCCAGGACTGCCAGTGCAAGAATTGTTTCCAGTAATGTCATTCCTTTTTTGCTTCGAATCACATTCATATCAACCATCCTAAAAGTATGCTCAGGCAACCTTGACATTTTCCACCGTACTGTTTCCATAGATCCGATTACCATTTCGATCATAAATACTGACCCTGTTTTGCTGGTCCTTTAGAGTGATATTCAGGTCTTTCCCGGAATTGTTTGTCACTTTGACATTCAGGCGAATTTTTTCATTCTCTGCGATATCCGGCATATCAACTGCCACAGCAAGCGTTATGGTATCCCTGTCGGGCAGGCTTCCGGTCATGCTTAATGATTTTTTTCCATTCTCAAATGTATCTACAAAATAAGACTTACCAATTAAGCGAAGCTGAACTTCAGCAGCACTATTGGTTTTCAACCGTATAATATTATCAGACCGATCTACACCCAACACCTGCAGATTCTCACCGGCTGCCAGATAGCTTTTCTCACTGATCACAATATCACTGTCGGCAAACTCCTCACCCAGGTAAACTTCAGTGCCTGTGTCACTTAAACCGATAGCACTGCCTGAGGTGGTCAGGAAAATTCCGTTGGTATAAATAAACCGATTCAGCTTGTGCCTGCTATATTCATACATACGGTCGGAGGACCTGAGATTGATTGCGTACAGACTGATTGTTATATTGGTATCAAAGATCCTGTCATCCACCTGGATCGCCTGTGCTGAAGTGCTCAGGCCAATATTCCTTGATGCCGCATTCTGCTGTACGATGTTCTGCTGTACGGTATTTTGTTGTACGGTATTCTGCGGCACAGCACTCTTTTGAGCAACCTCTGCCGTCCCCGCGGCTGCTTGGCTCTGTTTTGCTTTTGCATCATTCATCGCTTTCAGATCATTAACAGATAAAGCTTTTACAAAGAACTTTGTTATTTTTGCTCTTCTGGTTCCGCCTTCAACATACTTTATAAGCTCCAATGCTTCCGAATAACTCATGTATGCCCTGAAATCCATTTTGATTTCATAATAGACTCCTTCGCTGCCATCGGCACTTTTCGTGTTCGTCCCGGCTGCGGCAGAATCATCTCCGCTTACCATGTACTTCTGTTCCGGCTTGGAGATATTAATTTCTCTGATATCATCACCAATCAGCCTTGTCAGCTTGTCCACATACTCGAGACTATCGACCATATTTGCGCTGCTCATAAGATATTCATCAATCCTTTCATTTGATGTAGTTAGCGTCATCAGTTTCGTTTTATAAGCGTTTATATTGTCATAATCTTCATCCAGCAGTCTCTTCTTCTCCAATGAAGCATCCAAGTCTGTCTGTATGGAATTGATGGACGGTATTACGGACTGCCAGACTACTTTATAAAAGGTCAATATATAGGCAACAAAGCAGAGAATCCCGATTAACCGTAGTTCCTTTTTCCCGATTGACATCCTATTCGTCCTCCCTTTGTCCCACATCAAAATGAAATACATAATCCCCATTGGTATTAATCTTGATTGTGTTGGAGTTATCCGACAGTCGGATATATTCCAGCCTGTCCATACTGAGAAGGAACTCTGCAATATTTGTAATCTGCTGTGCATTAACGCTAACCCTTACAGCGTTTGCCTCATACTGTATATCCTTGATTTCGCAGCCTTCCGGTGTATTATTCTTTACGATATTCAATATATTGTTAACGGGGTATGCCTGCTCATCGATATATGCGATGATCCCTTTTTTATTCTCCAGCTGTTTTTCTACACCAGTCAGCTGGGATTTCACAGACACAACCTCCTGATATTTTTCGTCCTGAATTTGCTCCTTAACGGATGCCAGTTGTAAATCCAACGATTTGCTATACAGTATCGGAGCAACAATGGTGCTTGCCGCTGCAGCGATTGTAATCACGGTCAGTGCAATTTTTCCGGCTGCTTTCAAGGGCCTTACTTTAACAGCATCACCCTGTGGTATTTTTTTGTCCTCCTCAAGCAGCAAATTGATATCTTTCATGATAAATCCCTCCCAGTTGGTCGCGGCACTCAGGCGATATTTTCCTTGTACCGGATAGAAAACTCTGTTACCACAGGCTTTATGACATTTCTGTTTTTTGAAACGACTGTGTTTTCTTTCACAGGTTTTATGGACAGCAGGATTCGGTCCTTAACAAATTCAAATCTGGTGGGTAAAAAATAGTTGCCAAGATGGTCCGTATCGGTTGAAGTGTCCAGACCTCCAAGTATTTCTGTGTACCCGCTTCCATCTGCCATAGCATCCAGTCCGTCGCTGACGGTACCGGCGCCGGTTTTCAAATAAAGCTTTCCGGCTTCTATTTTCCATATTCTGATACTGAAGGTGCTGACATCCGAGTCGTCGTCCGGCACCCACAAAGTCAGTATATTCAATGGTATCGGGTTGACGGATGTGTCATACGCAATTTTATATGCTGCTGACTCTTCTATGTCCTTGCGGATTCGCTGCGTGATGTCTATCACCTTGTACTGCTGCTCGATGTACTTGTTATAGCTGGAATAGGACTGCAGCCCATACGTGAACATCCAGAGCAGAAGAGGCGCTGTTATGGCTCCTACGGCAATAACAACCAACAGTTCTATCAAACCTATTCCTTTGTTATTTTTCCATTTCATCATCATTCACCTGATAATTTATTCCTCTCCGCTGACCTGAGACAGCGGAGAGGGTCAGCCCGATCAATTTCTAATGGGGGCAAGCCCCCATACCCCCTCGCTGCGGGCAAAATGAATTCGCCCTTCGCTACACTTCGTGCGCCACGCTTGAACGTGGCGTTTGAACAACGTCAGCTGGTCGCAGGCAAAGCCTGCTGCTCGCCCATGCATCCTGAGTGGGGGATTGTAACCAACCACTGACAGCTTTTTCAATCGGTTACCCCCACCTAAGAGGAGGGGGACCGTGACGTTGTTCAACTAATGTATCGTTACACCAATACCTCCCCCGGTTGTGACGGGATCTACTTTTACTGTCTGCTTTTTGGGATATACTTCCACAGACCAGCCAATGTACTCTCCTCCGCCATCGGGATTCCACTGTGGTAAGTAAGCATCAACATTATCCGCATGAGCATTATCCTTATCCGGATATTTGGGAGTCAGCATCGGACCGTAGGTTACCGATTTATAAGTCACTTCCTGAAGCAACCCCTTAATTAAAGTCTCACTGTCAGCTTTTATCCCACCACCTGAAGTCGTTCCGTCCAGCTGCCAATCTCCTGAATCAATACAATAAGTTACGATTGCTTTTTCGATATTCCTGGCCTGCTGTGCATCCGCTCTCTTTTTACTGTTCTGCAATACACCGCCGAACATGTTAAATGCGATGACCGCCAGCACGCCCATGATAGCGATAACAATCAACAGCTCAACCAACGAAAAGCCCTTGTTATTGTTCAGCTTCTTAACCTTCGTTGCCATCTTTTTGC
>JAEZLF010000191.1 GCA_023435925.1 Bacillota bacterium
GCAACAAAAAAACACCCAAGGTCGCAATTGTTATGGGGAGCGATTCTGATTTTCCAGTATTAAAGAGCTGTATCAAGCTCTTGAAGGAGTTCGGGGTAGAAACTGAAACAATGGTCTGCTCCGCTCACAGAACACCGCAAAAGGCCGCGGAGTTTGCCTCAAATGCTGAAATGAACGGTATTGAGGTGATCATAGGAGCTGCAGGGAAAGCGGCTCATTTGCCGGGAGTTCTCGCGGCATTTACTCCGCTGCCTGTCATTGGCATACCGATCAAATCATCCACGATGGACGGTATGGATTCGCTGCTTTCTATCGTTCAAATGCCGGCGGGAATACCGGTAGCAACCGTTGCCATTGACGGAGCTGACAATGCCGCACTTTTAGCGGTACAAATACTGTCAACGGCACATCCGGAGCTCCGTGAGAAGATGAAGGAATACAAAAAGGAGTTAGCCCGCAAGGTGGATAAGAAAAATGCAGAACTCCAGAAAAAGCTGGCGGAGGAAGGGTTATCATGATGTTGGGTACAGAAAACAGAGATAGTATGATGCGGAATGAACACAATGGGGATATCATGTTCGGTAAACTGCATGAAGAATGCGGTGTATTCGGCATATTCACCAATGACAAGCATGATGTGGCAAGAGCAACTTACCACGGATTATACGCGCTGCAGCACAGAGGCCAGGAGAGCGCAGGTATAGCAGTCAATGACCAGGGTACCATCTTTCACCATAAGGATATGGGCCTGGTACCTGAAATCTTTAATGAGGTTGTACTGAATCATTTAAAAGGAAGAATTGCCATAGGGCATGTCCGTTATTCCACAACCGGAGCAAGCTTAAGGGAAAATGCACAGCCGATGGTTGTCAAATATAAAATAGGCCAGCTGGCTCTGGCGCATAATGGAAATTTGGTCAATGCAGCAGAGCTGCGCTCCGACATGGAGGAAAACGGCGCCATATTCCAGACTACCAGTGATACGGAAGTCATTGCAAATCTGATTTCAAGGTATCGGATCGGCAGCGATAATATTGAAGAAACAATAGAAAAAGTAATGCACGACATAAAGGGCTCTTACGCCATTGTCATGGTAACACCGAAACGACTGGTGGGAATCAGAGATCCCCACGGTATCAGGCCGCTTTGCATCGGGAAATTGGAAAATTCCTATATCCTGGCTTCAGAATCCTGTGCACTGGATGCAGTCGGTGCAGAGTTGATACGGGATGTCCGGCCCGGTGAGATTGTTCTTATCGGCGAAGACGGAGTCACATCGATTGATACGCAAAAGAAAGAGCCGTCCCACCTTTGTATATTTGAATTCGTATATTTTGCCCGCCCCGATAGTGTCATTGACGGTGTAAGCGTTATGCAGGCCAGAATTGAGGCCGGGAAGCGACTTGCCATTGAACACCCGGTAGAGGCGGACATTGTTATAGGCGCACCGGATGGCGGACTGAATGCTGCGCTTGGATTTTCCAGACAATCCGGAATTCCCTATGGTCAGGGTTTGTTGAAAAACAGATACGTTGGCAGAACCTTCATTCAGCCGGAGCAGGGACAGAGAGAATCCGGAGTTCGTATTAAATTTAACGCAATGAAGTCTGAAATTGCAGGTAAGAGAGTGGTTATGGTAGATGATTCTATTGTCAGAGGCACAACCACCAGGAGAATTGTGCAGATGCTTAAGGATGCAGGGGCTAAGGAGGTCCATATGAGGGTCAGCTCGCCTCCGTACAAATTTCCCTGTTACTTTGGAATCGATATATCTTCGAAAGATCAGTTGGTTGCATGCAAATATTCTGAGGATGGAATTCGTGAAATGATCGGCGCGGACAGTCTTGGATACCTTAGTCTGGAAGGACTGCTGGGAATTGCGTCTGACGCGAAATGTGAATTTTGCACCGCATGCTTTGATTCAAGGTATCCCATGGAGGTTCCGGCAGAGGGGAATAAGCTTTGTTGCGGAGGTAAATGCTAAAATGATCGATTATAAATCGGCTGGAGTAGATGTTGAGGCAGGCTATGAAGCTGTAAAGCTGATGAGAAATGATGTGAAACGAACGTTCCGACCTGAGGTACTGACAGATATCGGAGGTTTCGGCGGACTTTTTGCACTGGATAAGAGCAAATATGAAGAGCCGGTGCTGGTGTCCGGCACGGATGGTGTCGGAACAAAGCTGAAGATTGCATTTCTGACGGACCGGCATGATACAATCGGCATCGATGCGGTTGCCATGTGCGTAAATGATATCATTTGCGGCGGCGCTGAACCGTTATTCTTTTTAGATTATATTGCACTTGGCAAAAACAGACCGGAAAAGGTAGCACAAATTGTAAAGGGTGCTTCCCAGGGGTGCATCCTGTCCGGATGCTCTCTGATTGGCGGCGAAACCGCTGAAATGCCGGGATTCTATCCTGAGAATGAATATGATATCGCAGGATTTGCAGTAGGAATTGTCGACCGGAAGAAAATAATAGACGGCAGGGGTATTGCACCGGGCGATCAGCTGATTGGACTGGCATCCTCCGGACTCCACAGCAACGGCTACTCTCTTGTGAGAAAGCTTCTGAATCCAACGGAGGAAAATGTCGGGCAGCCTATAGCGGAGCTTGGCGTTACCCTCGGTGAGGAATTGCTGAAGCCGACCAGAATATACGTAAAAACCATACTGGAGCTTAAGGACAAATTTTCACTGAAAGGTATTTCACACATCACCGGCGGCGGATTTATCGAAAATATCCCAAGAATGGTGCCGGAGGGCTGCAGAGTAAAAATCAATCTCGGTTCATGGCCGGTGCCGCCCATATTCGGACTGCTGCAAAAGCTGGGCGGACTCAGTGACGCCAGTATTTACAATACCTTTAACATGGGAATTGGTATGGTAATCGCAGTGAGAGCCGATGAAGCGGCTGATATGCTGAAGCATCTGGAACAATCCGGGGAGAAGGCCTATCGGATCGGCGAGATTATCAAAGGAGAGGCCGGAGTAGAGCTATGTTGAAGCTTGGAATACTGGTATCAGGTGGAGGCACCAACCTCCAGGCTATTATTGACAAAATTCAAAGCGGTGGTCTTCCCGGGTGTGAGATTGTCACGGTAGTGTCCAGCAGAGCAGATGCCTATGCCCTTGAAAGGGCAAATAAATACAAGATTCCAACTGCTTATATTTCGAGGAAAAGCTTTTCGGAAGCAACGGACTATGACACTGCGCTGCTGGAGCATTTTCGCCAACATCATGTGGAGCTGGTTGTACTGGCTGGTTTTTTGTCCATGCTGGGTGAGGCTTTTATTGAGGCTTATAAAAACAGGATCATCAACATTCATCCGTCGCTGATACCGTCCTTCTGCGGAAAGGGTTATTACGGCATAACACCTCATCAAAAGGCGCTGGAGTACGGTGTAAAGGTAACAGGTGCGACCGTACATTTTGTGGATCTGGAATATGATTCCGGTCCGATTATTTTACAAAAGGCTGTAAAGATCCACGATGAGGATACTCCCGAGTCCCTGCAGCTCAGAGTAATGCAGGAAGCGGAGTGGGAGCTGCTGCCCGAGGCGATCAGACTGTATGCGCAAGGCAGACTGGTGCTGGATGGCAGGAAGGTCAGGATTATTTGACTGTACAGCTTTCAATAAACGCAGCGGTTGTCAATAAACGCAGCGGTTGTCAATAAACGCAGCGGCTGTCAATAAACGCAGCGGCTGGCACTACATGCAAAGCGTAACAATGCTCGCTGCGCGATACACATAAAACGCTTAAGGAATGCGCTAAAATGCCTACAGCATAAAAACGCGGTTTGGCGTACAATTCGCGCAAGCGCTCATTAAATTGATAAACTCCGGCTGCGGCCGGTGTATTTAAATTTATCAGGAGGACCTATCAAAATGATCAAACGTGCATTAATCAGTGTGTCTGACAAGACAGGAATTATTGAGCTTGCTGAAGAGCTCCGGAAACAGGGAGTTGAAATCATTTCAACGGGCGGTACGGCGAAAGCCCTTTCCAATGCGGGCATTCAAGTCACAAATATCTCAGACATTACCGGCTTTCCCGAATGCCTGGACGGACGCGTCAAGACCCTGCATCCAAAGGTTCATGGCGGGTTGCTGGCCATTCGGAACAATGATGAACATATGAAGCAGATCAAGGAATTGGGTATCGAACCAATCGATATGGTGGTTATTAATTTGTATCCCTTCAAGCAAACCATTCTCAAAGGGCATGTGGAACTGGAGGAAGCGATTGAAAATATCGATATCGGCGGACCTACCATGATTCGAGCTGCGGCAAAGAACTATCAGGATGTTGTAGTTGTTGTGGATCCTGCCGACTACGGGAAGATTCTGGAGGAAATGAAGAACGACGGAGAGGTTTCTCTTAAGACGAAATTCCGTCTGGCCTATAAGGTATTTGAGCATACCAGCCATTATGATACGCTGATTGCAGCTTATCTGCGAGAAAGGCTTGGAGAGGATTTCTTTCCCGACACACTCTCCCTTACCTTTGAGAAGGCTCAGGAAATGCGTTATGGTGAGAATCCTCACCAAAAGGCTGTTTTTTATAAAGAAGTGGGCGCCAACACCGGCTGCCTGACAAATGCAAAGCAGCTTCATGGGAAAGAGCTGTCCTATAATAACATCAATGATGCAAATGGCGCTATCTGCCTCCTGAAGGAGTTTGACGAACCCACAGCAATTATTGTCAAGCATGCCAATCCATGTGGAGCGGCAAGCGGGTCAAGCATAAAGGAAGCTTACGATCGGGCTTATGAGGCCGATCCTGTTTCCGCATACGGAGGCATTGTTGCTGCAAATAGAGAGATCGACGCTGCAACAGCTGAAGAAATGAGCAAGGTGTTCTACGAAATCATTGTTGCACCGTCTTTCACAGCAGAGGCGCTGGAAATACTGGAAAAGAAAAAGAATATCCGCCTGTTGGAGCTGGAACAGGTTGGTGCAAGCCTTCCTGCGGGAACCTATGATATGAAGAAGGTTGCCGGCGGGCTCCTGGTGCAGGATTACGACAGTGAGCTTCTCAATGAAGCGGACCTGAAGTGTGTGACGGATACCAAGCCTACAGATGAACAGATGAAGGATCTGCTATTTGCCATGAAGGTGGTAAAGCATACCAAGTCCAACGGAATTGCGCTGGCTAAGGGAAACCAGACCGTAGGTGTGGGCCCCGGCCAAACAAACAGAGTTCTGGCCCTGAGAATTGCCATTGATTATGGAAAGGAAAAAACTCAAGGGTCTGTCATGGCTTCCGATGCCTTCTTCCCGTTTTCCGATTGCGTGGAGGTTGCACATGAGGCAGGTGTCAAGGCAATCATACAGCCCGGAGGATCTGTACGCGATCAGGAATCCATCGATGCCTGCAATAAATACGGTATCGCCATGATATTCACCGGTATGCGCCACTTTAAACATTAAGGAGAAGTGTGATGAAGGTACTGATAATTGGCGGCGGTGGGAGAGAACATGCATTGGCATGGAAAATCGCCCAAAGCCCAGTGGTTGAAAGACTTTATTGTGCACCCGGTAACGGGGGTATCGCAGCACTGGCAGAGTGTGTCCCTATAAAGGCCATGGATATTAAGGATGTTATCGGGTTCGCCAAAAGAGAAAACATTGATCTTGTGGTAGTAGCACCGGATGATCCTCTGGCTGCAGGAATGGTTGATGCACTCGAGGCGGAAGGTATCCGGGCATTCGGACCCAATAAAAGAGCTGCATACATTGAAAGCAGCAAAG
Organism: Bacillota bacterium; assembly: GCA_023435925.1. Lineage (GTDB taxonomy): Bacteria > Bacillota > Clostridia > Acetivibrionales > DTU013 > JAEZLF01. The sequence continues at coordinate 5,759 of JAEZLF010000191.1, forward strand.
CCTTTTCTAAGGATCTGATGAAAAAGTATGGCATACCGACAGCCGGCTATGAAGTATTTGATAATAGTGAGGATGCCCTGGATTTCCTGAAGAAGAGCAAATATCCGATTGTGGTAAAAGCCGACGGGCTGGCGTTGGGCAAAGGCGTTATCATAGCACAGAGCTATCAGGAGGCCGCCAAAGCGGTACAGGATATGATGTCGGATAAAATGTTCGGCAGCGCAGGCGACCGGATTGTAATAGAAGAATTTCTTACCGGCCCGGAGGTTTCCATTTTGACGTTTACAGACGGCAAAACCGTTGTACCCATGGTCAGCTCCCAGGATCACAAGCGTGCATTGGACAATGACATGGGCCTTAACACAGGAGGCATGGGAACCTTTTCGCCCAGTAAGCTCTATACACCTGAGCTTGATGCTTTTTGTATGAAAAATATTTTCCTGCCTACAATAGAAGCAATGAATCAAGAAAACCGCCAATTCAAAGGAGTCCTATATTTTGGTCTGATATTGACCGACGATGGACCGAAGGTGCTGGAGTATAACGCCAGATTTGGGGATCCGGAGACACAGGTGGTACTGCCGAGGCTTAAAACGGATATGATGGATATTTTGAATGCGGTTATTGACGAAAGACTTGATTCTGTTAAAATTGAATGGGAAGATAATGCGGCAGTATGTGTTATTCTGGCATCCGGCGGCTATCCCGGAAAGTACCGGACCGGCCTTGGAATCACAGGTGTGGATGAGGCTGAAAAGGATCCGGATATCATCGTTTTTCACGCGGGAACGAAGCTGGAATCGGGACAATACTTTACGGCAGGTGGTAGGGTGCTTGGCGTGACAGCTGTGGCGGAATCCATTGACGCGGCAAGAAGCAAAGCGTATGCGGCAGTGGATAAGATCAGCTTTGACGGGATGCATTACAGAAAAGACATTGGTGTCAAGGCATAAGAGTAAAGGTATCAGGGGCATGGCATCAGCACAAGGGTCTCGATGTAAGGACATTACAGACATTGCTCTGCAGAAGTGATATTACCACCCCCGAATTTAGATCGTTGTAAGCAAATGGAAGGGAAAGACCATGCAGCATAGTATCAGCAAAATAGGCATATTGGGGGGCACCTTCAACCCGATTCATTGGGGGCATTTGATGATTGCCGAAACCGTGAGGGATGCCTTCAGCCTTGATAAATTATTGTTTATTCCTTCAGGACAACCGCCTCATAAACCGGATGACGAGGTCATTGACCCGGAGCACCGGTTTGAAATGGTTCGCCTCTCCGTTTCATCCAATCCGTATTTTGAAGCCTCCAGGATGGAGATTGAGAGGCGGGGCTATACCTATACGGTCGATACATTAAGGGCTCTAAGAAATAAGTATGGGCCGGAGACAGAGCTTTTTTTCATCATTGGTGCCGATGTGATACCGGAACTGACATCATGGAGAGAGTATCAGAGTGTTTTCAAGCTGTGTGAATTCATTGCTGTCCTCAGGCCGGGCCATTCTCGCAGAGATATTGAGATTGAAGTAAAGCAGTTAAGAGAACAATATGATATCAAGATACAGTTAACAGCGGCGCCATTAGTTGATATTTCTTCCAGCGATATCAGGGGAAGGTGTTTAGAGGGCAAATCCATTAAATATCTTGTAACCGGGGATACAGAGGAGTATATCTTGACAAATGGCTTATATCGTAGCAAACTAATGAATAAAACGACCGAAACGAACTGGGAGAATTAAACGAATCTTGAGCCGGGGCAGTGGCTGTAAACAGGGCGGATTAAGCAAGTATGACCGATAAAACAAGTATGACGAAGTGTATGAGCATCGATGAAATTAAAGAGAAGCTGGAGAAGGTACTTACTCCAAAGAGATTTGAACATTCCATTCATGTCATGGAAGCCGCGCGGATGCTGGCTGAACGGTTTGGAGAGGATGTTGACAGGGCTTCGCTAGCCGGACTTATTCACGATTGTGCAAGGGATATGAAGAAAGGTGACACCCTTGAGCTCTGCTGCAAATATGGAATCGCGCCAGACGATATCATGAAGGACCAGCCGGAGCTCTTACACGGACCCGTAGGCTCACATCTTGCAAGGGAACTCTTTGGCGTGGAAGATTCCGGGGTTTTAGCTGCGGTGGCGGATCATACCATGGGCTGTGAAGGTATGGATAAGCTTTGCAGAATCATTTTTATAGCAGATTATATAGAAGCCGGAAGAAGCTATCCGGGAGTTGAATCCATCCGGAAAGCCGCCGAAGAGAGCCTTGAAAAGGCAATTGTAGCTGGACTGGACAATACAATCGGATTTATCGTAAGCAAAGGCGGGCTCCTGCATCCTCAGACAATCAATACACGTAACTGGGCGCTGGAGCTTTTGAAAAAGGAAACGGAGAGATAGCGTAAAGTAGCATAAAGTAGCGTAAATCAGTGCAATGCAGAGTAAAGCAGCTTTATGAAAATTGTAGAAAAGGTGAGGTTTATGAATAAAAAAAAATCTGTCGCAGGCAGATTGTTTTATACATTCGGTACGATATTTGCAGCGGCGGTTCTCGTAGTATGTGCGATGAATTTTGTGCGGGATGCGAGAGTGCTTCAGGGATCATTATTATCTGCTATGACCGTATACTCCGATGATCAGAATGTGGCCGGTACTGAAAAGACATCAACCGATTATGAAACGATTCAGTATAAAAAGTCTGAAACAAAGCCTTCTTCAGAAGCTAAGTCAAACACTGCTTCGAAGCCTTCCTCCGGAAGTAAGGCAAAGGATACAGCAAAGCCTGGTACCCAAGAGAAGCCGGTTGTTCCGGAACCATAAGAGTGTTCCGGCACAATAACTTACAGAGTCAATAAACGTTACGGAGGACACCGCATGAAAAATTATTTTACAGAGCAAACCCGTTTTTTTGGAGGCACAACACCATCCGAGCTCATCAAAGAGTTTGGCAGCCCGCTTTATGTATACAACGAGGCAATCCTGAGGGAACGAAGCCGTGAAATGGCGGAACTGGTCTCATATCCTAATTTTAAGTCGAATTACTCGATAAAGGCAAATTCTAATCTGGAGCTCCTGAAAATCATCCGGGAAGAGGGACTCCATGCTGACGCCATGTCGCCGGGAGAGATACATGTACTGCTTGCTGCCGGTTTTAAGCCGGAAGAGCTCTTTTTTGTGGCGAATAATGTGTCGGAAGATGAAATGAGATACGCTATTGAGAAAGATGTCATCATCAGCTGTGATTCTCTATCTCAGCTGAGACAATACGGCAGACTGAATCCGGGCGGAAAAGTGGCAATCCGGTTTAATCCCGGTGTTGGAGCAGGACATCACGAAAAAGTGGTGACCGGCGGCAAAAACACAAAATTCGGCGTGAATATTGAACTCATTGACGATGTGAAAGCAATTTTAAAAGAATATGATCTTAGGCTGGTCGGAATCAATCAGCATATTGGCTCTTTATTTATGGAAGCTACACCTTATTTGGAAGGTGTTAAGCAATTGCTGGCTATTGCAGAAAAATTCAATGAGCTTGAATTTGTGGATATGGGCGGCGGATTTGGCATTCCTTATCACAAACAGGATGGACAGGAAAGGCTGCAGATTGAAGAAGCCGGTCGCAGGCTCACTGAGGTTATTGAGCAGTGGATGAAGGCCCACAACAGAAGAATAAAAATTAAAATGGAACCGGGCCGCTATGTAGTGGCTGAATGCGGTGTATTACTGGGATCGGTCCATGCCGTCAAGAATAACGGCAGCAAGATCTATGTAGGAACCGATATTGGCTTCAATGTGCTGGTCCGGCCTGCCATGTATGATTCTCATCACGATATAGAGATTTACAGGAATGGTGAAATAGTAAAATCAGATAAAGTCAGCACAATGACGGTGGTTGGAAACATTTGTGAGTCGGGTGATATTATTGCAAAGGACAGGGAACTGCCGCTCCCGAAGGAAGGCGATATTGTCGGCATGATGGACGCGGGTGCTTATGGTTATTCCATGGCATCCAATTATAATAACCGGCTGAGACCCGCAGAGGTGTTGATCGGCCTGAACGGCAAGCCGAGACTTATCCGCAGAAGGGATACCATCGAAGATTTGATGAGAGGTTTTGAATAAACCCCGGCTGAAGCAAACCGCTGATCGAAAGGTTTTAAAATCACAAATTGATCAGACTCGGTTGATCAGACTCTGGTCGAAAGGTTTAAAAAAACCGCTTGACATCGATATACCTATTCATTATAATAGACCTAACTTTTATGAAAAAGTTAAAACAAAATAAGGTCGGATGATTGGTGAGGAAGTATGTGCAACCTTATCAGGACGAATCTCTGGAGAGACCGTCAAGGCGCCGAAGGGGCAAGGCCGCAAGGCCACAAACTCTCAGGCAAAAGGACAGAGAAAATTATCATGTATTTAACGCATGTTAAAATGGTCAGGTCTCCAACGAGATTTGACCTTTTATTTTTAGGAGGGAAGATATGCATAAAAAGCTTTTTATTCCAGGGCCTGTAGAGGTCAGGGAAGATGTTCTTCAAAAAATGGCGACACCGATGATTGGACATAGAACAAAGGATGCATCCGCTCTTCAGCGTGGAATATCCGAGAAAATGCAAAAGCTGATGTACACAAACAATGCTATATTACTTTCAACGACTTCAGGCAGCGGATTGATGGAAGGCGCCGTACGCAGCTGCACAACAAAACGTGCCGCGATGTTTTCAGTTGGGGCTTTTGGAGACCGGTGGCATAAGATGGCGACTTCCAACGGAGTGCCTGCCGACCTTTTTTCTTCTGAACCAGGTAAGCCTACTACACCCCAAATGGTTGATGATGCACTGGCAACAGGCCAATATGACCTTGTTACCATTACGCATAACGAGACATCCACCGGTGTAATGAATCCGGTGGAAGAAATTGCCGAAGTGCTTCGAAAGTATCCGGAGGTGGTATGGTGCATGGATACGGTAAGCTCATTGGGAGGAACAAAAATTGATGTGGATTCCCTTGGCGTTGATATATGCATCACCTCTACACAGAAATGCCTTGGCCTGCCGCCCGGAATGGCCATCTGTTCCTTCTCAGAAAAGGCAATTGCCGCTGCCAAGAAGGTGGAATTCAGGGGTACGTATCTGGATTTGCTGGAGCTGTATAATTATGTACAGAAAAAGGATCACCAATATCCTTCCACTCCGTCCCTGTCGCACATGTTTGCGCTGGACTACCAGCTGGACAGAATACTGGAGGAGGGGATTGAGAACAGGTTCACACGCCACCTTGAAATGGCGAAAATAGTCAGAGCCTGGGCAAAGGAGAACTATGCGTTGTTCCCGGACGAAGAGTATGCCTCAAATACGCTTACAACGGTTAAAAATACAAAAGGAATCAGCGTAAGCGATCTCAATAAAAAGCTTGGGGAACATGGATACATGATTTCCAACGGCTATGGAGATCTCAAGGAAGTGACATTCAGAATCGCGCACATGGCAGACGCCACAGTTGAAGAAATACATGAATTGCTGGCATTGATCGATAAGCTGGCATCCTGATAAAATGATTATAGGAATGGGAGTGTTGATATGAAAATTATTGTTACTGAAAGAATTGCAGAGGAAGGTATACAGTACCTGCTGGATAAAGGATTTGAAGTTGATACAAAATATGGGATAGCCCATAATGAGCTGCTGGAAATCATCGAGAACTATGATGCCATTATTGTAAGAAGTGTTACCAGGGTGAATGCGGAGCTTATTGAAAGAGCAAAGAACCTTAAGGTTGCAGGAAGAGCCGGAAACGGAATCGATAATATTGATGTGCAAGCCTGCACAAGCAAAGGTATCATTGTAGTGAACACCCCTGAAAGCAACATTATGGCGGCTGCTGAATTGGCTATCGGCTTAGCATATAGCGCTTTTAGAAACATTCCGCAAGCAAATGCGGCATCAAGAAAAGGCGATTTCAGAAGAAACCGTTTCCTCGGCAATGAATTGGACGGCAAGACTGCAGGAATCATTGGACTCGGCAGAATTGGTTCGATTGTTGCTACGAAGTTGAAGGGAAGCAACATGAAGGTTGTAGCCTATGACCCTTACATTACTGATGAAAAATTTAAAAAGTTCGGTGTCACCAAATGTGAAACTCTTGAGGAATTGCTGAAACAGGCTGATTTAATCACACTACACACGCCGAAGACAGCCGAAACCTATGGAATAATCGGCGAAAAGGAGCTGCAGCTTTGTAAGGATGGTGTCAGGATTGTAAATGCGGCCAGAGGCGGGCTGGTCAACGAAAAGGCACTCTATGCGGCAATGAAAGAAGGTAAGGTTGCGGCGGCCGGTATTGACGTTCTTGATCCGGAGCCTAATTATGATAAAAAGCCGGAAGAACAGACATATGCGAACCCTCTTCTTGAACTGGACAATGTAATCATCACCCCTCACCTTGGTGCATCGACGGAAGAGGCAAATCTTAACGTCGGTACAGCTGTTACTCAATTGGTAGCGGCGGCATTATCGGGAGAAATGGTTGCTGCAGTCAATATGCCGTCCATGCATGTTTCGGATCTGAATGGACTGAGGCCATATCTTTCTCTGGCGGAAATGCTAGGGAAAATATACTATCAGTCAGAAAAGGAAACCGTACAAAAGATAGAGATCATATACAGCGGCGACCTGGCGGACAAAGAAACGAAGGTGTTTTCACTGTCAGCCCTCAAGGGCTTCCTTGACCCGATTATTAAAGAAAAGGTCAACTATGTTAATGCAGAGCTGATGCTGAACAATATGGGTATTGAACTGATTGAAAGCAAGAGGTCACAGCTCGATAAGTATACAAACCTCATCACTGTGAAGTTCTATACGAAAAAAGGTTCACAAAGCGTATCAGGTACCATATTTGCCAAGGAAGAAATGCGCATTGTCGATTTCTTCGGCTACAAGCTGGACTTTGAACCGAGCCCATACATCCTGGCAATCCAGAATATTGACAAGCCGGGTATCATCGGCCGTATCGGTACAATCCTCGGAGCAGCCGGCGTCAACATCGCTGCCATGCAGTGGAGCAGGAATAAGAGAGGCGAGAAGGCCGTATCCTTTGTCAGCGTTGATCAGGAGGTTCATGATGAAACACTGGAGGAACTGCGGGGAATGGATGGCGTGTTAAAGGTTACGATGATAAAGTTCTAGGAAGATGCAGCTAAAGAGGTGCAGCTAGGAAATGCTGCTCAGAATAGGAAGATGCTGCTCAGAATAGGAAGACGTAGAACAGAATAGGAAGACGTAGAACAGAATAGGAAGACGCAGCATAGAAAATGACCGTCAACGTATTCCCATAAGGTGCTTTAATGTGCCTTGTGGGAATATTTT
>JAEZLF010000092.1 GCA_023435925.1 Bacillota bacterium
CGAACATTGCAGCCTTTTTATATCTAACACCGAATTATTTTTCGAGATTGTTTAAAAAGGTTACCGGGGAAGGATGCAATGAATATATCGTACGAAAAAGAATTGAGAAAGCAAAATTGCTTCTGGAGACAACAAATTTTCCAACCGGCAGGATTGCATTGATGGTTGGGTATCGTGATACGAATTACTTTTCATTGGCTGTTAAGAAAAGCACAGGTAAATCTCCAAAAAAATATAGAGAAGAGATGCAGAAAAAACATTTGATGATAGAGCAAATTTCATAATCAATTCTTAAAACCCTATGGTATTCAAACTTCTTTTGTGCTGTATAAGTATGGCAATTCTGCTGTGTTTACAAAATATGATAAATATTATAGATTTCCAATGTGAGAAAATTCGACAAAATAAAACAAATGTTGACAATTGACTTATTTGTAAGTACAATGTGGGGAGTGAGTGATTACTTATAAGGATGTAATAATATGGAATACAATATGTTACATAGGAAAGAAAGACTCATCATAACAGCAATTGCAATTATTGATGAGCTTGGAATACAGCGGTTGTCTACAAGGGAGATAGCAAAAAGACAGGGTGTATCGGAAGCCACTCTTTTTCGACACTTTAAGAATAAAAACGAACTTTTGATTGCGGTTTTGGAACATTTTTCAAAATTTGACGATGATATTTTCCAATCAATCAAATTTAAGAAACTCACATCGAAAGAAGCTATTATATACTTTATTACCTCGCATGTAGAATACTACGAAAACTATCCTGCTATCACATCAATTATGCATTCATTTGACATTTTGAGATACGAGCCTGAGCTTGCTGAGAAAGTAAATAGTATACTAAATAACCAGACCGAAGCTATCAAGCAATTGATTGAAAAGGCGCAAGATGCAGGAGAAATAAGCTTGGATGCAGACAGCGAAAACTTATCAATATTAATAGTGGGCTTTTGCAGGGAAATATGTCTCAAATGGAGACTTGTCGGACAGAAGTTTTCATTACGTGAAAGAACACTATCAACTCTTAAAATGGTTCTGGAGGCTTTCAGTCAAGTTAAATAGTAACAATATAAGGAGCGAAAAAGCAAAATGAAAAAGGTGCTTATTGTCGATGATGCTAATTTCATGAGAATGGCTATTAGAAACATACTCCAAAAAAGTGGCTTTGAGGTTGTAGGTGAAGCCGAAAACGGCATTGAGGGTGTGCGCAAATATAAAGAGTTAAAGCCCGACATCGTTACAATGGATATTACAATGCCGGAGATGACAGGAATAGAAGCGCTTAAGTCCATTGTTGAATTCGATCCCAAATCAAAAGTTGTCATGGTTTCTGCCATGGGACAAGAGGTATTGGTCAGGGAGGCAATAATTAGCGGAGCAAAATCTTTTATTGTGAAGCCATTTAAAGAAGAGCATGTCGTGCAAACTCTTAAAAAAATATTAGCGATATAGAAAGCAAAATTTAATTCAGTATTCGGGAGTGATAGGAATGTCTGATCAGTATACCAATGAGCCGATGCTCGATATGTTTTTATTTGAAACCTCACAGTTGATTGAACAGCTTGAACAGTCCATATTGACCAGTGAAAAATCAAGCTGCTATACTCAGGATGCTATTCATGAAATATTTCGAATTATGCATACCATAAAGGGTTCATCAGCCATGATGATGTACGACAATATTTCAACCCTTGCCCATGCTATCGAAGATCTATTCTATTTCCTGCGGGAAGAAAAGCCACATCAAGTTGACTGCTCTGCTCTTTCTGATTTAGTGCTGGAGGGTGTGGATTTCATAAAGGTTGAAGTAGAGAAGATTAAAAACGGTGATAATGCTGATGGAAATGCATCTGAATTGATTAACAGCATAAAGCGGTTTTTAGCTGTTATAAAGGAAAGCAATAGCTTCTGTGCTGCAGATGAATCCATAAAAGATATAGAACAGCATGATTTAGGGAAGAAACAGAATGACATAGAGTTGAATAAGGAATATGCTGCAGCATCGAGCTGTAAAAATAGATTTAAGATCATTGTACATTTCGAAGAAGGCTGTGAAATGGAAAACATACGTGCGTATTCCATTATTCATAGCCTAAAAAAGATCACTGAAGAGATTTTCCATATACCGCAGGATATCATCGACAGTGATGCCAGTACGGAGGTCATAAGGCGCGATGGGTTCATAATATACCTTAAAGCGGATCGTTCTTACAAGGAAATGTATGAATTAGTTATGCAGACCATATTTCTCAAAGATTTAGAATTAATCCAACTGGAAAATGATAATGAATTCGGCCAATTTTATGAGACAATGCAGGCAGCTGATATGGACAATATCTCCAACACAACTCAAAATAACAATAAATTCTCCGCCGGTATACCCGGGCAGGATAGTCAGGAAATCCATTCTCCATTGACACAGCAGAGCATCATCAGTGTCAGTGTGGCTAAGCTGGACAAGCTAATGGATCTCGTTGGTGAAATGGTCATTTCAGAGGCTATGGTTATTCAGAACCCAGATTTAAAAGGGCTGGAACTGGATAACTTTCAGAAGGCTGCCCGACAGCTGCATAAAATAACAAGCGAGATGCAGGATATGGTAATGTCTATCCGGATGGTTCCTCTCTCAGCCACATTTCTCAAAATGCACCGGATCGTAAGGGATATGTGTAAAAGACTAGGCAAGGAAGTGGAGCTTAAGATAATGGGGGAAGAGACTGAGGTTGATAAAAATGTGATTGAGCACATCTCCGATCCGCTTATGCACCTGGTAAGAAATGCCCTTGACCATGGAATTGAAGCACCTGAAGACAGGCTTGCAAAAGGTAAGCCAGAGACAGGGATTGTTACTTTGGAAGCCAAAAATGCCGGAAGCGATGTGCTTGTTATTATAAAAGATGACGGCAAAGGGCTCAATAAGGAAAAAATTCTTAAAAAAGCAAGAGAGAATGGTTTACTTTACAAATCCCAAGAAGAGATGTCTGATAAGGAAATCTACAACCTAATTTTTTTACCTGGCTTTTCAACAAAAGAAAGTGTCACTGAATTTTCTGGTCGCGGTGTCGGAATGGATGTAGTTATGAAGAATATTGAGACAATCGGTGGAGCTGTTTCTATTGACAGCACTCCTGACAGGGGGTCCTCTATTACACTGAAAATCCCTCTGACACTGGCCATAATTGATGGAATGAATATAAAAGTAGGTTCATCATGCTACACCATCCCCACAATAAATATCAGGGAGTCTTTCAGACCTAAGGAAAATGATGTTTTCTCAGATACTGACAATAATGAAATGATAATGGTAAGAGGCCAGTGTTACCCGATTCTGCGGCTACATGAGCTATTTAAGGTTGACACGGGTGTCACAAGCTTTTCTGACGGAATTATTATTATGACTGAACAGGATGATAAGACCCTTTGTATCTTTGCAGACGAGCTGCTGGGACAGCAACAGGTAGTTGTAAAGGCGCTGCCTGAGTACATACGGGGATTTAAAAAAACGAAAGGGCTTGCAGGCTGCACACTGTTAGGTGACGGAAGCATTAGTCTTATTCTTGATGTGGCAGGATTAATCAGTTGGTAATAGATATTCTCAGTAAAATATTGAAGAAATGAAAGGGGATGAAATGATGGCAGAATTAGTTGAAAATCTTTTAGAAATGGAGGAAGACACCCAGAAGGACAGGTATCTGACCTTTTCGCTTGGCAAGGAGAGCTATGGTATTGAAGTCAGATATGTCACTGAAATCATAGGAATACAGGCTATCACAGAGATACCTGAGCTTCCTGATTATGTAAAGGGCATCATCAACCTTAGAGGCAAGATTATCCCTGTAATGGATGTCAGGCTTCGCTTCAGAAAAGAGCCCAGGGAGTATAATGACAGAACCTGTACCATCGTAGTGGACATCAGAAATGTGTCTATAGGACTAATCGTTGATAGTGTTTCAGAGGTGCTTAAAATCCCGGAGCAGGATGTTGTGGAGCCCCCGCAAATGAATAAAGGCTTTCATAACAGGTACATAAAAATGATAGGGAAAGTAGGGAATGAAGTCAAGCTGCTGCTGGATTGCGAAAAGCTCCTTACAGAGGATGAAATGGAGAATCTGGAGGAAGCATTGTAAATCATTTATCGATTGTTAATTAGTTCTTAAATTATGAGGAGGGGTTTTTTCATGAAATTTACTATTAAGGCAAGGCTGTTCATAGGATTTGGTGCGATGTGTTTAATATTAATCGGAATAGGTATTTTTGCTATTAGTTCATTGGGCACAATCAACAGCAGTACGGTTGAAATTGCTGAAAACAGCCTGCCCAGTGTAAGTATAGCACAAACCATGAATACAGATACTTCAGACTATAGAATAAGGGAACTCAGTCATGTTATATCTGGAGATGCAAGTGAATTTGATAACTTCGAAAATGAAATGAGTTTGCTCGATGAGGAAATCAATAATCTTATAGAGTCTTATAAAAAGATTATAAATAGTGATGTTGACAGACAAATCATAAATTCAATTGAAACAGAGTGGGGAAAGTATAAAGGGCTTAGCGCAAAAGTGATCTCCTTAAGCAGAGCACTTAAGACTCAGGAAGCAATGAATTTAGCAAATGGCGAAGCCATGACATCTTTTGAAGCTTTGTCTTCATTACTCAATGACCTTGTAAAATTTAATGAGGATTATGCAGACGAAGCTAAAAACAATGCAAGTGACGTCTATAACAGCACAAATACTATATTAATAACAGCACTTGCTATTGCAGTAATTGTCTGTATCATAGCAAGCTTGCTTATTGCCAATAGTATTGTCAAACCCATACATATGCTTGTGGATATGGCAGACAAGCTTGCATTGGGTGATGTAAATGTAAATGTAGAACATACCAGCAGGGATGAAATTGGAGATCTGGTGGAATCTTTCGGGAAAATGATTACAAGCATCCGTGATCAGGCTTTGTCAGCTGAAAAGGTAGCCGCCGGTGATTTGACTGTGGAAGTGGCTGTCAGGTCGGAAAATGACCTGCTTGGTAAGAAATTAGCTGAGATGGTTGAAAATAATAATGAAGTTCTGATGAATATCGCTTCCGCTTCGGATCAGGTGGCAGCCGGCTCCAAACAAATATCCGATTCCAGTATTGCTCTTTCACAGGGCGCTACGGAGCAGGCCAGTTCAATCGAAGAGTTGACAGCATCTATAGAGGAGATCTCTTCTCAAACAAGACTAAACACACAAAATGCTAACCAGGCGAATGAACTGGCTGAAACAGCAAAGACAAACGCTGAGCAGGGTAATAAGCAAATGAAGGAAATGCTTAGGGCAATGGAAGAGATTAATGAGTCTTCGGCTAATATTTCCAAGATCATTAAAGTTATTGATGATATTGCATTTCAGACCAATATACTTGCACTAAACGCTGCTGTTGAAGCTGCCAGGGCAGGACAGCATGGGAAAGGCTTTGCAGTAGTAGCAGAAGAAGTAAGAACCCTTGCAGCGCGCTCGGCAAATGCAGCAAAAGAGACGACCGATATGATTGAAGGCTCCATCAAGAAAGCGGAAGGTGGTACGAGAATCGCGAAAGAAACTGCTGCAGCCCTCAATAATATTGTAAATGGAATTGAAAAAGTAGCCAGCCTCGTGAATGAAATTGCAGTTGCCTCCAATGAACAGGATGCAGGTATCTCGCAGATTAATCAAGGCATCATGCAGGTATCTCAGGTAGTTCAGAATAATTCGGCAACCTCTGAAGAGAGTGCGGCTGCAAGTGAAGAGCTTTCAAGCCAGGCGGTTCTCTTACAGGAAATGGTCGGCAAATTCAAGCTAAAGAAAAATGCTACATATGGCAGGATGGAAGAACTAAATCCGGAAGTTCTTAAAATGCTTGAAAACATGTCCCGGAAAGGGAAAACCAATTCAATTTCAATGGAGGACACTCCCGGAGAGGTAGAAACAAAGAAAATTGCATTGAGCGATAAGGAGTTCGGCAAATACTGATGATAGGCGATACTCAGCAAGTAAATAAACAAAGAAACGCTATTCACGAATCAGGTTATGAGATGAGAGAGGGACCGAAAGGCTCCCTCCCTTATTGTCATCATAAGCCCGTCGAAGAATCTAATTGGAACCAAGCCCATCCTGTATTTACAATTACGAATATGGAATTCAGCCAACTGGCTGCATATATTAAAGAGCATTATGGCATCCACCTGAAAGAAGAAAAGAGGGCTCTTGTAACAGGAAGACTTCATAACGTACTTCTTCAAAACAATTTTAGAAACTTCTCTGAATACTACGAGTATATTATTTCTGATAAAACAGGTAATGGGGCAGCTGTATTAATCAATAAAATCACTACAAACCATACCTTCTTTATGAGAGAGGCAGATCATTTCAATTATTTAAGGGATAAAGTACTCCCATATCTGAAAAAAACAGTGAAAACAAAGGATATGAGAATATGGAGCGCAGGATGTTCCACCGGAGAAGAGCCTTATACGCTGGCTATGATTATCGATGAATTCTTCGGAAGGGAAAAGATGCAATGGGATACAAAAATATTGGCTACGGATATTTCTGGCAAAGTACTTGAAATAGCAACAAAAGGAATATATGATAGTGAAAAGATAGCTACACTTCCATCCAATTGGAAACTTGAATATTTTAAGCAATTTGACAGTGGAAATGATTGTATTATAATTGATAAGATTAGGAATGAAGTAATATATAGAAAATTCAATCTCATGGATGAGGTCTTCCCTTTCAAACGAAAATTCCATGTGATATTTTGCCGGAATGTAATGATTTACTTTGATGCGCAAACCAAATGTAAATTAGTTGATAAGTTTTATGACTTAATGGAGTATGGCGGCTATCTGTTTGTCGGACATGCAGAATCTCTTAATCGTGAAGAAACAAGGTTTAAGTACGTTATGCCCGCTGTCTACAGGAAGGAATAGAGAGGTGATACGATGTTGCCTGGAAAAAGAATAAGAGTGTTAGTAGTTGACGACAGCATCTTATTCAGGGAAGTATTATCAAAAGGGATTTCATCCGATTTGAATATTGATGTTGTTGCTACAGCTAGTGACCCATTTGATGCAAGAGATAAGATTATTGAATATAAGCCCGATGTTATGACCTGCGATGTAGAAATGCCTAAAATGAATGGTATCGAGTTTATCAGAAGGCTCATACCCCAATATCCTTTGCCTGTTATTGTAGTCAGTTCGGTTAATGGAGTGGTATTTGATGCGATGAATGCGGGAGCAGTTGACTTTGTTGCCAAACCTGATGTGAATTCGGTAAAGAGTGTTGAAAACTTCATTCATGAGATGATTGAGAAGATAAGAATAGCTTCAAAGGCTAAAGTTCTCATTAACAGAACAGATATCACCACGAATAACATTACCGCCACTGCGAATTCCTCTTTGAGCCGGATCATTGCGATTGGTGCATCGACAGGTGGCACAGATGCAATTTACAGTATATTAATGTCGTTACCGGAAAGCACGCCAGGGATTGTTGTTGTACAGCATATACCGCCAATATTTTCCCGTATGTTTGCTGAAAGGCTGAACACTTCAACGAATCTGAAGGTGAAAGAAGCCGAGACAGGTGACTGGGTTGAAAATGGACGGGTACTGATAGCTCCGGGCGATCGGCATATGAAAATAGTAAAAATTGGCGACCGATATAAAGTACATTGCTTTGAAGAAGATAAAGTAAATGGGCATTGTCCTTCCGCTGACGTCCTTTTTCATTCGGTGGCAAAGGAAGCTGGGGAAAATGCAATTGGGATAATTCTTACCGGTATGGGCTATGATGGTGCCAAAGGACTTCTTTCAATGAGACGGAAGGGAGCAAGAACAATCGGTCAGGATGAGAAATCTTCTGTGGTCTATGGTATGCCAAAGGTCGCATTTAATATTGGAGCAGTGGAAAAGCAGACTTCACTAAATAATATAGCCCGGCAAATATATAAAATGTTGGGATAAACAATAAAGGGTGGTCAGCTATGCGAAAAATAACATCGGCAGAAAAAGAACCTGTGCTTGCAGCTGCTATTTTGGCATGTATTGGGGATGGAGTCATTGCGACCGACCTGAAGGGCGTAATCACGTATATAAATCATATTGCAGAAGAAATCACAAAATGGAAAGCAAATGAAGCTATTGGGAAAGACATTAAACGTGTCCTGACACTTATTGATAAGAATACGAAAGAGCCTCTGGAAATTCCTATCGGAGATATCGTTGAAAATAGCACTGCCAGTTGTCTTCTGGGGGACACGGTCATAATCTCTAAAGATGATACACACAAGTATGTTTCAGCCACATGTTCTCCGGTTAAGAGTACAGATGGTGTATTAATAGGTGCCGTGCTTGTAATTCGGGATATAACCGGAAACAGGCAAGCTGCGAAGCAAATATTTGAAAACCAGGTGAAATATCGCTCTCTTATCATGAATATGCACAGTGGCTATGCCTATTGTAATGTGATTTATAATGATGAAGGTGGTGCTGTAGATCTGGTATTTTCCGAAGTGAATTCGGCATTGGAGAACATGCTTGGCGTGAGCAGAAAGTACATAATAGGTAAGCGTTATAATGAACTGTTTCCACGGGACAAATCCACCCTAATAGAAAACGTCCAAAAGTATAAAAGGGGTTTTACACTGGGTAAAAATCTTTATATCAATGAGATTTATTCGAATACTCTCTGTAAATGGTTTTCAATTTCTATATACAGCCCTAAGGAAAAGTATATGGCTGCAATCCTTACGGACATAACCCATGTGAAAGAGTCTGAAATCGCCCAGAAAAAAGCAAAAGAGGCGGCTGAAGCAGCAAATAAATCCAAGAGCGAATTTTTGGCTAACATGAGCCATGAGATCCGTACTCCTATCAATGGTTTAGTAGGAATGGTAGACTTAACTCTGCTTACTGACTTGAATGAGGAACAAAAGGATAACTTGCTTACCGCAAAAGCATGTGCAAATTCACTCATAAATATTATTAATTATGTGCTGGATTTCTCAAAGATGGAAGCCGGCAAAATGACGATTGAAAATAAAAATTTTGATATAAAGAAATTTATTGAAGACATCATGAAAACCCACTCACCCAGTGTAGTAGAAAAAGGACTTGATATTAGTTATACCCTTTCATCAACCATACCGCAATTTCTGTTAGGTGATCCCGACAGGCTGCGTCAGGTATTGAATAACCTTATTAGTAATGCAACAAAATTCACAAAAATTGGACAAATTACTGTAGCAGTTGAAAAGATAATGGAGACAGACAACGAGGTAGAGCTAAAATTCATTGTATCAGATACTGGAATCGGGATCGCCTCTGAAGATGTGGGGCGGCTATTTAAGAGCTTTAGCCAGGTTGACGGTTCATATAGTAAAAAGTTTGGGGGGACAGGGCTGGGACTTGTCATATCTAAGCAGTTAACAGAAATGATGGGAGGGGAGATGTGGGTTGAGAGTGAAAGGGAGAAGGGCAGCAGGTTTTACTTTACAGTGAAATTCAGGATCGGCAATAATGTAGAAGACAATGAAAATAAATTACCACAAATATTAAAGACCATAAAGCCTCTCAAAATTCTTTTGGTTGAAGATGATAAGGCTAATCGAAAAGTCGTTACAAAAATGTTAAAAGAAAAGGGTCATTTAGTAGATGCAGTGAGTAGCGGTGAGGATGCGTTGGTATTGTTTGAGCAAGAAAAATATGATGCCATTTTAATGGATATTCAAATGGACGGAATGGACGGTATAGAGACTGCCAGGAGGATAAGGGAAACAGAGGGTCCAATCAGTCGAACACCGATCATAGCACTGACAGCTTACGCACTGAAAGGCGATAGAGAAAGATTCGTGGCTATGGGGATGGATGGGTATATTTCCAAGCCGATTGATATGGATGAAATGTTCACGACCCTCGAACGTATTATGACAATTCAGCAGGTATGGGGAGATTCTATACCGTATAAGGCAGTGCTTGCAGAAAACGGAGAAGTCAAATTTACAATTAAAACTCCATATAAACCGAATAAAAATATTATTCCTGCAGTAACAAAAATCAGGGAATATTTAAAGGAAATCCAAGCTCCTATAAAGAAAAATGATTTTGTCGTGATCGAAGAAATAGCTCATAAAATAAAAGGTATTTCCAATGAGATAGATGATGACGAAATAAAAAGCCTGGCATTTAAAGCTCAACTCGCGATAAGGCGTGGTAATCTGGCTGAAGCTATTATTCACATTGAAGCGATTAAATCTGAACTCAAAGTGTATGAAAAATATATTATCTGATGAGGAGATGTAGAGAAGTATATGAGAATACTAGTTGCTGAAGATGATTTAGCAAGCAGGAAATTTTTGTTTAAGTTTCTTTCTCAGTACGGGGAATGTGATCTGGTAGTAGACGGAATGGAAGCTCTGGATGCATTTTTAATGGCCATTAAGGATAGAAATCCATATGACCTGATATGTCTTGACATAATGATTCCAAAGGTAGATGGGGTAAAGGTCTTGAAGGCAATCAGAGATCTGGAAACTCAAAAGGGGATGCTTCCTGAAAATCGGGCTAAGGTTATCATAATTACTGCTTTGGCAGAAACACAGCTTGTACAGAATGCATTTGAGATTGGCTGCGAAGCCTATGTATCGAAGCCGATAGATACAATAAAGCTGGCTGAGGTGCTTCAAAAGATGGGCTTCCTGAAAGCTGTGTAAGGTCGCATCGTCTACAGATCCTTTGACAGAGAATCGATCCGGATTTTTCGCCTTATAGTAAATAACCGGTCCAGATCCTTCAAATTTTCGATATTATATTCCCGGCAGCATTTCGTACATACAGAGCGACTGCCTCCATAGCCGGGGTTTATGCCAATGACTCTGTGGATGCGTATAAAGGGTCTGGGCTTTAGTTTGTTACAGCAGCAGCACCTGGGCATCAGATCGGGCAGGAAAAGAAGAAATAGAACGATTGCTGAAATTGCAGAGAAAAAAATCCATTTGTACATCGGTGTACACCTCAATTTATATCATTATCGAAAATGATATTTGCAGTATGTATATGAGGCATGACCCATACTTATGACAGTAATCAGTAAAAAGGGCTGCCGATTGGCGGCAGCCCTTTTACTGATTAATTGCTGATCAACTTCCTTAATTGCCGAACTACTTCTTTTCAATCTGGTACGTGTTACCGGTATAGGATTCAAAAACCTTCTTAACGATGTTCCCACCGATCTTACCAGCGTCTCTCGAAGCGAGGTCGCCATTATAGCCCTGTTTCAGGTTTACTCCAACCTGGTTGGCTATTTCATACTTCATGTTGTCAAATGAGGTTTTGCTTCTGTTGTTTGCCATATAGTTCCCTCCTCGTGCTATTTTCGCTGCCGTCATTTCTTTTGCAGCGTATTCTTATGATTTGTAAAACGGGTTCAATTTATTACGGTAATTAATGCTACATAATCTATTCTCTTGCATTTGCCGGGCTCGCCCTGAATAACAAGGTTATGGTGTATAATCCTGCAATACCAACAACAGAGAAAATAATTCTGCTGAATAAAGACATGGTGCCGCGAAATAGATTGCCACCAAATATTGATGTGACCAGATCGTAACCGGCGATTCCTACAAGCAGCCAATTCAAGCCTCCAATGATGACAAGTATGAGTGCTAGTCTGTCTAACGGTGTTCTATTCATTGCAACAACTCCTTTTTTTAAAATACTATTTTTATTATTACCACGGGTTGCCTAAAAATTCGTTAGATTACTTACAATTTAAACCAAACTGGTATAGAATGCAAAAAGGCAAAAAGGCCGGCGACACATAGTCTCCGGCCTTTTATTTAAATAACCGCTATCAGCCGCGGCAGACAGCAGTTAGTATTGATCTGCTGGATAATATCATATTCGCATATCTTGTGTGTCGAAAGGGGGTACTTTGTATATTATGTAGAACTTGATTATTCTGTGTATCATTTCATTTTTTAATGTAAGTTTTTTGATTGACATGAACATAAGGCGAGAGTAAAGTTGAGAGGGAGGCCATTTTTATGGATTTTGCAGCAAACCCCAATTTACCGGATAAACCGGTAAGTCTGGTAATCGCAGATGGGAGAATCAGTGAGGAAGCACAGAAGAGATTGGCAAACCTGAACGTTAGCCTTCTCAGACTGCAGCCGCATCGAAGTCTCTACACGGCTGTAAACAGCCATCCTGATATGCAGCTTCATCATATTGGCGGAGAAATGATCGTCTATGCGCCCGGTACGGATCCTGTCCTGCTGGATATTCTTTCAAAGTATGGGTTCAAGCTTCTTAAAGGGGAAAGTGTTTTATCGCCTTCCTATCCGGCAGATATTGCCTATAATGCTGCAAGAGTGGGCAATAAATACTTCCACAATCTGAAATATACGGATGCGATAATCAGAAGACAGCTGGAAAAACTGGACGTGGAGCCTGTCCATGTGAAACAGGGTTACGCCAAATGCTCGATTTTAGCGGTGAATGAAAACTCCATCATTACATCGGATACAGGCATTGCAAAAGCTGCTGAAAAAAAAGGCCTGGATGTACTGAATATAGCAACGGAAAGATCTATAAAGCTTCCGGAACTCAACTACGGCTTCATTGGAGGCACCGGGGGAATGATCGGAAAAACAACCTTAGCGGTTAATGGAAGGATTGCTTCACTGGATTGCCATGATGCTTTGTTATCGTTTCTTTCAAATAAAAATATCATTATAAAGGAACTAACGGACGAAATTGTTACAGATATTGGTTCCATTATTCCATTATTTCATCATACCATTCATAATCCCATGTAACTTACTTTCCTGAACTTCATATAATATATAAGATAAATAAGCCAACGATGTATTTGTGCTGAAAGCTGAGTGGGTGAAGAAAAGACTAAAATTGAAAATAAAGGGAAATATGTTAGAAAAATGGGAAACTTTGCATGGGTCCCATGCTGCATACAACATTTTGCTTAGACATATACTAGCATTTGAACAACGTTGCTCTCACTGACGTTGATCAAACACCACGCCGGATTCATTCCGGCATAAGCGTATTAGCTTAAATTGAAGGGATGTGAAGTTGATGCAATTTCTTTGCATTGGGGTTAATGGCAGCGCTGATGTGGTAATGCAGCACATAACAAGTGAACTCCGGCAACTGAAAAGCAAAAAAATTAATTATACAATCAATGAAATGAATTCCAATGGATCGACTTCCATTATTTGCGCAGTAAATAATAGCAGATTTTACAGAGAAAAATCGGCTGAGTCATACAAGGTACTGAAAACATATATTTCCAATGCGTTGGCGGACTATATCATACGACAATATGAGGAAAGGCTGCTGACGAGGATCATCAACGGTAATTACTGCTATTTTAACTCGGTCGAGAGAAAGGAGATCCTGAGCAGGGCATTGAACATCATCCGCAATGAGGATAAGACATTAATTAACAGCATATTCCAAATCAGGAGAAGGAATGTCATTGTAAGGCGGTTAATGGATTATTTTGAGAACTCTAATAATATTATCCTTGATGGTTTTGTGAACTTCAGACTAAAAGAATATATCAAGGATCTTGAAGAGGTCATTGACAAAGCAGTGGATGATTTCCTGATGGATCGTGAATATAAGGAGTTTATTCGATTGCTACGTTATTTTGTTGATATTCAGGAGCCAAAGATTGATACGGTTCATGTTATTGTTGCTTATGACAACAGGTATGTTTTGTTGGATGAAACCAAGAAAGAAATAACCAATGAGTGTGTTCAGGAATATGTGAATGAGATAGCGGAAGGTGATATCAACTATGATGATTTGTTGGTCAGCTCCCTCATAACGTTCGCTCCAAGGAAGATTATGATCCATTGCTCAGGACAGTTCAGAAACAAGGAACTATTGGAAACCATCAAAAATGTTTTTTCAGGAAGAGTGGTACTATGCCAGGGTTGTGATGTGTGCATGATAAATATGGCTAAAAGTGAAAACTAGAAGACAATACGGGCCGGCGGAATGCCGGCTTTTTTTTGTTTTTTTTTGCGAATTATTACAAAGTCCTATGTTTGTCATTATTTTATTCAAAAAATTTTTCCAGATATATTGACAAGTTATTGTGACATGATAGAATATACGTGTAGCACAATATAATGTATAAGCAGGCTTGGAAATGTACATAATATAGTTTGAGATACGTTTATTAAATTTTTTATTTTTCATTTTTTTTACTAAAGACAAGAGCATTTGAGAAACAAACGACAAAGACAAAAGTATACAAATGAAGAGAATCCGGGGAAAGAAAAGAGAGTCAATGACTCTCTTTCTCCCTTTTATATCCCTTTTTGTTAAACAGAACGTCATAAATGCTTTGGCTATCCGGCACGCTCTGTCTGCTGCTCCCGCAGTAAAGCCCATTGCGGGAATAGCTTCCTTTTGATAAGATGTACATAAATATTGTGATTATTCAGGAGGTAGCTACTTGAAAGTAGTTGGTTTTGTGGGGCCCAGTGGCACCGGTAAAAGTCACCGGTCTTCGTGGGTAGCCAGAGAAAGAGGAATAGAATTTATTATAGATGACGGTTTACTTATTAAGGTGAATCAGGTTGTAGCAGGCAGTTCTGCAAAAAAAGAGAAGACAAGGATCGGCTCCATCAAGAAAGCGCTGTTTTCAGAGGAAGCGGATGCGAAGGAGATCAGGGAAGCACTGCACCGCTATAACCCCAATGCGCTTCTTATTTTGGGGACATCCGATCAGATGGTGGAGAGAATTGCGAAGAGACTCGAGCTGCCGGAAATAAGCGAAAAGGTTTATATAACGGATGTAGCAGACGAGTATGAAATAAAACAAGCGTTAAACACCAGAAGGCTGCAGGGAAAGCATGTTATTCCGGTTCCTACCTTTGAAATCAAAAAGGACTTTTCAGGCTATTTTCTGGATCCCCTTCAGATTTTTCGCAAAAAGGGTAAGGGTAATTTCCAGTTGGATGGAGAAAAGTCTGTGGTTAGGCCAACCTTCAGTTATTTAGGAAATTACACAATATCGGACTATACCATTTATCAGATTGTTGAGTATGTGGTAACCAATATGAAGGCTGTCAGCAAAATATCCAGATTCAGAGCGGATAACCGCCCTGAAGGTACGTATATGGAAATGGATCTTGTATTGATTTACGGATGCCAAATCAGAGCACTGATACAGGAAATCCAGCACAAGATCAGCGAGGAAGTCGAAAGA
>JAEZLF010000169.1 GCA_023435925.1 Bacillota bacterium
CAATTATTGGTGAGAAGGAAATTGAAGGGAAAACAGAATTCGAGCTGCTGGATATTCTTTCTGAAAAATGTGGGCTGAGGATACCTGCAGGACTTGAAGGGTTGGCAGATAAGGAAGTGCTGCACAGAGATATATGCAGCAGGGAAGCCATGAAACAGGAGGTTCAGAGAATACTGAAACTCGAGAGGTAAGGTCCGGAAAGTAAAGTCTGGAAAAGACCGAAACTGGAGTAAAAACCTGGTCGGTTATGAATCCTTTGATAAGAAGTGTTTCAACGAGGCGGGCTGGTCGCAAGCTTTACTTGCTGCTCGCCCATGCATCCTGGGAGATATGCTCACCGTCTGCAAACCAAAACTGTACCTGCCACCTATAGCGGTGGGGGACATCTTGGCCTCGTTATTAATACTGGCAATAAACGAGATGTATGACCAGCGTCAGCAGAAAAACAAGCGGAATAATCAGTGCAATGATTATTAACGCTTGTTTTGTTTTTCCAGGTATTCTGCTATATCGAAATCCGGCTAAAACCGAATGAAGCTCAATATGCCTGTTTTTTTGCTTTGATATATAGAATGCGAACAATCTCTTCATATTGTATTTATATTCTTCGGTATTATGAAGTATGCGTAGCCGACGCGGCCCATCCCGCCATCGGAACCGTCCCCACGGCTGATGCCGTCCCCGTTGCTGTCTGGTTTACATAATTTACTCATTGAACAGGATGCACCCATCATGTCATAATGACAGAAGGCGCTCCCGGCTTCTTGCTTATGGATCCGGGAATGTCGTCTTTAAAACATGTCGGGGGTATAGGGGGATTTTAGTAAACGATGTATAGAAAACTGTGGAGGGGAATTGCCATACTGTCAGCTGTCGCTTTGCTGACCGTGTATGTGCAGCATGCAACAGCATCTGGTGTACAGTCGGAACAATCAGAACGATTTAACATGAGTTATATCTATTTCGGTAATTCAGGTACATACACAAGCTATGTGGATGACACCAAAGGTTCACTGAACGATATTTCACCAAGTTATTTTGACCTCAATGAGGATGGATCACTCAAGCTCACACCTGCAGTAGACCGTAGCTTTGTTAAGCAGATGCATGAACGGGGAGTGAAAGTAACACCCTTTTTAAGTAACCACTGGGATCGACAGGTTGGAATCAATGCACTGGCAAACAGAAGGCAGCTGGCGGAACAGATCGCAGCTGCTATAATAGAGTACAATCTGGATGGTGTAAATATTGATATCGAAAATGTGACAGAAAAGGAGCGGGACAGCTACACAGATTTCGTTAAGCTACTCAGAGAGAAGTTGCCGGCCGGTAAAAGCTTATCTGTTGCTGTTGCGCCGAACCCATGGAACTTAACCGCAGGTTGGCATGGATCTTATGATTATGCTGAATTGGCGAGGTACAGTGATTATTTGATGGTTATGGCCTATGATGAGCATTATCAGGGGAGTGTAGCAGGACCTGTGGCCAGCTATCCGTTTGTTGAAAAGGCGATAGTGTCGGCACTTAAAGACATACCTGCCGAAAAGATTGTAATCGGCATTGCCTTTTACGGAAGACTGTGGAAACAGGGCTCGAGCTATGGCGGGTACGGTATCAGCAATAATACCGTTGAAAAGCTGATTACCGAATACCGGGGCAAAGTGGTGTATGATAAAATTGCACAGTCACCGAAGGCTACAATCACCATACGGGCGGAAGATGTCAAACCGAAGGTATTTGGAAAAGAACTGGAAGCGGGCATATATGATATTTGGTATGAAAATGAAGAATCGATAAAAAGCAAATTAGCTCTTGTCGGAAAGTATGGACTAAAAGGCACGGGGAGCTGGAGCCTGGGGCAGGAAACCAAAGAAACCTGGGAGTACTATTCACTTTGGCTCAACAGCAAATATTTCAGCGACATACAGGATAGCTGGGCAAAAGAGGCAATTGTTTCTGTTATGCAAAAAGGATGGATGACCGGGGTTACCAGCTCGAAATTCATGCCGGGTTCAGCGGTAACAAGAGCACAGGCGGCAACGGTGCTTGTCAGACTTTTGGGAATTGATACAAGCTCTGTGAATCCATCTGCCTTGGTGTTCAAAGATACGAAGAATCATTGGGCAAGAATTGAAATTGAGGCAGCAAGAATAAATGGCCTTATTGAGGGTACCGGCGCAGGAAGGTATGAACCGGACAAGGTGATGACGCGAGAACAGATGGCTGTTTTACTGGACAGAATTTTAAAAATGGATCTTCAGGTGACGGATGTGTTTGAGGATGTTACACGGGAACATTCACCCTGGTCGTATGCTGCTATCAATAGAATGGCCGCCGCGGGAGTAATGCAAGGTTATCCGGATGGACGCTTTTATCCGAAATTTGGTATGACACGGGATCAGCTAGCAGTATTAATCTATAATTCTAATTCAAAATTGGTTCAATAAGTTCGGATACCGAAACAAACCTCTCATAGTGTACAATTTTTGCATGCGGCGACGGATTATTTTTGAAAAAAAGATAAATACCTGCCGCTTTTCTTTACAGTATCTGAGAATAAAAATGAATATTCGGCAATGGAAAATAGTTATAATTTTAACAAACAAATAATTTGGTTTTATTATGGACATTGTATACAAAATTCGTTATAATTTTTATGAAACCTAGTTAAATAGACTGTTTGACGATATTTTAACAATCTTTTTTTAGAATATGATATCAGAATATGTGAGGTGGTTCGAGTGGCAAAAGCATTAAAAGTATTCCGAGGCGGTATCAGACCCGGACATAAAAAAGTGACCTCTGAATTAGCAACAGCAGCAATGCCATTGCCGGCAAAGGTCGTTATACCGATGCTCCAGCATATTGGCGCTCCATGTGTGCCCACTGTTAAAAAGGGTGACAGAGTTTTGGTCGGTCAAAAAATTGGAGATTCCGAGGCAATGATTTCAGCTCCGGTGCATTCCAGCGTTTCGGGTACAGTCAGTGACGTTAAGCCGATGCTTTATCCCGGAGGCTTTGAAATCATGTCTGTAGAGATAAAACCTGACGGACAGCAAGAAGTACACGAGAGTGTCAGACCTCCGGTATATACAGATCATAAGAGTCTTATTCAGTGTATCCGGGAAGCGGGACTGGTCGGACTTGGAGGGGCCGGTTTTCCAACTGCTGTGAAGCTTTCTCCTCCTCCGGGTACTGCTGTAGATATCCTGGTTGTAAATGGAGCAGAATGTGAGCCCTATATCACTTCAGATTACAGAGAAATGATGGAGAACCCAAAGGGCATTGTGGAAGGCGTTAAAACGATTATGGAGATCACCGGTATTAAAAAAGCCTTTATCGGGATCGAGTCTAATAAGCCGGAGGCGATTAAGCTGATTACCGGTATGGCAAAGGAGTATGACAATATACATGTGGTTCCTTTGAGGACCCGATATCCTCAGGGTGGAGAAAAACAGCTGATCTATGCTGTTACCGGCAGAAAGGTTCCTATTGGGAAGCTGCCTTCCGATGTGGGTGTTTTGGTGCAAAATGTAAATACCGTATCATTTATAGCCGGATACATGAAAACCGGCATGCCACTGATTAAGAAGAAGGTGACAGTTGACGGTGGCGCGGTAGCGAAGCCGATGAATGTGGAGGTGCTGATCGGAACGCCCCTCAGGGATGTTTTTGAATTCTGCGGCGGTTTCAAAGAAGAGCCCAGGAAAGTAATAATGGGTGGGCCTATGATGGGGGTATCACAGTTTTCACTGGATAATACCGTTCTCAAGCAGACAAACGCGCTTTTGGCATTGACCGGAAAAGAAATATCTGCTGATTGTGAGACGACCTGTATCCGATGCGGCAAATGTGTTGCTGCGTGCCCTATGTCACTACTCCCGCTTTATATCAATGCAAATGTTATGAAGGGTGAGATCGAGGAAACGCTGAAGTATCATGTGAACGATTGTATCGAATGTGGGTGTTGTTCATACGTATGCCCTGCATCAAGACATCTGGTGCAGTCAGTGCGATATGCTAAAGCAGAACTGAAAAGAAAAAAAGACATGCAGAAAGGCGGGAGTAAATAGAAATGGAAAATAACCTTTTAGCGGGCTCATCGCCACACATAAGAAGCAGTCAAAATATAAGGAGCATCATGCGTGATGTAATTATTGCGCTGATGCCTGCAGCTTTGGCTTCCGTGTACTTCTTTAAATGGAAAGCGGCACTGCTTATACTGGCGACAGTGGCTTCGTGTGTGCTGGCCGAGTATTTGTGGGCGAAAATAACAAAAAAAGCGAACACCGTAGGAGACCTGAGTGCTGTTGTGACAGGAATGCTCCTCGCTTTCAACCTTTCTGCCGAAGTACCTGTATGGATAGCCGTTATTGGCGGCGTATTTGCCATTATCATTGTAAAACAGCTGTTCGGTGGGTTAGGACATAATTTCGTCAATCCTGCTCTGGCGGCAAGAGCTTTTCTGATGGCATCCTGGCCTGTACAGATGACGAACTGGAAAACACCGGGTGTGGATGCGGTCAGTTCTGCAACACCCCTTGACATGATCAAAAATGGTATTGAGGTATCAGACAAGCTGCCGGACTTATGGAATCTTTTCATCGGAAATATCGGAGGATGTCTTGGTGAGACCTCCGCATTGGCTTTACTGATTGGTGCGGCATATTTGCTGATCAGGCGGGTGATTTCCCTTGAAACACCGGCAGCTTATATCGGTACGGTGGGTCTGATGACCTGGATGCTCGGCGGAGATCATCTGTTTACCGGGGATTTCATCTTTCACATCCTGTCGGGAGGATTGATGCTTGGAGCCTTTTTTATGGCAACGGACTACACCACTTCACCGGTAACCTTTAAAGGCAGGATTATCATGGGATTTGGATGTGGTTTTATAACATCGGTTATCCGATTATACGGAGGATATCCGGAAGGTATGACCTATGCAATTCTGTTGATGAATCTGGTTGTTCCAATGATTGATCGATACATCATTCCAAAGAGCTTTGGAGGTGCTGTGAAAAATGCGTGATATGGTGAAACCTACCGTTTCTCTGTTTGTCATCTGTGTGCTTGTCTCCTTCTGTCTTGCATTTGTCAATGGAATTACGAAGGATACGATTGATGAACGGATTGCTAAGGATGCAGAGGAACAAAGAAAAATGGTTATGAGTGAAGCAGACAGTTTCAAGAAATTAGCAGGATGGGAGGAAAAGGATGAGAGCGGTCTGATCCGGGAGGTCTATGCCGCATATAGCGGAGAAGCGCTTATAGGATATGTTTTCAGCGCTGATCCTGTGGGATATGGCGGGGAAATTGCAGTGACGGTCGGTATCAGCAGCGGAAACAAAATCACTGGTGTAAAAATTGGCAATAACAGTGAAACGCCGGGACTTGGAACAAAAACTGCCGATGATATGTTTACAGGACAATATCAGGATAAGGATATCTCAACGGATTTTACGGTGACGAAGCGGCCGGCAACAGCGGAAAATGAGATACAGGCGGTCAGCGGTGCTACGATTAGTTCAAAGGCAGTGACGAAAGCAGTCCAGGCATCCAATGAATTAGGGGGCAAGTTATTACAGGAACAGGATGGAGGCGAGGTTCAGTGAATTTGTTTAAGGTCTTTAAAAATGGGATAATTGATGAAAATCCAACATTCCGTCTTGTGCTTGGTACCTGTCCCACATTGGCGATTACCACTTCTGCCATCAATGGCATCGGAATGGGGCTTGCTACGACTGCAGTCTTGATAGGCTCTAATGTAGTTATCTCAATGCTTAGAAGGTTTATTCCGGCAAAGGTGAGAATGCCGGCATTTGTTACGGTAATCGCCGGGTTCGTAACGATTGTACAGATGCTGCTGAAGGCTTATGTTCCTGCTTTGGATAAAGCGTTGGGCATCTTTATCCCTCTTATTGTTGTCAACTGCATTATCATGGCGAGGGCTGAGTCCTTTGCCTCAAAAAATCCTGTATTGTCTTCAGCCGTTGACGGCTTGGGCATGGGGATCGGTTTTACGCTGGCTATTACAATGATCGGAAGTATCCGGGAAATTTTAGGCAATGGCAGTATCTTTGGCTTTCAGCTTTTCGGAGAAGCAGCAAGTCCGGCTCTTGCCATGATTTTACCACCTGGAGGTTTTTTGGTATTCGGTCTTGCCATCGGTCTGGTGAATCTTATTACCTCCAGACAGACACTGGCGTCCGGCTGCGGCGCTCGATCCGAAGGCTGCGGAGGATGCAGCGGCTGCAGTATGGCAGCATCAGAAAAGGGAGGTAAGGCATAATGCTTCAAAGTATTCTGATCACGTTTTTATCAGCTGTTTTTATCAATAACTTTGTTGTAGTGAAATTCCTGGGGATATGCCCGTTTCTAGGCGTCTCCAAAAAGATCAAAACAGCGGCAGGCATGGGTGTGGCAGTTATTTTCGTCATGGCCTTTTCATCCGCGGCCACCTGGGCTGTTCAGGAATTTATTTTAAAACCGTTTGAACTGGAGTACTTGCAGACGATTGCTTTCATACTTGTTATTGCGGCACTGGTTCAATTGGTTGAAATGGTACTCCAGAAAACCAGCCAGGCGCTATATAAGGCACTGGGTGTATATCTGCCGTTGATCACGACAAACTGCGCCGTATTAGGTGTTTGTCTGTTGAATCTTGAGATTACCGGCGAAGGCCGATTCCTGATATCTGTTCTCAATGGTGCGTTCTCCGGGGTTGGATTTACACTGGCAATTGTATTATTTGCAGGGATCAGGGAACGTCTTGAAACTGCCGAGGTTCCAAAATGTTTGGAAGGATTTCCGATTTCATTGATTGCTGCATCACTGGTTTCATTGGCGTTTTTAGGATTTCAGGGGTTACTTAAATGAGAATCCGGGGGGTTAACTTATGAATGATATATTAATGGCAGTATTGGTAATAAGCGGCTTGGGACTGATTTTTGGGATAGGCTTATCCTATGCTGCAAAGGTTTTTGCCGTTGAGGTGGATGAAAGGATACCTCTGGTCCGTGAGGTTCTGCCTGGTGCAAATTGCGGTGCTTGCGGCTTCCCCGGCTGCGATGGTTATGCGGATGCAGTGGTATCAGGAAGCGCAGGAGTAAACGCATGTCCTGTTGGCGGGGATGCTGTTGCCGGGCAGATAGCCGGTATTATGGGAGTGGAAGCGGCCGGAATTAAGAGAACGGCTGCAAGGGTTTTGTGCAATGGCCGCTGCAGCGTCAGCAAGGAGAAATACGCTTATGAGGGGATTCACGATTGCTTTGCTGCAGCACAGCTTTTTAACGGTCATAAAGCCTGCTCCTACGGCTGCCTTGGGCACGGAAACTGTATGAAGGCTTGCCCTTTTGGCGCCATTGTTATTACAGGCGGAATTGCCAGGGTCATAGAAGACCGTTGCAAAGCGTGTGAGAAATGTGTGTCAGCCTGCCCGAAGCATCTGATTGAAATTATTCCCAAAGATAAAAAGTATTCTGTTATGTGTAGATCCAGAGATAAGGGTGCGGTCACAAAAAGCAACTGTGAAGTGGGATGTATTGGCTGTACCCGCTGTGTAAAGGCATGTGCTTTTGATGCAATTCACATGGAGGGTACGCTGGCAAAAATCGATTATGCCAAGTGCACCAATTGCGGAGAATGCACGAAGGCGTGCCCCACGATGGCAATCCGGGTGATGGATTTTGGCGATTAGCATATGGCTTGACAAATAGAGCAGCTGTAGTATATCATAAAACGAAACAATAAAAATAAGACAGTTCGTGACCATCCTGTCTGTAAACAAAACTACGGGTAAGCTGCCTGTCCATATGGAACGGCAGTTGATAAAGTTGATTTGCAGGAGCGGAAACGCTCCTTTTTGTTTGAATTTTTTGCTGCGGTGGAAATGCTATGCTGCGGCGGGAACGATGCTGACCGGTGAGGTACGATTGCGGCTGAACAGCGGATAGATGGACGGGATGGATGTACGGACGAGAGGGACATAAAATGAATAAAACAAGAAATGCAGTAAGATATCTGGTGGAAGCGGCAGTGATTGCCGCCATGTATGCAGCGCTGACCATTCTGATACCCGGAGGCTCCGGTCAGATACAGGTGCGGGTTTCTGAAGCACTGACCATACTGGCGTTTTTCACGCCTGCTGCAATTCCGGGACTCTTTGTAGGATGTCTGACTGCCAATATTTTTGTAGGTGCCGGAATATATGACATCGTATTGGGTAGTATGGCCACGCTGATTGCTGCCTTCCTGACCAGCAAAATGCCGGCAAAATATCTGGCTCCATTACCTCCCGTTATTATGAATGCGGTGTTTGTGGCCATCATACTGAAGCTTACGGCAAATCTGCCAATGCTGGTAACAATGGGCTTTGTGGCATTGGGTGAGATAATAGCCTGCTATGGGCTGGGCTACCCTTTTCTGCTGCTCATTGAAAAGCAGGGAAGCAAGCTGTTTCAAAGGCGCAGTTAAG
>JAEZLF010000189.1 GCA_023435925.1 Bacillota bacterium
GAAGAAGCTCCGGTATATTGACAGGAGGACGACAAGATGGATGTTACGAAATATCCCGGTTATATCACAGATGTAAAGGGTATAAAGGTCGGACATGCTCAATCTGTGGAAGGCATGACCGGTTGTACGGTTGTGATCTGCGATAAGGGTGCCACCGGAGGTGTAGATGTGCGGGGCTCGGCTCCGGGCACCAGAGAAACGGATCTGTTGAAGCCGGAAAAGATGGTGGATAAAATTCACTCCGTTGTGCTGGCCGGCGGCAGTGCCTTTGGACTGGAAGCCGCCTCGGGAGCGATGAAGTATCTGGAAGAGCAAGGTATCGGCTTTGACGTTGGAGTCACTAAAGTGCCTATTGTGGCTTCCGCCGTTATTTTTGACCTGAACATAGGTGATGCTGGAATACGGCCGGATATAAAGATGGGCTATGAAGCAGCAAAATCCGCATCATCTGATGAGACAAGGCAAGGCTGTATCGGCTGTGGAATGGGAGCGACCGTAGGCAAAGTTCTGGGACCTGACCATGCCATGAAATCCGGGCTTGGCAGTGCGTCACTGAAGGCCGGTGAAATCATCGTATCTGCCATCGTTGCTGTCAACAGCTTCGGAGATGTTTTCGACTATGCTTCGGGAAAACAAATCGCCGGTGTTTATGATTACGAAAAAAAGGAACTGCTGAATACGTATTCCATCATGAAAATGAAAAACAGTCCGGTGGGTTTTCCCATGCGCAATACAACCATAGGGGTTATAGCCACAAACGCCATACTGACAAAGGCTGAAGGAAATAAAGTTGCGCAAATGGCTCATAATGGTTTTGCCAGGTCTATTCATCCGGTGCATACAATGCTTGACGGAGACACCATTTTTACGATGGCAACGAATGAGGTGAAAGGTGATATCAATCTCATTGGTACCATGGCAAGCGAAGTGATGTCAATGGCCATCACGAATGCAATAGTAAGCTCCCGTAACCCATAAAGCAACTGTTCCGGTTTAAAACCCAAATAATTCCAGAAGCCGCTGTCAGAAGGACAATTTCACTTTTTCTTCCTTCACAACTGTGCTAAATGATTTCGATGAATATCTTCACAATCTCCGGATCAAATTGTGTACCGGAATTCGCTGTGATCTCCTCTAATGCCTCTTCTCTGCTCAGAGCCTTTCTATAGACACGGTCTTCTGTCATGGCATCGTAGGCATCTACCAGTGAGAGAATACGTGAGAGTAACGGGATCTCATCACCCTTCAACCCATGGGGATAGCCTTTCCCGTCCCAGCGCTCATGATGTGACAGTATATATTGCGCAATATGTTCCAGTTCCGGAGAAGACATGGTAATACGATAGCCGATTTCCGGGTGCTTTTTCATGATTCTCCATTCTTCTTCATTCAATTTGCCTGGTTTTTTCAATATTCTGTCATCAATTCCAACCTTACCTATATCATGCAGCATAGAAAGCAGCTGCAAATCATCCAGGCTTTTCTGTGGAAGCTGCATCCTTGAGCCAATTGTTTTGGAGAGTTTTGCAATCCTTTCCGAATGCTCCTCCGTTTCCTGGCTCTTTTCATACATAGTAGTCATAACGGAGGAAAGAAGTGCGCTGTGAGAGCTTTTTTGGTTCAGAAGCTTTCGCTTGTACATATACTCTTCTGCAGCTTTTAATACAGCCTCAATGTCTTCCGTAATGACCTTTCTGACACAATAGCCCGTAGTCAGGCTGATATCATACAGACGGTTTTTATTTGACCTGCTTTGCTTATCACACACTTTCTCTATTTTATCCATCACAAGATGCGCTTCCTCTTCATCTGCCATTGGCATGAGAATGCCAAATTCATCGCCACCAATCCTTGCCGGTATATCTCCTTTCCGGCAGCAGTTTTGAATGATTTTTGCCGTTTCAGTAATCAGCAGGTCTCCCTCAGCATGTCCAAATGCATCATTAATCAATCGCATCCCATTAATACTCGCAACAATAATTGTCAATGGCAGGCTATCTTCCTGCGATGCATATTTCCCCATCATATCCTCAAAGAATCTGCGGTTATAAAGGCCGGTCATAAAATCATGATCGCTCATATATTGAATTTGCGCCGCTCTCTTCTTTCCTTCTGAGATGTCGATAACAATACCCTCTAAGGCCTCTACCTTCCCATCTTCATCATAGATGCCCTGACCCAGCTCCAGCACCCATTTTCGCTCGTTGGCGGCAGATATAATCTCATATTCGTACCGGAACGGAATTCTGAGTTCCAGTATCCGGCTCCATTCACTCCATAAAATTCCCCTGTATTCAGGCGCAATCAAATCATTAAAGGACAAATCCCTATTGTATAGCAAACTGGATGGCTGGTATCCGGTAAGGTCATAGCAACCGTCTGAAACAAACTCCATTGTCCAGTTCATATCATAGCTGCATCGATATGCCATACCCTGCAGATGGGATAGAAGTACCGCTTTGCTGCGCTCACTTTCCCGCAAGGCTTCCTCTGTCCTGATACGCTCTGAAATATCTTCTATCAGGCAAAGATGTTTATTTCCATTTACAGACTCATTGTCCAGATTCAATTCAGCAATCGTCATATTGATCCAGGCAAAAGAACCATCCGGCCGGATATACCTCTTAACCATCGAATAGCCGGGAATTTCACCTTGCCGGAAGCTTTTGAAATAATCAAGATCCTTTTCAAGATCATCCGGATGCGTTAATTCAGTCCACCTTGCTTCGGCCAGTTCTTCTTTTCCTCTTCCCAGTATCTTTTCAAACATGGGGTTAATACCCGGCAGGCCTTCTATCTCAGCAACGGTATACTTTTCTCCGTCTCCTATGGCAATTCCTATCGGTGCCTGATTAAATACGGATCTAAAGAGCTTAATATTTTCTTTCATTTTGGCATCGACTTCAGCCAGAGTGACCTTTTCTCTTTTTAATGCCTGATTGCGGGATATCGCCAGGTAATAACCCAAAATAATTAAATAGAGAAGAAGTAAAATAACTCCGGATTCCACAGCAACAGCCAGCTGAATCGCTTCTTTTTCAGCTTCCATTACACTAATCCAAATGTAGCGGATAAAAACCGCACTGACTGCAACAATACCTACGAAAAACAGACATAATCCCAATGTTTTTATGCCTTTCATTTTTATATGGTGTTTGCCTGCGGAATTGTCTTGCATAATGCACCCTATCCTTCTTAAGAAATGATAGCCTCTTGTCACATTATGATAGCTTTGCTCTATATTTGTCAATATACCAATTCTTCTGTTATACGAAACGACTCTCTATTTAGAATACCACCCTTTCTCTGCCTAATAGTCCGCGCCTTATCCCAATACCTTGCCTGAAGCCTTTCTCATCTCAAGTCCGGCTTTGTTCAGCAACCCTTTGATTTTTTCATATTCAACAGACCGTTTGATTTTTAACGTAGTTGTTTTTACAATCTCATCATACGTCATAATAAAATAGCGAATAATTTTGTACTGCGGAAGGGTTTTGTTAATTTCTCGTATCGCAGATTCAAAAATCGATGATAATTCACTTTCGGACGGTAAACTGTTCCGCTCCGAAATAAATCTCTCTTTGTCAATAACCAGTTCCGCACACACCTGTATATCCCCGTCCGGTGCAGCATTTCCCCATGCAAAGGAATCTTTGACTCCCGGAATATGATTCAGCAGCACTTCATATTCCTCAGGAAATGCCTTTTTACCGTTCGTAAAGACAATCATGGATTTGGCGCGGCCCGTTATCCGAATAATTCCTTCCTCATCAATGGTACCCAGATCACCTGTTCTGAACCAGCCCTCACTGTCGATGACCTCTGCTGTGGCATTCGGGTCTTCAAAATAGCCAAGCATAACATTGCCACCCCTGGTAATTATTTCACCCATACCGTTTTCATCCGGTGAATCTATGGCGACCTCAATTCCAGCCATAGGATATCCCACTGTGCCGGGTACATTTACAAAATCATTATTTGCGGCAACCACAGGAGATGTTTCAGTGAGTCCATATCCCTGCAGCAGAATCAACCCCATTTTCTCAAATCCGACAACCACCTCAGGGTCCAGCGGCGCAGCACCGGAAACAGCCAGTCTCAAGCCTGGCCCAAGTTTATCAAAAACACTTTTGAAGAGCTTCCTTCTCAAATCAATGCCCACATGGCGAAGCAGTTCCGACACCTTTGTCAGAAATCCCAGTAATTTTGCCTTGCCCGATTTTGCAATGCCCTCCTGCAGCTTTCTGTACATTGCCTCCAATATGGCTGGGACCGCCACAAGTATCGTAACTCCATATTCCTGAAGATTTTGCGAAATATACCTTATCCCATCACAATAGGCGATGCAAACACCACTATGCACCATGAATGCAAGACCTATACTGTTTTCAAAGGTATGGTGCAGCGGCAGTAACGACAGGTGAACATCTCCCGGACCGGCGTGAATAATCGTTGTCATTCCTGTCACATTGCTTGCGACATTTAAATGTGACAACATGACACCCTTCGACATGCTTGTCGTTCCTGACGTAAAGAGCAGGATAGACATTGTATCTCTATCTATAACCGTATCTATAAAGGACCTGTCTCCGGAATCCAACAGCGCCCCTCCTTTTTGGATCAGCTCCGGCAATGTCAGGAATCTGGGATCTTGCTCCGGCAAATCCTCCGGCTTTTCCATACAAATATAATATCGAATCCTTGTATTGACTTTTGCGATATCCAGCATGACCGGATGGAAAGCAGGGCTGTAGAAAATCGCCTCTACCTTTCCACGTTCAATCAGATTTTCCACTTCCTTTTGTGGTAGATATTTATCCATAGGTACCGCTACACCTGTACCATTAATGATCGAAAAATAGCAGACTCCCCACTCGTATCGATTTTCGCTTATGATAGATATGCGGGTATCCTTCAGTCCTAATGAAATCAACGCAGTGCCCAAGCTGTCGATATCCCGGTCGAATTCAATATAGGTTTTCCCTGTGATGTTCCCATGATGATCCTTAAACCGGAAACCTACGGCATGATGATACCGATGAACACTCCCCTTCACCATTTCCTTAAGATCATTTATTTTTCTCGGTTCATAGTATCCCAACCCTTTTATAATTCTTCTTCCGCTGTTTTCAGATATACTGATGCCTTTATTCATTATCATCACCTCAACCATACCAAAAAAATTCAATCCTTTTCTTAATGATTGTAATCTGGTTATATTACCTGGTAATAATTATATCGTATTGTCATTAACAATACAAGTATTTTTACTAAAACACAATTTTACAGCGCAGCCGGTGCCTGAATCGTCACTATACCGTTGAGCCAAGACACATGATTGCAAACATAAAAACCCCGGGCATTGTTATCGTCAACAACGTCCGGGGTTGTTCTTTATGGTACTGTGATTTGTTACTGATTAGGAGCTATTTCCTTTTCAACCGGTTTCTTACCACCGATGCTCAATATCAGATTGAGTATAATACCGAATATAGCTGCACCTGCAATACAGGGCACATCTATACCAAAGAAGGGGATGTTTCCTCCGAATGCATACTGTCCGCCAAGTCCGATAATCATAATTGTTGCAATAATAGCCGTGTTTTTTGAACTGAAGAGATCCACTTTTTTCTCAACCATAATCGCTATACCTTGTGCTGCTATAGCACCGAATAAGTAAACCTCCAAACCACCTATGACTGCGGTGGGGATGGAATAAATGGCATTGATAAGAGGTGTGAAGCAGGCAATAACCATAGCAATAATTGAAGCTGCAATCAAAACCGGTATGGAGAAAACTTTTGTGATAGCCATTGCGCTGATGTTTTCACCATAATTTGTTCCGGCGGGGCCGCCGACAAATCCTGAAACCATATCGCCGATACCATCACCGATCAGGTTAATACCAAGCTTGTCTGCAATATTATATTTCTTGCCGGTCCCCTTTTTCTTAGCTAAATCATTTACGTATATATCCAGCTGGAATACATGTGCTGTAGATTCCGGAATAGTCGCTATAGCTATGGGCATAATGGCCGCAACTGCCATCCATGAAACCTTCGGAAGTGTGAATACGGGAAGCGCAAAAAATCCGCTGTTGGCTGCATCAGGCAAAACCTTGAAGAGGTTGATACCTGTTGTAAGCTGAATAATCAACGCTGTGAAACAACCGATAGCTGGGCCCAGAAGCAGCGGCAATTGTCCCAGGAAGCCTTTTAAATATACAGAAAGCAGAATTGTTGAGATTAAAGTCACCAGTGAAACAATCCAAGCCATGTTGGCTGCAAGTGCTGTCTGCGTTTCCGGAACTGATATTGCACCTGCTACGGATGCTGCGTCTCCTAATGCCGTTCCTGCAAGAGTGAGTCCGATTACCATTGCAATAGGGCCTGTAATAGAAGCGGGGAGTATTTTTTCAATGGATTCCTGCCCGAATCGTCTAATAATTAATCCTGCAGCGATGGAAACGAAACCGGACATGATAATACCAAATTGTGCTACTGCAATTTTCTCGTTCAGCGTGGATCCGGCCAGTGCATCAGATGCCATCAGACTGCCGATTGCAGCAACGTAGGAAAAGCTGGAGCCGTAATACAGCGGGATCTTTCTTCCGGTAATTAGAATGAAACAGATGGTTGCAAGACCGCTTGCAAAAATTGTTGTCGAAATATGAAAACCTGTGATGATAGCAACAGCCACTGTTGCCGGAAACATAACAATCACCTGCTGTATTGCATATAGCAACAGCTTCCATATTGGTGGTTGTTCATCGGGAAGATAACCGATTACCTGCTGATTTTTTGACATTACAACATCCCCCTTATTATTAAGTGACCTGCTTGTACAAATACTCCAAATAAAAAATCCTGTCTGTACATTGGCAGACAAGATTATGCTTCACTTAATATAAGGCCACAACGCAATCATAACCTTACTATAACATCTTGTCGGCATCACTGTACCAAACTTAAAGATATCTTATTCGTTGTTAATTGTAGCACACAC
The DNA here is from genome assembly GCA_023435925.1 of Bacillota bacterium. Lineage (GTDB taxonomy): Bacteria > Bacillota > Clostridia > Acetivibrionales > DTU013 > JAEZLF01. Next base: position 7,006 of record JAEZLF010000189.1, read on the forward strand.
GAATACGCTTTACAACATATTTCGCAAAAAGTTATTGTAAACTCATGTTCGTCCAGCCGATGTTGTTCATTGAATTTTCATGGTATGAATCACAGTAAAATGCAAATAATAACTTGGAAATTCATAAAAGGAGCAAAATAATGAACAAATTACTTTATATTATTGCAAACTCAAAGCCGGATGAATTATCCTCCAGCAGAACAATAGGGCGCAAACTAGTAAATCGTTTTTTAGAAAAATATGCTGATTTTAGACTTGAAGAACTGGACTTATATAAGGAGTATATCCCACGTCCGAAATACAGCTGTTTCAGCAGTCGCAGTACAATTGTTGACTCCTCGGCTCTCTCTAAGTTAAGTGCGGAAGAGCAAAAGGATGTACAGCAAATGATTAAGCTTTGTGATCAATTTGTCTCCGCCTCTGTCTATATTGTTGCTGCACCCATGTGGAGCCTTTCATTTCCCGGGCTGCTTAAAGATTATATTGATTGCATAGTCCAGGCTGAGAAAACAATTACTTTTGTTAATGAAAAGCCGGAAGGATTATTAAATGACAGATACAGGACCTTTATTTATGTGCAGTCCTCCGGTGCTCATATTCCCTGGATTATTAAGCCTGCTTTAAACAAAGGCCTGAATTACGTGGAAGATATCATGAAATTCATTGGCATAAGTAAAATTGACGATCTTTTAGTCGATGGCACAGGTACTACAGAAGAGGAAAGACTTGAAGCCTTGGAAAAAGCGGAAGGCAAGATTGACGCTATTTTGGAGCAAGTTCATTTTTAATTGTACTTTGGATGATATAGCCGGAATATCGAATGGCGCAGAAACATAAAAACAGATGCTTTCATCCTCGGAAAGCATCTGTTTTTTATATGGAATAATGCGTGAAACACATATTTTGATAACCTTGTACTAATGAAGTCTCAAACTCATTCTCTTTCACGTAATATGAGCTTCGAAATATGCTGCAACCTGCACATACTCCTGAGTTTTTTACCCTATTCGATATGCAGCCCCATTTCTCTTAACTCCTCTTTTACTTCAAGGTACATCCTTTCCCACTCGGGCAGAGGCGTTACTGTGGCCATATCGTAAGCCTCGTCGAACCGTTTTCCAATATATTTTTCCGGTTCGGCAAAAATATGCTCGTACTTATCAAGTAGCTTCAGAACCAGTTCATTGGCTTGTAACCGTGTCATCCGCTGCTTTGTAACCGCTTTTCCGACTTCACCCATAAATCTGGCCTCAAGCCCTGTCCCGTTGGGTTCTCTTCCGTCAGTGGATCCGACTCCCTCCAGATGTCCTCCGCATACAGTGACCACAATAGCATTTGCCGCTACTTCATAAAAAATCTCCTTCGTCATAGCGCCGCTCTTGGACCAGATATCGCAGACGATGATGGCAGGTGCTTTTTTCGCGAAGGTTTGGCACAGAACAGCCTGGAGCCACAAGCAGCCCCTCGCTGTGGTGGCTATGTCCCGGACATGGATAGGATGACATAGATGGTAGTCTGCCAGGCATACAATATTCGCGGCCATAATGGAAGCAATCATAACCAGCGTTGCTCCGGGAGCATCCCCGCCTAATCCTCCGACTATGGTGCAGGCCAGCGAGGCGTTCCTCATGCCGTAATCCAGCGAGTAGGCAGCCCTGACAAGATTCCCGTTGTCAACAATCATCTCATTGAACATGGCAACCAGATGTGAATCACAGGGACGAAGCCTGTTGTGGCTTGCAGCCGCGAGATCCCCTGATTCCGTTACGGCACTCTCCGCCGCCAGCATCCCCATTCCCGGTCTTCCGACTTCCTTAAG
>JAEZLF010000060.1 GCA_023435925.1 Bacillota bacterium
GACAGAGACTGTCCGCAAAGGGAATAAGGTGCTTGAGGAGATTTATGACAAGAAAGATCACCTTATCAAAAAGTCTATCTGGATACTGGGTGGTGACGGTTGGGCTTATGATATCGGTTACGGCGGATTGGACCATGTTCTGGCATCGGGCGAAAACGTCAATGTCTTTGTACTGGATACCGAAATCTATTCCAATACAGGCGGCCAGTCCTCAAAGGCGACACCTACTGCTGCCGTAGCTAAATTCGCCGCTGGCGGCAAGAAGATCAGAAAGAAGGATCTGGGTATGATGGCAATGAGCTATGGCTATGTTTATGTCGCACAGATTGCCATGGGTGCAAACATGAACCAGACAATAAAGGCTATTGCCGAGGCAGAAGCCTATGATGGACCTTCGCTGATCATCGCATACGCTCCGTGTATCTCTCATGGAATCAAATCCGGAATGGGCACAAGTATCGCCGAGGAGAAGAAGGCTGTCGATGCAGGTTACTGGCACCTCTACCGTTATAATCCAGAGCTGCGCGACGCAGGCAAGAATCCGTTCCTGCTGGAGTCAAAAGAACCGACGGAGTCGTTCAAGGACTTCCTGCTAGGCGAGGTTCGCTATACACAGCTGAAAACCACATTCCCCGAGGTCGCGGAGGAACTCTTCAATGCGGCTGAAAACCACGCTAACGATAGATACGAAGCTTATAAGCGTCTGGCGGATTCGAAGTAAGTCAACAAACACCTCTGATATACAGAATAAAAGTGCGGCTGTGACAGCCGCACTTTTCATTTTGTTTCTGTTAAATTGCAGTATAATATTATGAATGCTCTATGTTGTGCCCCTTTCTGGGACTTACTTCTCATTGGCGTCTACATAATCCTTGGCATTTATAGTCTGTTCCTCCGAAGGTACAGTGACCTCAGAATGTGATATTTTGCTTTCAATATTTGCCCATGCTGCCGTATCATGCTTTTCTACAGGTACTCCCATATGATAGTCCTTCTTTTTTTTATCTGTCATGGCCATTCTCCTTTCCACAATAAATAAGTTGGTTACTGTCGACATGAGTATATCGCACGGTCTTCCTTCTTCTGCATTCGTGTCTTTCATTATTGTTTTATCGAAGCATGAAATTTATGCATTTATCGCGGGCTATTCTACACTCATCAGCCCGGGATGATTCCCCGTGATACAAACACCGCCGTCCTTTGTTACAAGGAAGGTGTTCTCGATTCCGACCATACCCACATTTTCCACACCGGCTTTTGGTTCAACAGCAAAAACCATCCCCTCCTGTATAGGTTCATCAAAGCCGTTGGCCAGAACCGGCTGTTCATCGACTTGCAACCCTATCCCATGGCCCAGGAACTTAACCCTTCTATTTTTATAGCCCATAAAATTCGGAAGATTCTGCTCGTCAACCTGTTTCATGATCGCATTGTAAATATTGGAAGGCTTTTCTCCGGGCTTCAGCATCTCAGCGATCCTGTTCTGGATATCCACACATTTCTGATGATACTCCACCGCATGCTTCGGCAACGGTTTCCCAAATACGTAGGTCATGGTCTTGTCGGAATTATACCCTTCGACACCGCACCCTGTATCAATAAATATTAGATCACCTTGCGAGAGCCTGCGTTCCCTGTTTCCCATTAGCGGAACCGCCGGACTGAGTCCGTAATTACCGCCGGGGCCGTTAAAATAAGTAGGATACAGTGAGCTTTCTCCAAATGCAATATGTCCCAGCAGTATCTCTGTATCAAACATGCTGAACCTGGCAACGCCCTGATGACCCTCCTCATGCAATGCGGCAAAAAGAGCCGCTGTCAGATCCCCCTCCGACATACCCTCCCTTAGAAGCTCAGGCACCCGCTCCTCCAGAACTTTCCTGTGAATCTCCCCGGCCTTCATCATCAAATCAAGCTCATACCGGCTTTTTACGGACCTTATACCCATCACTGCGGCATCCAATGAACTGAACTCAGTAAAACCGAAATACTTCTGAAGCCTTTCATACATTGCCAGAGGAACCAGTTCTGCTTCCAGATGTACCTTGGCAGGCAGCTTCCCCAGGATCGCTGCAGCATCACGGTAGCTGTTCATGGGTTGAATGTCTGGAAAAACAGATTCATCCATTGCACGTTCATAGCTGCGGCGTGCAAAGTACACCGCTTCACTGTTCCGTGGTATGAAAAGCAAGCCCTCCTGCATAGTTCCGGTAAAATAATACTGGTTGATCTTACTGATCACCAGAGCCAATTCCCATTCCGGCGTTTTCTCATCCATTCTCTTTCTGAAACGTTCCATCCTTTGGCTTAATTCACTGATCGGCACTTTCTTCATTATCATGTCTCCTATATTCATATCGCATTGATATATTGTATTAAAATTGATTGCACTATGTAGAATAACAGCGGTATACTTCTTCCATTTATTTACCCTTTATCCTCAAACTATACCATGTTATGCAAAACTATACCACCAAATGGTTGTGACTTCCATAAATATGTTATACTTTAATCAGGTTTTTGCAGTTAACCGATTGCCAATTTCACCACTCGTATATTAAAATATGATTAAATAAATATTAAACAATTTATTTGATATATTTTGGGTAAATACTATATTGACTTGTCACCCGTAAATTTGTGCCTTCGCTGGCATAGACCGAAATGGCCTGACAAAATATTAACAATGAAAGGTGTCTTCGGATATGGATCTTAACTCATTTTTTAAAATTACTTATGGACTGTATGTCATCTCAGCAAGGCTTGGTGATAAGCTCAGCGGCATGGTAGCAACCACTGTCTGCCAGGTTACAGCAGAGCCTGTCCAAATGATGATCGGAATAAACAAGGAGAGCTTAACAAACGAAATTATAGGGAAAACAGGGCTCTTCGGAGTCAGTGTCCTAAGACAGGAAACAGACTTTAACTTCATCGGTAACTTCGGTTTCAAGTCCAGCCGCACCACAGATAAATTCGGCAATCTCCATTTTGAATATGGTACCACCGGAGTACCTCTATTGATAGATAATACAATCGCTGTCTTCGAGGCCAGGGTGATCAATTCCATGGACGCAGGAACCCATACCATATTCCTTGCAGAAGCAGTTGAGGGGAGAATACTAACAGAAGAAGAGCCCTTGACATATGATTACTACCATAGGGTTATCAAAGGTAAATCTCCAAAGTTTGCTCCTACGTTCATTGTAAATAAAGCATAGCCGAATTTATGATGCACGATTCACGTACACAGGCATTTCTTCTTAGGGTACTGACAATCGTTATCCTTCAATGGGTTCTGACTGTCGATACCTCTTTATAGGTTCCGGCTGCATCTTATTAAGGGTCTACAACCGTTGGCGTTTGCCCGATACCGGCTGCAGCCTCTGTAAGGGCTTCCCATGTAAGGCAGCCGACAATACCATCTGCATCAAGCCCTTGTGCCCGCTGGAAGCGGATTACTGCATTGCGTGTTCCGCTGCCGAAATATCCATCCAGGCCGGAACCTGTATATCCAAGAGCGTTGAGGGCGTCTTGCAGTGTCAGTACGTATACACCTACACTTCCGGTTCTTACAAGTGGGTACCCGCCTGCTGCACAGGCCGCAGGTGTTTGCCGTGCATCCATATGAACCCATGTGGGAGTCAGGTATGCCGGTTCTACATAAGTCCAGACACCTGCTTGTATCGCTGTATTACGAAGCTGATCCCTTGTAACACTGTCCAGGTTCTGTCCCACATCAAAGGATACCCCGGCATAGTGCTGCGACATGGCGGCATGACCGCCCTCCCATATTCGCTTAAAGGCATACCCTACATAAATAGGACGTCCCCAGAGATTTCTCGTAACATTAAAGGCTTCCATAGCCCGCCGGGATGTCCATAGTGTCCCTGCCCGTGAGCTTCCCCTGAATTCTCCCACTGTAAGCGTTCTGCCGATATTGTAAGGCATTGCATCTGTTTCAGCAAGTGTGTAATATTCCATGCTGTTATTACGATCATTGTAAACATATACATTTGCCATAAAAATCACTCCCTTCATTATACTATGAGTTCCTGTGACAATTTGCCCTATGTGTGTTAAAATAGGGGATGCAAAAAATAATGCAAATATAGAGAATAGAGGATGTAATTTATATGATCAGCACCACCGGTATTTCCCTAAGGTTCGGGGAGCGCGTATTATTTGAAGACGTTAATATGAAATTTACTCCGGGCAACTGTTACGGCCTGATCGGAGCCAACGGTTCCGGCAAATCCACCTTTTTGAAGATCCTGTCCGGTGAAATAGAGGCTAACAGCGGCGAGGTAACAATAGAGCCGGGTAAAAGACTGGCAGTTTTGAAGCAGAACCATTTTGAGTTTGATGAATATGAAGTTCTGAAGACTGTTATGCTGGGACACAAACGTCTCTGCGAAATAATGGATGAAAAAGAGCTGCTTTATAGCAAATCGGAATTCACAGAAGAAGACGGTATACGGATATCCGAGCTGGAAGCCGAGTTCTCCGAGCTCAACGGCTGGGAGGCCGAGTCGGAGGCAGCCACACTGCTCAATGGTCTGGACATTGGTGAGGAATATCATTACAAGCGCATGGGTGATCTCGATGGAAACATTAAGGTACGTGTCCTGCTTGCCCAGGCATTGTTCGGCGCTCCGGACATCCTGCTGATGGACGAGCCTACAAACCATCTGGACGTATCCTCCATTACCTGGCTGGAGAATTTTCTCTACAATTTTGAAAATACCGTTATTGTTGTCTCCCATGACAGGCACTTCATGAACAAGGTCTGCACCCAGATTGCCGACATTGATTATGGAAAGATACAACTGTATGCAGGCAACTATGATTTCTGGTATGAGTCCAGTCAGCTGGCTCTGCAACAGGCCAAAGACATGAACCGGAAGACGGAAGCAAAGATCAAAGAGCTGCAGGAATTTATTCAGCGGTTCAGCGCCAATGCTTCCAAATCCAAACAGGCTACTTCCCGAAAGAAGCAGCTGGAAAAGCTGACGCTTGAGGACATCCGCCCTTCCTCCCGTAAATATCCCTTTGTGGATTTCAAGCCTGACAGAGAGGTTGGAAACGATCTTCTGACGGTCAATGGAATCACGAAAGAATTGGATGGTGTAAAGGTCCTTGACAATATCAGCTTCACCATCAATAAAGGAGACAAGGTTGCTTTTGTGGGACCTAACGGACTTGAGAAAACAACACTTTTCAGAATACTGATGGAAGAGATCGAACCGGACAGCGGGGATTTTAAATGGGGCATCACAACATCCCGTGCATATTTTCCAAAGGATAACACAGAGTTTTTCGATAATGTGGACCTGACATTAGTGGAATGGCTCAGACAATTTTCAAAAGAACCGACAGAAACCTTCCTCCGGGGGTGGCTCGGCAGAATGCTCTTTTCCGGGGAGGAAGCCATGAAAAAAGCGGCTGTTATTTCCGGAGGTGAAAGAGTGCGTTGCATGCTGTCAAGAATGATGCTGTCAGGCGCCAACACGCTGCTGTTCGATGAGCCTACGAACCATCTGGATCTGGAATCTATCACGGCTTTGAACAATGGTTTGATCAATTTCAAGGGAACGATCCTGTTTGTCTCCCATGACCACCAGTTTGTTCAAACCGTCGCAAACAGAATCATGGAAATCACTCCAAAAGGGTTGATCAATAAGCAGATGACCTATGATGAATACCTGGAAAACGAAGATATCCAAGCCATGAGAAAGGAAATGTACGCATAAGTGAACCTTATATCTGCCGAAAAAATATCAAAAAGCTACAGTGAGAAAATCCTCTTCAATCAGATATCGTTGGGTATCAATGAAGGTGAGAAGATCGGTGTCATTGGAATCAACGGCACCGGTAAAACAACGCTTCTGAAGGTAATCGCCGGTGTTGAATACCCGGACGAAGGAAAAATCATCAAGGCAAATGGTCTCCGGATCGAGTATCTCCCTCAGAACCCATTGTTTGAAGGCGATCTTAGCGTATTGGACCAGGTTTTCATGGGTCTATCCCCCGCTGCCCGGCAAATGGGAGAGTTTGAAGCAAAAACCCTGCTGACCAAGCTGGGGATACTGGATTTCGATGCAAAAGTCGGCACGCTCTCCGGCGGTCAGAAGAAAAGAGTGGCCATGGCGGCAGCATTGACCCATCCTGCTGACCTGTTGATTCTCGATGAGCCCACAAACCACATTGACAATGATACGGTGGACTGGCTGGAAAAATACCTGAACAGCCGCAAAGGCGCCCTTCTCATGGTTACACACGACAGGTATTTTCTTGACCGGGTTTCAAACAGGATTATTGAGCTGGACAGCGGCAGACTGTTCAGTTATCAGGCCAATTACAGCAAATTTCTTGAGATGAAGGCTGAGAGAGAAGAGCTGGAGCAAGCCTCTGAAAGAAAGCGCCAGAATCTGTACAGACGCGAGCTGGCATGGATTCGTCAGGGCGCCCAGGCACGTTCCACAAAACAAAAGTCCAGAATAGACCGATTTGAAAAGCTAAAAGAGGAACAAGCTCCTGTCACCTATGAAAATATAGAAATTAAAGCCGGTTCGACCCGTATGGGTAGAAAAACTATCGAGCTGGAGCATATAACAAAATGCTTTGATGACAATGAAATCATCCGGGATTTCAGCTATATCTTGCTTAGGGACGACCGCATCGGCATTATCGGCCCCAATGGCAGCGGCAAGTCAACACTCTTAAAATTAATCGCAAGAAGACTACAGCCTGATAGTGGCAGCGTGATCACCGGGGATACGATTAAAATAGGCTTTTTTACCCAAGAAAATGACGAAATGGACGAAAGTAAAAGAGTCATTGAATATATCCGGGATGAAGCGGAATATCTGACTGTTCCAGACGGAGTGATAAGCGCCTCCCAGATGCTGGAGCGGTTTTTGTTCCCGCCTTCCGATCAATGGACTCCCATATCCAAGCTATCCGGCGGTGAAAAGCGAAGGCTTTACCTGCTGCGCATTCTGATGGGTGCACCGAATATACTGCTGCTGGATGAGCCCACAAACGATCTGGATATCCAGACTCTTGCCACGCTTGAAAGCTATCTGGATGACTTTCAGGGAGCGGTGATCGCGGTTTCCCATGACCGGTATTTTCTTGACAGGGTTACGGAGAAGATTTTTTCCTTCGAGGGCAATGGTGCGATCGAAAGGTTTGAAGGTAATTATTCCTATTATGCAAAGGTATCCAGGCAACCACAGGAGAAATCCACCGGAAATATGTCCACTGCCGCTTCCGGCTCTGCAAGGGCTTCTGGGAATGCAAAGGTTACAGGGGCTTCCGGGACTGCCGGTGATGCCGGTGTCGCTGGTGCCTCCGGTTTGTCATCCACCACAAAAGGCAGCACATCAGAATCCGGAAAAGTACGTCCGCTGAAATTCACCTATAAGGAACAGAAGGAGTACGAGCAAATAGACGGTCTGATTGCGGATCTTGAAAGTAAAATCAGTGAAACAGACGAGCTGATCAACCAATCCGCCACAGATTTCACAAAGCTCCAGGAGCTGCTTTCCGAAAAAGACCATCTTGAAAAGCAGCTGGAAGAAGCCATGGAACGGTGGGTCTACCTCAATGAGCTGGCCGACGCGATCCGTAATCAGTGAAGCCGGATTACATTGCAGGACTATAGACAAATACAGCCTCAATCCGCGCAGTAATTTCAATCAATCCCGGCTGGACAGGCGTTGCAGGCGCAGCAGCCTGATACATCAAAGGTACCTAATGTATTATATGTAAACTATGAACCGGTGTTGCTGATGAATCACCATGTTTTATCGTTCTACCCGGCAAATTTCCTTCTGAGCAGAAACAGTACAAAGAACAATGCCGCCGCGATCAGAACAATCGTCGCACCGGTGACAGTATTGAAATAATACGAAAGGATAAGCCCTGCAACACCCGCAAACATTGACACTGCAACAGATACTGCATGATACTGCCGCACATTGCGTGTAACATTTCGGGAAGCCGCTGCAGGAAGTACCAAAAGCGAATTAATAATCAAAAGACCCACCCACTGGATCGTTATGGTTACCACAACCGCAATCGCTGCTGTAAAAAGCATCTCGACCAGAAGGGTATTTACCCCGCGGCTGGCCGCCAGCGATTGATTAATGCTGATCAGCAGCACCCTGTTAAAAATGAGAACCCAAAGCACAATCACCGCAATAAAAGCAACAAAAAGCAGCAGTATCTCAAACGGTGCAATACTTAACAGGTCGCCTACAAGGTAGGAGGAATACTGATTGAAGTTTCCACCGGAGGACATCAGCACAAGACCGATGGCCACAGCAGTAGAAGAAAATACTCCGATAATGGTGTCCGTTGAAGTCGTACTCTTATTCTTAACCATTGTAATAGTAATCGCAAACAGAATGGAAAACAGAATTGCGCCCCACATGGGTCTGATTCCGCCCAGTAAAGCCCCGATGGCAATACCGGTAAATGCGCCATGGCCGATGGAATCGGAGAAGAAAGCCATTCTGTTGCTGACCACCATCGTACCGAGAAGCCCAAACAGCGGAGTCAGTAAAAGCACAGCCAGCAGTGCATTCTTCATAAATTGATGGTTTGTCCATTCAAAGGGAAGTACAAAATCAACTACCTGGTACCAAAGCTCCAGCATCAGCTCTCCCCCCCTTTATCCTGCCTTGCCGTCTTACCTTCACCCATATACCGTTCCGTTGTTCCACTATCATTATGCTGTTCCGTCATATCGCCCTCATCTTTACCCTGTCCCACTGCCGTATCTTTTTCTTTATGCTCACCGGCAGGACGACTGTCAGCCTCTGATACTGCTGCATCAAGCTCCTTGCCCTCTCCACTCTTATCAGGGAAAAAGCAGGATACACCAAAAGACTTCATGGTACGTTCATCACTGAATACCTGCTTTGGCGTACCACTACTGATTACCGTCCGGTTCAGCAGGATCACCCGATCCGCATACTTTTGCACCAATTCAAGATCATGAGAAACAAGTATAATCGAAAGATCGTAATTTTGCCGAAGATCCGAAACCGTGCGATAAAACAGCTCCAAGCCGCCCTGGTCAATGCCCGATACCGGCTCATCCAGGAGCAGCAGATTCGGAACCGGGTCCAGAGCCAAAGCCAGCATCACCCGCTGCAGCTCGCCTCCCGAAAGAGCACCGAGCCTGCGATCGATAAGATGTTCCGCCCTTACCCTGGCCAATCCTTCTAGCGCACGCTTCTTCACATATCCGGGTTTAAAGATCCATGCCGGCATTCTTGACCGGCAGGCAATAAACAGATCCAGTACACTGGTGGGCGTACCCGGGTCAAAACTAAGCTGCTGCGGTACATAACCTATCTTTGGCCGGTCACTGCGGAAGCCCTTAAAATCAAGGTAGGTTAATTCACCCGTATGAGCCACCTCACCGAGTAAAGCCTTCAATAAAGTAGTCTTGCCTGCGCCATTCGGTCCGATGATCGCTGTAAGCTCACCACAGTGTATGTGAATATTTACATTTTCAAGAATGCGCATTGAGCCCTTTGTAACACCAAAGTTTTCGATCTTCGTGCAGCAAAGCCCGCAGCATTGCCCTTCACATTTTTCATGCCTAAGGTTCGTCATTTGTTACCTCAATGCTTCCACCAGTGTTATCTTATTTTGCTCCATCGCTTTGATATAAGCGTCAAAAGCATCCTCCCGCGCTTCACCCGTAACCACGGGATCAAGGGTGTACACCTTTGCGCCGGTTTCACGGGCAATGGTATCAGCCGCTTTAGAGGAATACTGAGGCTCTGCAAACAAAGCCTTTATGCCAGATTCAGCAACCATATCGATAATTTCTCCAAGCTCCTTTGGTGTGGGTTCTGTACCAGGCTCCCGCTCCACTACTGCGGCAATATTCAGGTCAAAATCCTGTGCAAAGTACGGAAAAGCCTCATGAAATGTGATGATATCCCTGTTTTCCAAACTGTCCAGCGCATCATGCATATCGTTTTTTAATATTTCCAGCTTTTTGGTGTATGCAGCCGCATTTGCGCTATACTTCTCCGAATTTCCGCTATCTATAGCAGAAAGTTGTGATGCGATATTATTCACATAAGTAATTGCATTGGTAACACTGACCCAGACATGGGGATTTTCCTCTCCGCCGTCTTCCTTCATAAGCGGTATATTCCGGCTGGCATCAATGATTTTCAAATCTTTCTGCTGCTTGATTACATCATCGAGAAACGCTTCCATACCCGCACCATTTATAATGAACACATCCGCCTTTTCCAGTGTTTTCAGATCCTCCGGTTTCAGTGCATAGTCATGGAGGCAACCGGTCTGGGGTTTGGTCATATTTATTACCGTAACGCCCGGTATATCTCTTGTCACATTAATAGAAGCTATATAAACCGGATAAAAAGACGTAACGATATGAATGCCTGCACTATCGTCCTTCTTTGTGTTATTATTTACATCGCGTCCACATCCCGCAATCAAAAATACACCGATAAAGGCCAAAATCACAAAACGAATTAATTGATTGAACTTGAACATCTATTCCTCCCGAATTTCAAACTTGTGCCATCTTCATAATGATACTCAAAATTTTACCACAAAAATGTTTATAAGCAAATAAGAATTATTTGCATTTGTAATATGCCTTTCGTATTGAAGACCCCTGAACCTAAAAACAGCAGTGGCACCGACAATGCCACTGCTGCGTATTTATTTATCTGAATCTTCATTCATCGCTGACCTCTGCAGGTCGGCGATGAATGAAGACGAATCAATTACTTGCTGCGACCTAGAACTCGGGCTCAATCAAGCCATAGTTCCCATCCTTACGTCTATAAACCACATTCACTTCATTTGTGTCTGCATTGGAAAACATGAAAAACTCATGGCCCAGAAGATTCATCTGCAATATCGCTTCATCAACAGGCATCGGCTTGATGGCAAATCTCTTGGTACGTACCACCCTGAAATCCTTTTCTTCCTCTACCGTGCTTTCTGAACTGAAGAATTCCGGCTTGAAGGCTCCTGTATGAAGTCTTTTCTCCAAGCGGGTCTTATTCTTTCTGATTTGTCTTTCAAGGATGTCTTCTGCTTTATCAATACATGTGTACATATCATCGCCGGCAACTTCCGCTCTAAGTGTTATTCCGTTCGATGGGATGGTTACCTCCAGAATATGTCTGTTTTTTTGAACGCTCATTGTTGCATGAATTTCAGTCTGCGGATTAAAAAACTTATCCAGCTTACCCAGCTTTTTGCTGACTCTTTCCCGCAACGCCTCTGTTACTTCAAAATTTTTACCACTGATTATGAACTTCATAGACCATTGCCCCTTTCCTATTTGGTATTGTTCATACTCACTCGGAATATGGACTGCTGCTTTTAATATTATTACCCTAGTGGCTTGCTCTATAACATGTTTTGCTAAAAAAATGTTATAATTCAGTAACTACGCTCATTTGGTCATCCTCCTCAGCTATGCACAAAACAGGTGTTTTGTGTATATAAAACCTGTGGATATTGTGGATAAACCTGTGAATAACCTTGAATAAAGCACTTCCGGTTGTGGAATTTCCTATGGATAATTGGTTCAGCGATACACATTTTATGTAATCCTATAAAACGTCACAGCCTTACAAATACAGGGTTATAAAGCTAAACAAGTATAGCCCTGTGCATTTATACACAGGGCTTAAAAATTTTAATTTAATATATTATCTTAATGAGAAATCAATTAGCGATTTGAAAAACAATCACTGCAATATACAGGTTTGTCCAGACGTGGCTTGAAAGGAACCTTTGTTTCCTTGCCGCACTCTGCACAAACGGCGTCAAACAACTCTCTTTCTCTCTTGGAAGAACCATCTCTTCCATACTGGGACTTTCTTGATGACCTGCATTCTTTACATCTTCCGGGTTCGTTCTGGAAACCCCTTGTGGAATAAAACTCCTGTTCACCGGCTGTAAAAACAAAATCTTGCCCACAATCCTTACATACTAACGTTTTGTCCTCGAACATTTATAGTCCCCTCGCTTTAGAAAGATTAGTAGTTTTCTGCCTACCGCAGCAATCATTGTATTTGCCGGCCGGAAAAATTATTCCTATCCAGCCAAGCATTTACATTATATTACACAAAACTTAACTAATCAAGCTATTTCGCGATAATTTCACGATTTAGTCATTATTGTACAAAATATATACAAAATTATAGTGCTAAGGCACGCTGAAATTTTCACTTATACGTTACCAAATGCATTCACTGAAGTATCTTGACCAATGATACCGAATAAGAATATTTCCTCTAGTTGACACAGATTTGTGCAAAAGAGTATCAGAGGTTTATATACGCTCTGATACTCATACACTGATAGCATTCTATATTAGCATGACTGCCTGAAACTATTAGCTAAGTCGTGTACTTGTGGGGCAAGCATTGCCATATGAAACAACATTTAGCTGTAGTGCAGTATTCGACATAAGTCCCCGCAAAAGAACAAATGTTCTATTAGGATAGCATAGAAAATATGGTAATTCAAGATTAATATGTAAAATAACGAGATGCAGAGTTGCCATCAATATTTGTCAATTATGGCAAAAATATAATAAATGGCCTATAGAACATGATCATGTAGAAGGTATGATACTGGCTATGCAAATTTATTGCAAACTGCCACAAATGAGCCAGATTGTGCTGTCCTCTGGTTTTGGACTGGACGAAGACGAGTTTCTTCTCTTCCCAGTGGAAAGAATCAAACGTCAGGCTCTTTATGTCGGTAACACGGAGCCCGAGGACACACGCAAGCAGGATGATTGCATAATCATGTTTCCCCTTTGGATTCCCCCGGTCAATGGCACCAATAAGTTTATGCAGTTCGTCCTTTGTCCAGGCAGACGGAATCCTGGTCTGCTTTCTCGCCTGAACCATAGGCGTTTTTTTGATGCAAGGTCATCTAATAGAATACCTTCCTCATAAAGGTATCGCAGAAATGAGCGGTATTGAGCAGATATTTTGCTCTACGGTTTTATAGGTATATCCGGCAAGTGTTCGGATATATCCGTTAATGAGACTTATGTTGATATCATGACAGTCTGCTATTACCTGTGAGATGAGATAATTTTCCAGAATTTCATCTGGTGGTCCTTCCCTATAATTTTTCCCTTCTTCAATCCATAATACCCTGTCACAGAAATTTGTTATTGCACCTGTATCATGACTTACGAATAAAACAGTGCCCTTTCCCCTCTGCAAGTATTGCTATTTCCTGCATCGTATCACCATTTCCTCTTTAAAATAGCTACGTTACTTGTGCAAAAACAACTACCCGGTCATAATCGCAATATTGTTTAAACATTTTTCTCGTAGGTATGCTCAAGAAAACACGGCTAAATCCCACAGAATAAAGCATTTGATAAAGTGCATCAAGCGTTGGAACCATAGTTATTGCTCGACCTCCCTCAGCATGCGCCTCATCAGATTCAACAAGAGCAATCCCTGGTCCTTTGAACAATACGGGATTACTCCCCCAGGCACATTCCAGCTCAGGAGCAGATCTTGCAACTTGTGTTTCTATTACACATATATTTTTTGTTAATGACCTTACAATACGTAAAGCTTCTAATGGGCTGTCTATATGATAAAGGATTCCGAGAAAAAAAACTATATCAAATTTTCCATACTCGTTAGCTTTAATATTATATAAATTTTCCTCCATAAAAGATATATTTTTTAATCCAGAAATATCCTTTATCAAGTTTGCTTTTTCGATGTGCTCTTTTCGTATATCCAAGCCAGTAATATCACTTGTTCCCCGCAGAGCGGTCTGCATTGTAAACCAGCCTTGATGACAAGCCAAATCCAGACATCTGGTACTAATCCACTTTTCTTTAAATATCTCGTCTAACAATGGAAATACTAACTCGGCACGTGTATTATGAATATTTTGAAGTGTAGTGTCCTGCAACTGGTTTACAGCACCATTAATAAATGGAAAGCTGTAAAACCAGTCCATATACTTGCCTAACTCTATATCTGTATCGGTTTTTGAAAGCCTACTTGGTATTAATTTTATTACTTCGTTCTCACACATGTCCTTTCTCCTTTACTAATTTATCTGCTAAGAAATCATTATAGCACATCTGCGAAATGGGGTCATAATTTTTTGAAAAGCAATGCCCCTATAATAAAAACAAGTTAGTTGTTATTTATCACTAGAATATCAATAATAAAATATTTATGTCTTTATTCTAACGGTTTCCACTCCATTGGCCGGTATTACCAGTACCCCCTGCGGATGCTTTTCAGCAACAGCTCCTTCCGCTGCCTTTACGCTCTCCACACCTCTCAGGATGGCTTTCCATGGCTTTCCTGCACCTGAAGCCGTCAACACAATGGTGTCTCCTATTCGCTCTGCAGTGAACTCCAGTTCCGGCTCACCTGCTGTACTGTACACAACCGTTGACGCAGTTGCACCGTCCTTCAAAGCGAATATGTGGAGCTCTACGTCACAGGCATAATCATAGTCCGGTTTGCTATCGATATTGCCCACAGCAATGATTGAATTCTCCCGAACCATTAACGGCAAGCTCATATAGTCATGCATTTCTTCCCGCCATCTGCCGCCTTCCACTTCTTCACCACTCAGAAATTGAGTCCATGTGCCGTTCGGCAGATAATACTGTGCTCTGCTCTCTTTATTGAATATCGGAGCAACCAGTATGGATCCACCCAGCATATATTGACGGTCAAGCTGCCAGCAGGCAGGATCTTCCGGGAATTCCAGCACCATGGCACGCATTGACGGAACACCTTTTTGTGACGCTTCACATGCTGCTGAAAACAGATACGGCATTAAACTGCATTTGAGCCTGGTGAAATACCTCAGAACATCAACGGCTTCCTCATCAAACAGCCATGGCACCCTGTAAGATTCATTTCCGTGAAGCCGGCTGTGAGAAGACAGCAGTCCAAAAGCCGTCCAGCGTTTATAGATGTCCGGCGGTGCAGTTCTCTCAAAGCCACTTATATCATGGCTCCAGAATCCAAAACCGGATGTACACAGAGACAACCCTCCCCGCAGACTCTCTGCCATGGAATCATAATTGGCGGAGCAATCTCCTCCCCAGTGTACCGGGAACTTCTGTCCGCCGACTGTAGCTGAGCGGGCAAACAGCATTGCTTCGTTCTTGCCGCGCTTCTCTTCCAGCACTTCGAAAACAGCTTTATTATAAAGATACGTGTAATAGTTGTGCATCTTTATAGGATCTGAGCCATCAAAATACGTTACGCAGGTAGGAATCCTCTCACCAAAATCCGTTTTAAAGCAGTCAACGCCCATATCCATCAGCTTTTTCAGCTCAGCCTTATACCAATCGGTTGCAGCCGGGTTTGTAAAGTCCACCAATCCCATGCCGGCCTGCCACCGATCCCACTGCCAGACACTTCCGTCTGGATTCTTGACCAGATAGCCTTTTTCCATCCCTTCATCGAAGAGCCGCGATTTTTGGGCAATATACGGATTGATCCAGACACATATTTTGAGTCCGCGGCTTTTCAACCGTTTCAGCATGCCTTCCGGATCCGGGAAAACCTCATTATCCCATACAAAGTCGCACCACTGGCTTTCCTTCATCCAGAAGCAGTCGAAATGGAATACGTGCAGCGGAAGATTTCTTTCCTCCATGCCTTCGATAAAGCCGGTAACCGTCTTCTCATCATAGCTGGTGGTAAAGGATGTGGTCAGCCAGAGTCCAAAGGACCATGCAGGCGGCAGCGACGGCCTGCCGGTCAGCAAGGTATAATTGCCAAGGGCTGCCTTAGGCGAGCCTCCTCCTATGATGAAGTACTCCAACGATTCACCGGGAACACTGAACTGAACCTTCGACACGCACTCGGAACCAACCTCATAAGACACCTTTTCAGGGTGATTGACAAGCACGCCGTAGCCTTTGTTAGAAAGATAAAATGGAATGTTCTTATATGAAAGCTCACTGCTGGTTCCGCCATCCTCATTCCAGATGTCAACATTCTGGCCGTTTTTAACAAACGGTGTAAACCGTTCTCCGAGTCCATAGATATATTCTCCCACGCCAAGGTCAAGCTGTTCACGCATATAAGCGCCCTGGCCTGAAACCGTGATATATCCCGTGTTTCTGTGAGCATTTCCTGTGATGCGTTTGCCCTCATAAAGAAAATCTACCGCCCATCCAACCGATTTCTTCACAACCATGCTGAGCTTGCCGCTTGAGAGCGTGATAAATTCCTCGTTTTGAGTAATCTGCGGCTTGAATCCCGGATCCTTGTTCAGCTCAAAAGCAGGCCCCTTTTCAATGCCTCCTTTAAAGTGGTAAACTCTGACGCAGATCACATCCTGAAATGGCGAGCTGTATTCAAAGGTCAGCATCGGCCCCTCAAGAGTATCTCCCCTATGTCTCACAGGCCTGGTTGCAACAAAAAGCTTCAGCTTGCCTTCATCGATCAGTATATCCCTGATGTCCATGGGAAAGGAAATGTTGACGCCCTCTTTGGTCATCCAGTAACCATCTGTAAATTTCATCTCTCTACCTCCAATACATATGACAGGATTGCAATAAGTTCCATAGAATAATATAATTATATTAACATCCAGTATTTATATCTTATAATATTTTGACAAATAGTAACAGGATTTTGATATGGACAGAGCATTATTAAAAGAGAATAGAGTGCACGGTGATGTCATGTTTCCATTGAGCGCATACTATATGGAAATTGACTCCGGATCTGTAGTGCTGGACTGTCATTGGCATGAAGAGCTGGAGTTTCTGAAGGTGACCTCCGGAAAAGCTGTTTTCCAGATTGATACGTGCTACTACGATGTCTGTGCCGGGGAAGGAATCTTTATCAACAGCGGTGAACTGCACGCCGGTTACCCTCTGGAGGATTCGGCATGCACATACGAAGCCATTGTTTTCAGCCCTGTCCTTCTTCACAGCGGATCTTTCGACTTAATTGAATCCAAGTATATTGACCCCATCCTGAAAAATATTTTCTCCTTTAAAAGGCATCTTACCGGATCGGAGGAATGGGAGCGGGAACTGCTGCAAAGACTTGGAAGGGTCGTGGATTATTCCCTGAACAAGGTTCCTGCTTATGAGTTGATAACAAAGTCGGAACTATACGCCATGTTTTCTTTACTTATCATGAACAATACAGAAAAATCAACAGCACCAGACCATATAAATCGGTATGAAAGAAGCGAAAAGCTGAAAAAAGCGCTGAGATATATGCAGGACAATCACGATCAAAAGCTGAGCACATCCGATATTTCTGCCTGGCTCAACATGAGTGAGGGTCATTTTTGCAGGCTTTTTAAGCAGTACTTTAAACGTACCCCGGTGGAATACCTCAATTATTACCGGGTGAACCGGGCGGCAAAGCTTCTGGAAGAAACCGAACAAAAAGTGCTTGAAGTTGCGATGGAAGCAGGTTTTGATAACTTCAGCTACTTCATCAGCACCTTTAAGCACTTCATGGGTGTAACACCGACAAAATACAGGGGACAGAGGCGGTTAAAAGGGTAGTGACGCTGGATCCCCGTCTTTGGCACCGATCTCTCCGTCTAGAGCAATTGCCTCCCCCATGCAGCAGCTATCTCCCCATCTCCACAATAATTTGCACTGAACTGCCTTCCGGCTGAACCGGAATTTTTTTCACCTCTTTACCATTGAGCAGAATTTTCTTTACCCCTTTGCACACATGTCCCGGATTTTTCACTTCAACATGGTATACAGCGCCGCGGAATTCTCTTCTAACCTTAAAACCGTCCCATGAGGATGGTATGCAGGGATCCACAACCAATGCGTCATAATCAGCCCTGATACCTAAAATGTACTGGCTGGATGCCACCATGTTCCATGCCGCGGTACCGCTGAGCCATGAATTTCTGCCGATTCCAAATTGGGGGTGCTCCTTGCCCAGAATATTCTGCGGATAAACATAGGGTTCCACCTCCAGGTGATCCGCTTTATCATTGCGTCTGGCAGGCAGAATTTGTTTATAGTATTCGAAGGCCCGGTCTCCATTGCCTATCATGGTTTCCGCTATCATGACCCAGGGATTGGTATGGAGGAAAATCCCGCCGTTTTCTTTCGCTCCCGGCGGATATGTGGTAATGCCGCCCTTTGTATCATCATACTGTTTATACGCAGGATACATCGATACAATTCCGTATTTGGTGTTAAGATAGGTATATACAGCCGCAAGGCAAATACCGGAGCGTTCCTGATCAGACACGCCTCCCAGTACCGCCCAGGATTGGGAATTGATAAATATCTTCCCGAAGGTATTCTCTTTTGAACCCAGTGGAATGCCATTATCATCGAAAGCCCTCTTATACCACTCTCCGTCCCAGCAATTTTCGTTGATGGCTCTCTTCATCTGTTCATACATTCCGGTGTATTTTTTCCTGTCATCATCTCTTTCAAAATATCCGGAAAGCTCCATCATTTCCATAGCGGCCCTGCAGTAGAGCATGGACGTGAAAACGCTCTCCGCAATCCCCTTGCCCGTATCCAAATTCAGTGTATCATTCCAGTCGGCGCGGCCTGCCAATGCTATTTGATTGGGGCCCTTCCATCTGTTTGTGAACTCAAGGGCGCTATCCAGATGCTCCCACACAGTAGCCTCAGTCGTTTTGTCATTGTAAGGCACCATCTCTTCCAGAAATGCAAAGTCTCCTGTTTCTTTGATATAAGCATTTACTGCGAGTATCAACCATAAATGGTCATCCGAATACCAGTCAAATTTCTTAACCGGCGCATCGCCCACGCCGCCCTCTCCGGTCAACGGAAAGAACAGATGATAGGCACGCCCATCTGTATATTGGCATTGTAGCAGCTTGACAATCAACTCCTTTGCCTTTTCCGGGATTGTATGCATAACGCCCAGTGTATCCTGAGCGCTGTCCCTGATGCCCATTCCTCTGCCAAGCCCAAGCTGGTATAGGGATACAAACCTCGACCAGTTGAATGTCGTCTTGCACTGATACTGGTTCCACTGGTTTACAAAAAGATTCATATCCTTGTCGGGAGTTTCTACCTTCAGCTTTCCGGTAAACTCCCGCCATCCAGCTGCAAGACGTCCAAGTGCCGCATGGGCTTCGGCAGGCTTCAAATAGGGCTGTATTTCCTTGCGGATTTCGGCTTTGTTTTCAGCATAACCGAGAATGAACACAAGCTCCTTTTCTTCTCCTCCGCGCAAATCCATCTCATTGCAGAACGCTCCTACACCGTTGGTCCTGTATGAAACAGAGTCGGAACAGGCACCCTGTTCAACTGCTATCGGGTTGGCCTCAGAACGATATTTACCGATAAATGTCTCTAAATTCGTATCGAAACTCTTCACTCTTCCGCTTGTGGCAAAAAAGGATGCATTGTCGCCGACATGATGAGGATACCAGGTAATAATGCCATTATCATGGCGTCCCTGATTGATTTGCTGTACCCAATCCACATTCTGCTGATCCATTATGGCATTCCAGAAGCAAAATTCTGCATAGCTGAATATCTGGAGCTTTTTCGTTACTTTCAGTGAATTGGAAACCTTCAACAGCCATATTTCAAAATCCTGGTCATCCGGCACAAAAAATGTCAGGCTGGCAGTGATGCCTTTATATTCTCCTTCCAGAACCGTGTATCCCATGCCGTGTCTGCAGGTATAGCTGTCCAACCTGGTTCCGCTGGGCTGGAATCCCGGATTCCAATATTCCCCCGTCCCCGAATCTCTTATATACACATACCTGCCCGGTCTGTCCATGGGAATACTGTTATACCTGTATCTGGTGATTCTTCTGTTTTGTGGGTCCTTGTGAAAGCTGTAGCCTCCTCCTGTATTGGAAACAATGCCTCCATATTTTCCGCTGCCAATATAGTTAATCCAAGGGGTTGGTGTGTCAGGTCTTGTAATGACATATTCACGTGCCGCTTCATCAAAGTAACCAAATTTCATAAAACATTTCCTCCCCATACTTATATTTACATTTTATTATAGTAAAAGTTCGTTATATAATCAAATTGATTATTGAGAAACAATTCTATATAATGTAATTGCAGTCATTTATATTCGTTCCATTTACTAATTTAAATTCTGGAAGGAGAGATGCTTGTGAACACTTATTCGAATGTCAGCAGTGAATTGAGAGCCTTTTTCAGTACGAACAAAATTTTTAAGATTCTGCTCCCCATCGACATGGTACTTCTTTTTGCAGGACTTGCCATCCTATTCCTTATCAATGTACTGGGAATCGGTCTCGGAGGTTTTTTTAGTGCCCTTGGATATTGGGCTTTTATCCTGGGTCTACTCCTGACTTACGCCAATATGAAGGAGCAATTCCTATACATAGGTTTGTTTGGATACGGTGCTATCAATATTTTGGATTTTCTAATCTCTCTCATAGGTAAGTATCATATCTTCTCATGGAGTAATCTGTTTAATGCAGCCATATTCGGCGGATTGGGCTATCTAGTATTGAGAAGAACTCTTTCAGGCTCCGCCGGCACCAGTGTCAATGGTTAAAGTTAATTAAAGGCTAAAGGTTATCGATACAACGAAAAAGGGTAAGAATGGAAAGGTTGTCCCAGAGCTTTACAAACTTCTGGAACAACCTTTTCTAACATTTCGTTTCAAAGAAAATTTTTCGATTTATATATAGTACATGTCATTCAGCATACCATTTTTTCTCTTATATTCATCAGCCAGATCCTCAAGAGTTATGGAATCCACAAATTGATTGATACAATCCATCATTTTATCCCACACCATTATCTTCAGCAAATTACTGATGCTCTTATCCTCGGGTTCTGACGAATCGGTACGTTCCCCGACAATGGAAAGCTCCCCTTCAAGGACTCTCAATATTTTTCCCACAGTAATATTCTCAGGTTTATCCGCTAATATATATCCGCCCTGTGCACCCTTTACACTTTTTACAATGCCTGCTTTCCTCAATGCAGAAAACACCTGTTCAAGGTAATTCTCAGAGATGCCTTGCCTGTCGGCAATACTATTCAACGAAATATGTTCACCATCCGAATAGACAGAAATGTCTATCAGAGCCCTGACTCCATATCTTCCCTTTGTTGATAGCTTCATTTCGCAACCTCTTTCCCGGAATTCTTTTCGTTGCTTCCATCTTAATTATACCCCGGCAGTGGTAATCATGATTGTACTGCAAAAAACTGCTATAGAGCTGTTATGCAGCGTTTTGCAGCAAAATCATATATAGTATTCTATCGAACCGTCATCCCAGCCGGATTTCCTGTATTGCTCAACCAGCTTTCCCAATGTAATGGGAGCAGTAGTTGATTCCAGTATTTTCGTAATCTTTTCCCAAAGGGTTCTTGAAACACAGGTGGCATATCTCTCACAGGCCTTGCCATTATTTGCTGCAGCACATGTGACAGGAGTCAATGGCCCTTCCAGCGCATTGAGAACCTCTAATACATTGATTTCTTCCGCAGGCCTTGCCAATCTGTATCCGCCCTGCGCTCCACGTACGCTTTCCACCAGCTTGCTTCTTCTCAGTTTCAGGAAAATCTGCTCCAGGTAATTCTCCGGCAAATTTTGCCTCAAGGATATACTTTTAAGGCTAACAGGTCCTTCAGAGGCATTTACAGCAAGATCCAGCATGGCTTCCAGGCCATATTGGCCTTTGGTAGATATCTTCACTTGTTTCCCCTCACTTTATATGATATGGACCCTTACTTTAACTCATCAAGGTTAAAAGGAGTCTCCTGGTATACGTAGTAGTTCAGCCAGTTGGCAAAAAGCAAATTGGCATGTGCTCTCCACGTTACGACAGGCGGTAAAGCGGGATCATCATTTTTGAAGTAATTTCGAGGTGCTTTAGGACACATCCCCTTGGCAGCATCTCTGTCATACTCGCTTTTCAATGTAAACGGATCATATTCAGAATGACCGGTTACAAAAATCTGTCTTCCATTCAGCGCAGCAACAATATACACACCTGCTTCGTCAGATTCCGCAAGGATTTCCAAACCGTCAACCTTCTCTATGTCCTCCCGCCTTATCTCAGTATGTCTTGAATGGGGGGCATGGAAGCTTTCATCAAAGCCCCGCAGCAGCATCACATTATTCTTTAAAACTTTATGTTCAAAAACGCCTGACAATTTTTCATGTATAGGATATTTAGAGATACCATAGTGGTAATACAATCCGGCCTGCGCTCCCCAGCAGATATGAAAGGTTGAATAGACATTGCTCCGGCTCCACTCCATGATCTCCTTCAGCTCATCCCAGTAGTTCACCTCTTCAAAGGAAAGCAGTTCAACCGGTGCTCCGGTAATAATCAGTCCGTCAAATTTCTTATGCCGGATCTCACTGAAGGTATTATAAAACTTTAGCAGGTGTTCTTCCGGTGTATTCTTCGACTTGTGCGATTCAGGGTGCAGAAAAGTAACATCAACCTGGATCGGCGTATTGCCGATAAGTCTGAGTATCTGCGTCTCTGTGGCGATTTTCGTAGGCATCAGGTTGAGCAACGCTATGTTCAGCGGTCTGATATCCTGCTTTTCAGCTCTGGCTTCCGTCATGACAAATATATTTTCACCGGCAAGCACTTCTGCGGCCGGCAAACTGTCTGGTATCTTTATGGGCATTCAATTTCCACCTTTCAAGACTTTGGTTTAGCGTTAAATCGGGGAAGCTTCCCGACCTCAATATTTGCGGAAGCGTCCCCGTTCCTCTTACCTATTATAGCATAACGTCAAAACTGCGTTCAATATATTAACCGTATCTGGTCCAAATCTGCATTTTACCAAGGCCGCGGTTCGCCCACAGGTAATATGGGATCACTCTTAACTTTAGTGATCTTTCGCAAGTTAAGCTGCGCCATTACAGCAAAAAGTGAATGAATATACGCAAAAAATGGCATGATTCATATCGAATTTACAGATATAATTATATATATATGAGAATCCGCATACTAACTATATAATCACAAAACTCAACAAAAAACAAGAAGGAGGATGAATCATGTCCAAAACACCTCTATACAAGGATGAGAGTCTCAGCTTCGAGGAACGCGCAAAGGATCTGGTGTCCCGGATGACACTGGAGGAAAAGGTAACCCAGATGGTTTTTACTGCTCCGGCTATTCCAAGGCTGGACATACCCGCGTACAATTGGTGGAATGAAGCACTTCACGGTGTCGCCAGAGCCGGTGTAGCTACCGTTTTTCCTCAAGCTATCGGGCTAGCTGCTACCTTCGATGAAGAATTGATTTATGAAATTGCCGATGTGATATCCACAGAAGGCAGAGCTAAATACCATGAAAGCTTTCGCAAAGAAGATCACGACATCTATAAGGGTTTAACCTTCTGGTCGCCAAATGTCAATATATTCAGAGATCCCAGATGGGGCCGGGGACATGAAACATACGGCGAAGACCCTTACCTTACAGGCCGTTTGGGTGTTGCTTTTATCAAGGGTATACAGGGCAAAGACAAAAAATATCTGAAAGCGGCAGCCTGTGCAAAGCATTTTGCTGTCCACAGCGGCCCGGAAAGCGAACGGCACAGCTTTGATGCTGTTGTGTCACAAAAGGACCTGCGCGAAACTTATCTGCCCGCATTCAAGGAATGTGTCGAGGAAGCCGATGTTGAAGCAGTTATGGGCGCATACAACAGAACTAATGGCGAGCCCTGCTGCGGCAGTAAAACGCTGCTGAAGGATATCCTGCGTGACGAGTGGGGCTTCAAAGGGCATGTCACTTCCGACTGCTGGGCCTTAAAGGATTTTCACGAGGGCCATATGGTCACCAAAACCGCACCGGAATCCATAGCTCTTGCGCTTAAAAACGGATGCGACCTGAACTGCGGCAACATGTATGCAAACCTGCTGGTTGCTCACAAAGAAGGGCTGGTTACCGAAGAAGATATCGACCGTTCTGTTACACGGCTTATGATCACAAGGATGAAGCTGGGCATGTTCGATGATCCGGCCCATGTGCCTTATACAAATATTCCATATGAAGTAAACAGTTGCGAAGAACACAGTAATTATTCTGTAGAAGTAGCTAAGAAAACCATGGTACTGCTGAAAAATGAGAATCGTTTACTTCCGCTGGACAAGTCAAAACTGAAATCTATTGCAGTAATCGGTCCCAATGCCGACAGCAGAGCAGCTCTTGAAGGCAATTACTGTGGTACATCCGACAGATATGTAACCGTTCTGGACGGCATCAGGGCGGCCGTTGGCAGCGATACCCGGATTTTCTTCTCACAGGGCTGCCACCTTTACAAGGAAAAGGTAGAGGGACTGGGTGCCGCAAGAGATCGGTTTGCAGAGGCTTTGTCGGCTGCTGAAAGAGCCGAAGTTGTCGTCATGTGCCTGGGTCTTGATGCGACCATTGAAGGCGAAGAGGGAGACACCTCAAACGAGTATGCAAGCGGTGACAAGCTTCATCTGAATCTGCCGGGCCTGCAGCAGGAGCTTCTTGAAAAGGTCTATGCCGTCGGCAAGCCTGTAATTCTGGTGCTTCTGTCCGGAAGCGCTCTGGCCGTGAAATGGGCTGATGAGCATATCCCTGCTATTATTCAGGCCTGGTATCCGGGCGGACGCGGAGGCGAAGCGGTTGCATCCCTTCTCTTCGGAGACTACAGCCCATCAGGAAGACTACCTGTTACCTTCTACGCATCAACGGAGGAATTACCGGATTTTCACGATTATGCCATGAAGAACAGAACCTATCGCTACATGACCAATGAAGCGCTTTATCCCTTTGGTTACGGCCTTAGCTATACGAGGTTCGAATATAGTTCCATAAAAGTGACTGACTCCTGTAAATCCGGAGATACAGTTAGCTGCAGCGTAGTGGTTAAGAATGCTGGCGAATGGGCATCGGAGGAAGTTGCACAATTGTATCTGAAGGATGTCGAGGCCAGCGTTGAATTGCCAAAATGGCAGCTCAGAGGCATTAATAAGATATATCTGGAACCGGGTGAACAAAAGGAGCTCAACTTTACACTGACACCGCGGCAGTTGGCCCTCATCGATGAGGATGGAAACGCCGTTCTTGAACCCGGCCTATTTGAAGTATATATCGGCGGAAGCCAGCCGGATGCCAGAAGCGAGAAGCTGACAGGCACCGGGGTGCAGAAGGCATGCTTCGAAGTTACCGGCAGCAGAATGGAATTGAAATATTAAAGGGGTAATAGGTAAAGGGGTAATAGGTAAAGGGACACTCCTGCAAATACCATATCCGAGGAGTGTCCCTGTTTTTTTGCAAATACCATAGCCGAGGGGTTCCCATTTTCATGTCCCGAGTGTGTCCCTGTTCTATGCTCTATTTCGTTCATGTACCTGCAGAGCATTAAAATACTCAATTATCCTGTTATTAATCAACTCTGATATTTCGTGATTAATTCCGTGCCCTGCTCCCTCATAAATCTGGTACTCCAAATGGTACTTGTCAAATCTCTCCTTTGCCACACTCACATTACCCAGCGGGTCTTCATCACCACACAAAAATATACATTTACCGGCAATGTTACTAATCTGTTTCTCATCAAAGGTCTCAAATTTGTGGTATGCCATGGACATTTTATTAAATCCCCTCAGCAGATATGTATAATGCTCCATAATAACAGCATTATCGGTGAAAACATTGCTGTGCTGACCTGTTAGCTTTACAATCAATTTCACAACATTCTTTTTCGTTGGTAAAAGTGCTTCCGGAAGGAAAACCTTCAGCATAGTTTTCAGAGGATCCTCCCCTCCTTCTGCAGCAATGCCGCCTGCCATACAAACCATTTTAATAACCTTCTCCGGCCTGCAGATGCCATAATGCTGTGTGATGTATGCTCCGTTCGATACCCCTGCCACATAGGCTTTCTCAATGCCCAGACCTGCAAACACCTCATCAATCCACTTGATTTGGTCAAAGCCTTTGTTGTAATTCTCATTAGGCCGACTTTTACCCGGTCCGCCTATGGTATCGACTGCATACACATGGAAATACCTTGACAGCTCCCTTGCATTATAGATCCACATTAGTGCAGAATTATCCCCTACTCCGTGAAACAGCACCAACGGCGGATTACTTTCATTACCGCACACGATCAGGTGGGTACTGCCGTATTCCGTATCAACATCCATCTCCCGCAGCTCAGTCCCCCACATGGAAAGCAACTGATCATATGTCTCAAATACCTTCGTTTTAGCCTTTTCATTCTTAAAGACTTTCATTAACCCTGCCCCCTTCACATTTCTTTTGGCCGTTTTTTATATCTTTCATAAAACCGTTTTAAAAATACAGACAATTCGGTCTTTGCTGTATTCCTCTTTTCATTAGTGATCGCTCCGCTGCTAAAATATTTCTGGAAAATGAAAATAACCATTCCGTTGTACTCATTGGCTAATATCACCGCATCCTCCTGTCGGAAAAACCCCCTTTCAATCATATGTCTGAAAACAGTGGTATTTTGTTCAAGCGGTGTATCAAAAAGAATATCCCGATATAACACAGCCGCCTCATCGCTCACATGTTGTTCGATCGCCAGCATCCGAATGAATTTGTTAATGTGAGAATCCAACAGATAGTAGTCCAGAAACCCTAGTCCTGCTTGTAGAAACGCTCCTTCTTCCACATCGGAGGCTGTTTCAAATCTTGAATCGAATGCCCGCTGCATTTGGCTGGTAATATTCTTCACCTCTTGCAGCAGTGCCAAAAAAATGTCCTGCTTGTTTTTAAAATGATAGTATATGGTACTCTCCTTTATTCCTACGAGCTTCCCGATATCCCTTATAGATACAGCACTGTAGCCTTTCACAGAAAATAGATCCAGGGCTGTCTGCTGTATTTTTTGCTTCGTATTAGAACGTTCGCTGATCATACATACCTCTCTAACATTTGTTAGATTTATTTTATCTAACAATCGTTAGATTGTCAACAGTATCATGAACATTACTCTTCTTGCAGTTGAATATCCCTTTTGATATGATTAGTGCGGGGGGATGATCATGATACTCGAAGGTCTTCATGAAAAAGAAATATTCACGGAACAATATCCTTTTCGGCTTGAGATGAATATCATTAATGATTTCAAGTACCCACTCCACTGGCATAATGCCATAGAGATGGTATACAATGCAGACGGAATCTGCAAACTAAGCATAGCGGGTGATGAGTATCAGCTTCATAAGGGTGACATCCTGCTGATCCCTTCCGGAGAAATACACGAAATAAGCTCCTGTACAAAGGATGGTAAGAGATTCTTTATTCAGTTCAATATATCCGCTCTGGACGGCTTTGGCGGCATCAGTGATATCAAGCCCTTTACGGAAAGGACCATAAAAATCAGCGGCAGTGATGAATGTGATCCTACATATCATCGTGCAGTAGAACATTGCGTGACAGAACTGATCCGTGAATATGAGAGAAAAGAATACGCTTATGCATTGGTATTAAATGCCAGGATATTTGACATACTGGTACTGATCGCGAGAAATCTGTCCACAAAAGAAGGTTCTTCAAACAGTGTAAGAAGCGGCAAAAAAATGGCCGGTCTGCAGCAAATCAACCGTGTTTTCGAATATATAGAGAAAAATTACCCGTCTGATATTTCTCTGAAGGATGCCGCAAAGGCTGCAGGCTTTAGTGAATACCATTTTTCCAGGCTTTTCAAAGAATCCAGCGGGCAAAGTTACATTGCCTATCTGAATTCCTACCGAATAAAACAAGCTGAAAAAATGCTGGTAAACAGTGAAAAACCGGTTTTAGACATCTCATTGGAATGCGGCTTCAATAGTCTCACGACCTTCAATAGAACCTTCCGCAAAATAAAGGGCTGCTCTCCCACATTTTACCGCAAGGCCGGACTGTAAGATCCATCCATCAGAAGCAGCATTTCCCGCATCACCTTGCAGGCTACGGCAGTTGAAATTCCCGAATAATCCAGCCGCGGTGACAGCTCAACTACGTCTGCCGCCACAATATTCAAGCCTTTAAAGCTCAAAAGAGCCTTTTGAAGCTCAGTATACGCAACTCCTCCAGCCTCCGGTGTCCCTGTACCCGGCATGATGGAAGGATCCAGAACATCCAGGTCTATCGTGAGGTAAACAGGTACATTTAATAAAGCATCCGCCGCTTCCTGTGCTGCCGACAGATCGAAAGGCCGGAGATTTGTATGGCCTTCAGCCGCCCACTCAAATTCCTCCCTCGTCCCGCTGCGAATGCCCAGCTGCCATATGCGGTTATCTCCGGTCATATCCCAGATCCTCCGCACTACACTTGAGTGAGAAAGCTGTTCTCCCAGATATTCATCCCGCAAATCCGTATGAGCATCCAGATGCAGCAGGCAAATGTCCGGGTATTTTTTCATCACTGCTTGATAAGCGGGTAGTGTCACGAGATGCTCCCCTCCTATCATAAAGGGCTTTTTTCCGGCATCTGTTATTTCGGCTGTTGTCCTGTGAATCAGCTCCAATGCTGCTTTTGTATTACCAAAGGGCAGTTCCAGGTCTCCGCCGTCACAGATAACCATATCGGTTAAATCACGGTCAAGAACCGGCGAGTATGTCTCCAAACCATAGAAGTCTGAGCGCATGGCTTGCGGGCCGAATCGGGAGCCCGGACGATAGGTTACAGTCCCGTCAAATCCGGCGCCGAAAATAACAATTTCCGCCTCATCAAAGTTAGCGTCACATCCCATAAAACGCGGAAGCATTAATTCACTCATATAACATACCCTTTCCTTACTCACGAAAAACTTTACCAGATTATACGCTAATTTACCCATATTTTCAATGATCATTTACTAAATAACCACCACGATAAAAAAATTTGTTTATTTACATGTTCATATAGGGTAATATAGGAGAGGCAGCTAGTTCATAACAGATCAATTCTGTAGGAATGTCAAATCTAATAAATTAATGCAACAGTGGAGGGGCTTGTTCATGCTAAATATCTTTAAACAAAAGCCATGTAATGAGGCAGTGTGCATATTGCATTATGCCAAGGAAAGATTAAGCGGAAAGGATATTCCGGAGCCAAAGGTAGAATATCCGATTCACACATCCGTTCTGGAGTATTTTAAGAAATTATTCTCAAATGAGAAAAAAATGGCCGACTCAACAAAAAAGCTGTTAGGCATTACTGCATCACTTAGTGATTTTGATGTGAAAATGGCTGACATGTCTTACAAGCTAATCGATTTTGCGAAGGAAATGGCTATCCTCAGTGAATCAAATTTGGCCGTAGTACAGCAAACAACTGCCAGCATGAGTGAAGTAAATAACTCTGTAATTGATACAACCATCACAATGGCTCAGTTGTCTGAAACCTCAGCGCTGCTCATGGAAAAGAATAATGAAAGTCTTGTTGAGCTTAAAGAAATCAGCAGCTTAAAAGAAAATGTTTTAAATGATGCAGATATTATGAACCAACAGATTGGTAAGCTGGTTGAAATGGCAAACAAGGTAAATGATATTGTAAATGGAGTAGGAGCTATTGCAGAACAAACAAATCTTCTTGCGTTAAATGCTTCGATTGAAGCAGCCAGAGCCGGTGAAAACGGGAGAGGCTTTGCTGTAGTAGCTGATGAAATCCGTAAACTTGCTGATGATACCAAAAAAAATCTTGAAGGAATGAAGGTTTTTGTCAATAGCATTCAGGAAGCTGCAAAGGATGGCCAGCAAAGCATGATCAGTACTATTTCATCGACTCAGAAAATGAGTAGTAAGATTGATAACATCAGCAGCACAATGGAAAAAAATGTAGATATGCTGCGGCATACCATAGAAGATGTACGGAATATCAACCGTTCAGCGGAAGGAATAAAAAATGCAACTGATGAGATCAATCAGGCAATGGATGCATCAAGCCAGGATGCCGAAAAACTCAGTGATTTGACCAGACTCATCCATAATGACGCAGTCAAAAGTGCTGAACAGGCTAAGCAAATCGGTGCTGTAGATGATATGCTCTCGGATATTGTAAAAGAAATGATGCAGGCGTTACACGGAAGCACCAATGCAATAAGCAATGAAGAATTTTTAGAAACCATATCCAAAGCAAAAGAAGCCCACGGAAAATGGATGGAAAATCTCAAAAGGATTGTTGACGAAATGAAGGTTTATCCATTACAGGTGAATGGGACAAAATGCGCATTCGGACACTTTTACCAGGCTATATCCGTAAGCCATCCGGAAATCAAAAATGATTGGGATGCGTTGGGGCAAGTGCATCTTGAGTTTCATAGCATAGGTGACGAGGTACTTCGTGCCGTTAAGGATAAAAATGAGGCACAAGCAAAAGAAAAGTACCTTTCCGCAAAAAAGCACTCCGAAAGAATATTTACATATTTGAATCAAATCACGGATAAAGTTGATGTACAGACAAAGAAAGGGAATAATATCTTCCAGGATAGTGCGGTCTAAAATAGTGGACGTCAATGCGTTTCAACGAGGGGGGCTGGTCGCAAGCTTTGCTTGCTGCTCGCCCATGCATCCTGGCTGGTCGCAAGCTTTGCTTGCTGCTCGCCCATGCATCCGGGCTGGTCGCAAGCTACATTTGCGGCCAGTCTCTTTATGCTTCTTCAAACTAAAGCTGCAGAAATAAATAATTCAAGAATGTAAAGAGTGCCAAGCTGACAAGGTTGTAGAGGTTGAACTTTGCTAAATACTTCCCGGTGTTTTCCGGATGTGCACCAATATATAGTTTATATGAAATAACACTGGCGAGCGATGCAATAATAGTACCCATCCCGCCCACATTCACACCGAGCAGCAATTCTCTCCAGTGCGGTGTGAAGCCCGACAGGAGAATAGCACTGGGTACATTACTGATGGCCTGACTTGCAAGTATGGATGTAAAATAAGTTGAGTCACCGCTGCCTAACAGGTTATTCATGAACGCATCGATCATTGGAATGTTAGATAGATTACCTATGAAAATGAAAAGGCTGATAAAAGTGATCAGTAACGGGTAATCCGCCTTCAGCAGCAGTTTTGGGCTAATCATAAGTGCCGCAAGAGCTGTCAGTACAAACGCAATCCAGTAGTGCACGATATTAAATACTGAGAGTACAATGACAAGAAATACGGCTCCCCATAATATGGCCAACTTTTTATTCTTAATTTCTACTAATTCGAGTGAGAAGTCCAACTTAACGGAATGTCCCTTGCGGTTCAACAGAATCAGCCACACCAGGCCCAACACCGCAAAAGCACCTACAACCGTAAAAAACTCCCCGGCATGCAGCTTGTAATATGAAAATATGTAGAGGTTCTGAGGGTTGCCCATAGGCGTCAGGCTGCTTCCGATATTGGCTGCCAACGTCTGCAGAATGACTGTCACCAGCATATCAAGCCCTGATTTTGCACCTATGGCAATTGCCAGCGGTACAAGGGTCAGCAGTGCAAC
Source organism: Bacillota bacterium (assembly GCA_023435925.1). Taxonomy (GTDB): domain Bacteria; phylum Bacillota; class Clostridia; order Acetivibrionales; family DTU013; genus JAEZLF01. The sequence continues at coordinate 31,435 of JAEZLF010000060.1, forward strand.
ATCATTTGTAAAAAGCATGGAGCTGAAAAAGCTCAAGGCGATCAAAACAAGCGACACTTTCCGGCTGTCACTGCATCCATTTAAAATACGGGCAGAGACTCTGTCCAAAAGATGCAGTTCCTCAAAGGCCTTCACAATAATCATGATATTGAAAAGGCATGCCAGTACTTTGAAGTCGATATATTCTGCTTTTGGTAATGAAATGAAGCAGCTTGCCAGTGCCAGCGCAACAGAAGCGGTTAATACGATGTCCTTTTTTAAAACATTAAAAACATTCCCAAGTCCATTGGTTAATTGCAGTTCATATTTAGTCGTCATTGCAGCCCCTCTATATATAATGTGAAATGCCGGATTCTAATTCACAGCCTAATCCGGCTAGACATTCAGTTTCGGCAGCGGTACATAATACTTGGTATACCGGATGCCCCGTTTGTCCACCAATACTCCGTTTTTGTCGGGCACTAATACTGCCGCCCTCTTGTGGATGCTGTACAGAAGCCCGGTCAGTCTTTTTTGCTTATATTCAAACGAAACCGTATCCCCGATCTTAAAGCCATACTGCTTACCGGCTATTTGTTTTTGAGTCGGCAGCTTGTGGTAACTGTCCGTATGACCGAATACATTGTTTGCCATAGTTTTAAATCTGGCATACTTGCAACTGGATTTATGGAATAGAAGAAATTCGATTACATGGCACAATTCATGCTCAAAGACCAGTTGCAATGCTTCCAGACTGCTATTGGCCTTCAAGCCGCATACTGTATTGCTTTTCCCGCTCTGTTCATTCAACAGGAAGAAGTCAATTCCCATCCTGATTTCAAGTACAAGCTCTTCAGGCCTGATTGTCCCGATGTTTTTCGGACACATGGTCTTCCCTGCACTCCGCGTCATCTTTCTGGACAGGGAAAACTTCATTTTGCCTTTATAGTTATCTCTGAACCAGTTTCCGAAGAACACCTCATCATACAAATTAAAAAGCAGCTGCAAATCAGATGTTGAAATAGCAGTTAAATGCGTACTGTTGATATTGGAAGATTTCTTCAGCAATTGATCGGTAACTTGTGTACGCATTCTTTCTATCTCAGCTGGCAGCTGCTTAATCTTAAGCATTTCTAGCATAGGGTTGACCTCACTTAGTTGTCATGTCAAGCCTCGTCACATTAATTGCCCAGAACGGTCTCCACCCATCCTGCAAAGGCATCCATGAAATTCTTCAAAAAACTGCGGCTATCCTCGTTAATAAGCTCACCACGCTCATTAAAAAGCGCGGATGCGTTGTTGACATAGCCTTCAGGCTGCTGCATCGTCGGGACATTCAAGAAAACAAGGGTTTGGCGCAGGTGATGGTTTGCTCCAAAAGCGCCTAATGGTCCCGGAGTTACACTTACCACCGCTGCGGGTTTGCCATCCCATACATTGTAGCCGTAAGGCCTTGAGCCGACATCAAGAGCATTCTTAAGTACAGCAGGCACAGATCTATTATACTCCGGTGTGACAAAAAGAACAGCATCAAATTTTTTTACTTTTTCACGGAAAGCTTGCCATATCGCAGGTGTCTTTCCTTCATCATCAAAATCCTGGTTAAAAATTTCGAGATTTCCAATCTCAACTTCCTCCAATTCAAGCGATGCAGGCGCCAAAGACTTCAACGCTCCAGCCACCTTTCTGCTAAAGGATTCTTTCCTTAAGCTTCCTATAAAAACTCCAACTTTTTTAGTTTTCATAAATAATCTACCTCCATTTCACATCCACAAATACCAATTGACTTCCGTGAGTCTGCTTGAAGAACAGCTACAGATTATCCGGGCAGACTCGTAATAACACTTCGGTTCAAAGAAAATTTTTCGTTTGGAGAAAAATTTTCTTACCTCAGCAGTGTTTCAACGAGGCGGGATATATGCTCACCGCCTGCAAACCAAAACTGTACCCGCCACCTATGAGGTGAGGAATATCTTAGCCTCGTTATATTAATATACCCAAGTAGTCAGCTTAAATAACAATATTGACTATTCATATCATCACTCCTACAGTTTTGGTATCGAGCTACAAATAATGGAACGATTAATGAAACAATGGTCCAAATGAAAGTGGGAAGGGTGGTCGGCCTGGCATTCAGCATGATTCACGGATAGATTCTATATGGCATTACTTGCTTCAATGAGGGCACTGGTGAACCAGCATCCCTGCTTATGCACCAGTGCCGTCGGCATCCGTGCCGCCGGTTGTGGTTCCTGTATCCTCATTGAATCTACGTAACGCCAAAAGAATCTGTAGCCGTTTTCATCATGAATGCTTGGCCGACCACCCTTCCCACTTTCTTAAGTCCTGAATTTTTTTGGGAAAAGAATAATATGAGTTAAAATCCACGCTCCCGTGCAGGGAGCGACATTTATCTTAAAGGCATCAAAAAAACTGATCATATTTCAATCCACGCTCCCCGTGAAGGGAGCGACACAGCGATACCGGCTGTCAGATACTTATAGGCAGAATTTCAATCCACGCTCCCCGTGAAGGGAGCGACAAACTTGACAATCCCAAATTTATAATCAACAGATATTTCAATCCACGCTCCCCGTGAAGGGAGCGACGTAAGGGGCTTTATGCCCCACTACCTAAAGAAGGTATTTCAATCCACGCTCGCCGTGAAGGGAGCGACTAACATTCGGTCAAGCAGTAAAGAAAGCAGTACAATTTCAATCCACGCTCCCCGTGAAGGGAGCGACTGTTGGCACAATGATGGGGCAGGAAGTGTACTGATTTCAATCCACGCTCCCCGTGAAGGGAGCGACTGTTGGCACAATGATGGGGCAGGAAGTGTACTGATTTCAATCCACGCTCCCCGTGAAGGGAGCGACCCGAACTCGACAATCGTGAAAAGGCGAAGCTTGCTATTTCAATCCACGCTCCCCGTGAAGGGAGCGACTAGTGTCCATGTAGATCATTACAAAATGCTCATTCGATTTCAATCCACGCTCCCCGTGAAGGGAGCGACGGGAAAGAGGTGTTTTATGAAGAGGAATCTGCGGAATATTTCAATCCACGCTCCCCGTGAAGGGAGCGACTCGATTTAAAAGCATACTTGCAGTAGTTAGCAATATTTCAATCCACGCTCCCCGTGAAGGGAGCGACCATAAAGAAAGACATAGAAAAGCTGAACAAAAAAATTTCAATCCACGCTCCCCGTGAAGGGAGCGACTTGTTTAGAGTGTGATTATTCGATAACCATTTGTATTTCAATCCACGCTCCCCGTGAAGGGAGCGACATGTCAAAGCGGCGCTAAAGGTACTTGAATATCAATTTCAATCCACGCTCCCCGTGAAGGGAGCGACCATATCTCAAAGATGAATTTATGTTGCTTGATTGTATTTCAATCCACGCTCCCCGTGAAGGGAGCGACCACCTCCATTCAATTTCTTTTGTTGCCCGAGCATTATTTCAATCCACGCTCCCCGTGAAGGGAGCGACTGGCGCACTTGACTGCTCCACCATTGTTATATATGATTTCAATCCACGCTCCCCGTGAAGGGAGCGACGTTGATATATGTTGATGGCAACAAGTACGCAAAATTTCAATCCACGCTCCCCGTGAAGGGAGCGACCTACCGCAGCTTCCTCTAGCTCGTCCCACCACCCAATTTCAATCCACGCTCCCCGTGAAGGGAGCGACTTTCTTTAACCAGTAGTTTTATGAATTGCCTTACAATTTCAATCCACGCTCCCCGTGAAGGGAGCGACTGTGTCAATTATTTCTGCCGTTCCATCTAGGTTATTTCAATCCACGCTCCCCGTGAAGGGAGCGACGGTCTCAACCTTTGGTTCTGGTTTGCCCTTTTCCTATTTCAATCCACGCTCCCCGTGAAGGGAGCGACGTGATGGGGATGTTTCGTAATCTTAAAAGCTTATGATTTCAATCCACGCTCCCCGTGAAGGGAGCGACCTATGCAATCCGTGCATGTGTACGATGCTACAGATTTCAATCCACGCTCCCCGTGAAGGGAGCGACACGGCGTTTGATAATTTTGCGAAATGAGAAAGAATTTCAATCCACGCTCCCCGTGAAGGGAGCGACCTTAAAATTCCCGCCAACCATAGCCGATGTCAAAATTTCAATCCACGCTCCCCGTGAAGGGAGCGACATCAAGATTTTATTAATGATAAGGTTATAGTAGAGAATTTCAATCCACGCTCCCCGTGAAGGGAGCGACTCAATCATGTAAAACCTCCTTCTCTGTTATATATTTCAATCCACGCTCCCCGTGAAGGGAGCGACATAACAAATGCTTCAATTGCTCCAAGTAACATTTGATTTCAATCCACGCTCCCCGTGAAGGGAGCGACCCATTTGATTCCTGCTTTTTGTTATATACACGCATATTTCAATCCACGCTCCCCGTGAAGGGAGCGACCCCCTTACTAATTTGATGATCCATTGTCCAATCCGATTTCAATCCACGCTCCCCGTGAAGGGAGCGACACTATTGCAGATCCGCCCAACCTCTGCCATACTATTTCAATCCACGCTCCCCGTGAAGGGAGCGACGTGTCTTAGTCAACCGCATTGCAATATACTCCTTATTTCAATCCACGCTCCCCGTGAAGGGAGCGACTCTCCATCCTGCTGAATAAAAACCACCTTTTCCAATTTCAATCCACGCTCCCCGTGAAGGGAGCGACACGACATCTGGGACAGCAAGGTTAATGCATGTAAATTTCAATCCACGCTCCCCGTGAAGGGAGCGACGATATACTAACGACTAGCATTGATTATCTTGTTGATTTCAATCCACGCTCCCCGTGAAGGGAGCGACGTTACAAAAAGCAAAATACATATTGCAAGATCCTATTTCAATCCACGCTCCCCGTGAAGGGAGCGACACTAGTTTGCCTGTTACCGCTTGCACCTCTCTTTTATTTCAATCCACGCTCCCCGTGAAGGGAGCGACGCTGACTGGTAAAAATACGGTAGAAATCACAGTATTTCAATCCACGCTCCCCGTGAAGGGAGCGACATCTAGTTCTGCATAATGAATGAATTCTTTGATATTTCAATCCACGCTCCCCGTGAAGGGAGCGACAGAGCGGCGTTCAAAACGTTTTCACAGGTGGATTCAATTTCAATCCACGCTCCCCGTGAAGGGAGCGACCAAGGAGATATTCACATGGAGGCTGGCCGGAGTATTTCAATCCACGCTCCCCGTGAAGGGAGCGACCAGCAGGAGATACTTGCAGAATTGAAGAAACAAAATATTTCAATCCACGCTCCCCGTGAAGGGAGCGACGTTATATCGTTTATGTACTCTCAAAATACTGGGTATATTTCAATCCACGCTCCCCGTGAAGGGAGCGACCCATAGTTGTGGCAAGCTATGAGGCTTGAAGCTATTTCAATCCACGCTCCCCGTGAAGGGAGCGACTTACCTGGCAAAGCAACACCATTATTGCCAGTCGATTTCAATCCACGCTCCCCGTGAAGGGAGCGACTCATAGCTTCCCTCTAATTTTCCGCTTGTTATAATTTCAATCCACGCTCCCCGTGAAGGGAGCGACCGTTTCATGGGTTTATCATCCTTCCTTTATAAAATTTCAATCCACGCTCCCCGTGAAGGGAGCGACGTACATGGAGACATGAGAAAACCTACACTGATAGCATTTCAATCCACGCTCCCCGTGAAGGGAGCGACTATCTGTTAATGTCCTTAGATCAAGTCCCTGTTTATTTCAATCCACGCTCCCCGTGAAGGGAGCGACTTACGTTCAGATCGGCAGGTTTATAAAGAATATCAATTTCAATCCACGCTCCCCGTGAAGGGAGCGACGCATCAGTTAATGGAGTTATTTTAGTATGTTTAGGATTTCAATCCACGCTCCCCGTGAAGGGAGCGACCTAAACCCGGATAAAATACCGGGTTTTTTTAATTATTTCAATCCACGCTCCCCGTGAAGGGAGCGACGTCATTCCTTGATAGTAAAGCATATAAAGAATGGATTTCAATCCACGCTCCCCGTGAAGGGAGCGACCCTAGAATAAAAAATATTCACCAAAGTAGTAGTATTTCAATCCACGCTCCCCGTGAAGGGAGCGACCTAGTTTTTGTAAAAGATAAATGTGCTAAAATATTAATTTCAATCCACGCTCCCCGTGAAGGGAGCGACTGTAGTCAAAACTTAGCATTTTCAAATATCTTTAATTTCAATCCACGCTCCCCGTGAAGGGAGCGACGTAAACTTTTCATTACCCAACCTTTAAACTTAATCGATTTCAATCCACGCTCCCCGTGAAGGGAGCGACAAAGTCTGGAGACATTGTAGATGCATATCATTTAGATTTCAATCCACGCTCCCCGTGAAGGGAGCGACCCATTTTCTTTTTACACGCCACAATATAGCACATAATTTCAATCCACGCTCCCCGTGAAGGGAGCGACACGGATATGCAATAATTATTTATTTTTTTTTGGATTTCAATCCACGCTCCCCGTGAAGGGAGCGACGTCGTTTAATGTTGAAACCTTATCAAGAGCTGCCTATTTCAATCCACGCTCCCCGTGAAGGGAGCGACAATATTGCAGGAACGGCACGCAGGACATTTAAACATTTCAATCCACGCTCCCCGTGAAGGGAGCGACATACTGACGAACCACACGACAGGGCTTTTATATGATTTCAATCCACGCTCCCCGTGAAGGGAGCGACATGCAAAGTGGACAAAACTTCTCCAAAGCATAGGGATTTCAATCCACGCTCCCCGTGAAGGGAGCGACGTACATATCACTCGTTCGTTCCGGCAAATACATTATTTCAATCCACGCTCCCCGTGAAGGGAGCGACTCTTTTGCTAGAGTCATTGCCTTAATGGATCCTCTATTTCAATCCACGCTCCCCGTGAAGGGAGCGACTTCTCATAGTCCGGAGCACGATAAAAACTATACCGATTTCAATCCACGCTCCCCGTGAAGGGAGCGACGCCAGCAGGGCAATCCAAGGAGCTGGCTACGCAATTTCAATCCACGCTCCCCGTGAAGGGAGCGACCATATCGACCGAAATGATTCAAAGAGTATTCATCCTATTTCAATCCACGCTCCCCGTGAAGGGAGCGACTTCTGTCATATTAATCCCATCCTTTCTGTTATATGTATTTCAATCCACGCTCCCCGTGAAGGGAGCGACTTTAATGGTCAAACATTATTCCCAAGAATACCAGTATTTCAATCCACGCTCCCCGTGAAGGGAGCGACTTAAGAGAGTTATTAATGTATTTTAGCTGTTCAACAATTTCAATCCACGCTCCCCGTGAAGGGAGCGACATTTAAATTTTGATTTACCCTCTTTGTCAAAATTATTTCAATCCACGCTCCCCGTGAAGGGAGCGACAAAACCGTACTTAGTTTGTATTACCTCCATAATGTATTTCAATCCACGCTCCCCGTGAAGGGAGCGACGGCCAGCGTAATCATATCGGCCAAAATGATTTAAAATTTCAATCCACGCTCCCCGTGAAGGGAGCGACTCTATTATCCATCTTTCAAACCTCCTTAAAATTTATTTCAATCCACGCTCCCCGTGAAGGGAGCGACCCACGGTAGCTATCTTGTGCCCACACTGTCCGCAATTTCAATCCACGCTCCCCGTGAAGGGAGCGACATCTTTTATCTCAATGCGTGCCTTGTGTGACTTATTATTTCAATCCACGCTCCCCGTGAAGGGAGCGACTTTTCTTTATGAGCAGATGTACCATTTGCCGTTCAATTTCAATCCACGCTCCCCGTGAAGGGAGCGACGGCCTTGACAGCTCCGGCGAGAGGTTTGGGCATAATTTCAATCCACGCTCCCCGTGAAGGGAGCGACCCAATAATTCTTTTGCATATATGGTTACACCGATTTCAATCCACGCTCCCCGTGAAGGGAGCGACAGAATGGGCATACGGTGAAGGCTGCCGTTATCCTATTTCAATCCACGCTCCCCGTGAAGGGAGCGACTTGAAATTTTCGCAACACGCTCTCAGCTCCGTACTATTTCAATCCACGCTCCCCGTGAAGGGAGCGACTAGCTCAACGAGCTGCATTTCCTCAACTGTCACCTATTTCAATCCACGCTCCCCGTGAAGGGAGCGACTGTTCGCAATATTTCTCATAGTCCGGCGCCCTATAATTTCAATCCACGCTCCCCGTGAAGGGAGCGACCGCGCCATCTGATAAATAATAATCTTCGTATGGCGATTTCAATCCACGCTCCCCGTGAAGGGAGCGACCTGCAGTGTCCAACATAGGCGCTGGTGATGCTTTTATTTCAATCCACGCTCCCCGTGAAGGGAGCGACGTATTTTTAAATACCAAAATACCACCTACACATATAATTTCAATCCACGCTCCCCGTGAAGGGAGCGACTTAACACTCTTCTTTACTCTTATCATCCTTTCTATAATTTCAATCCACGCTCCCCGTGAAGGGAGCGACATTTTTTTTTGTAAAAATATGTAGACACTATCAAATTTCAATCCACGCTCCCCGTGAAGGGAGCGACAGGGCAGCTAAGGAATGGGATGAGATACATAAAATTTCAATCCACGCTCCCCGTGAAGGGAGCGACAGCAAATATGTACAAAATTATTCGAGATATTTGCGTCTTTTTTGTTATTATTAACAAATAGTAATATTAAGATATATAACTGCCATACTTTCAGTACAAAATATACTTCTGTTCTACATTTCTCCCGGTGCGAAAGCCATCGGAAATTAATGTTCACTTTACATTCGCACTCAAATAATGAGCGTACCTTCAGCTTCAAAGCTTTTCTTTGCACCGATATGTTCCACTTTATTTTTGTAATTGTTCCCTAGATAGTAAAAACGCAAGCTGTCCTTATCTTTGTCAATAATCATCTCAAGTTTGTGCTGAACTTCACGGCATTTTGCAGCATCCAAAATGCATTCAAAAACTGAATGCTGAACACGTTGACCATAATTAACACACTGCCTTGCAACCTGTCTCAGACGTTTTTTCCCGGTTGCTGTTTCTGTATTGACATCATAAGTTATTAATACTAACATCTTTCACCTACTTCCATAAAAATGGAGGATACTCATCTAGATCTCCCCGTATATACCTTGCAAGTAACATAGCCTGTACATACGGCACGAGTCCCCATTCAATCTTTTCATTAAGAAAAGGGTGCGTAATAGTTTCCTGCTTTTTTGCCTGCCATGATGACAGGATAGTCTTCCGGGCATTATCGTCCATAATGACCGCACCATTTTCTTTTTGGCTGAAGCCACTTTCATTCACAACTCTCTTATTTATAAGCGACAATACAAATCGGTCAGCAAGTATCGGCCGTAATTCTTCCATCAAATCTAAAGCAAGCGATACTCTACCCGGCCTATCTCTGTGTAAAAATCCTACATATGCATCCAACCCCACAGTTTCGAGCGATCCAGCAGCATCATGCGCTAAAAGTGTATATACAAATGATAACATTGCATTAACATTATCCAGTGGGGGTCGCTTATTTCTGCTCTTAAAGAAGAACTGTTCCTTCTGTTGTAAAATCAAGTCATCCATTACGCTAAAATATTGACTTGCTGCCTCCCCTTCAAAGCCACGCAATTGCTCAAGGGATTCACATTGGGATACATTTTTAATTGTTTTAGCCATAAATTGTGAAACTCTTTTCAGTTTTTCAACATCCAGTCGTAATGGATAGTCCCTAGTTGCTCTTTCAATAGCCCATCGGCCATTGAAAATCTTTCCAATAATAAAACTCCTTGCAATGTACACACTTTTCTCATCGCTGTCTGAATAGCGATACTGTGACTTTCTCAATGTTACATTACCATAATTTTCACCAATTACTCTTGCAAGGAACTTTCCGGTCTGAGTCATAAATGACAAAGCTATACCTCTTTTTGCACAAGCACCCATTAAGGCCGGACTTGCACCGGTATACCCAAATGCAATAATACCCTCCAGATTATGCAAAGGCAATCTCAGTGCCTCTGTATCACCTTTTAATACGACAATGTTTTCTCCATCTAGAGAAAGATATGTATCAGGTGAAGTTACATAAAGAGTATTCAAGAGTTTTCTCATTCTCTTATGCCCCTTTCTATGTAATCCCTTGCTGACAAATTCTTGCACAACTGTGGCAAACAAATATTGGAGAGTGAACATGCTTTACATCTTTTAGTTGGTTTCACCTTTGGTGTATGTCGCCTATCGTAAATCATATGCATTTCTATGCATATTTCAGATACCCGATTCTTCAACTCTTCAGTAATATCAACCTTAAGTTTGTGGTTTGTTTCGCCATAGAACATGAACCCAGTGCTAATATTACAACTCAACATTTCTCCCAAACACATTGCCTGAGCTGTTAATTGCAAAATATCAACATTTTCTTCCTTTGGCTTGCCTCGCTTATACTCGACTGGGATAGGGTTATACAACCCCTCCCTGCCGAATATTGACACGCCGTCCTTATCCTTGTGAAACTCAACAATGTCACAGACTCCGTTTATACCTAAGGATTTGGAGAATACAGCCATACCACGTGATATTATCAAATCACCACGCTTCTCTTTTAATAACTTATCATGTGCCCTTTTATGTAGGATTTCCCCCTCAACAGTTCTCAAGTTATCCTTCCACTGCTGTTCAATATGAATCAACGCCCATTGACGGCGGCAAAACTCAAAATGCTGAATGCCGGAAAGCGAAAGGAAATCCTCTTCATTATATGTCATAAAATCCTCCTACAGAATACTCCGTCAGTGTTAGTATCTTCGACATAATAAGATCCTTATTACTGCACTTTGAATGAGGGATTGTGACAAGTATGTTTGAATAGCTCAATATATTTATATGTTTTCTCCATCAAGAACACTTGGTTCTAACCCCTTCAGCTTAGTAACGTTTACAATTGGAGATTTTCTGTCTACACCCATTTTAACTTCAACACTTCCATGAACTTGTGCTGATGAGTATTGCCCGTTTTCACAATTGTGCTTCCACCAGATTACTTTTATTACTTCCATACTGCCATCTGGACGAGCTGATGAAACATCATTAACAAAAAGGCTCTTCAAAGCTGTTAAAAGTTTATCTGCATCTTCAGGACTGTATCCCGTCTTTTTTGCTAACTGACAATTTATACTGCCATACGTCTTGTATACACCATATTCAACACGATGCTTCATACCCATAGTATCAGAGCCTTTTCTATCAGGATCTTTCTCTGTTTTTAGGTTGACACTTTTAGTAATTTGCATACTGCTTATGTCAACTGGCTCTACACTGATCGCATTTTGAATCGTCACAGGACCGCGAATGCCGATAGAAACGGAATCCCCATCTTCATCTTCATCCTTGCCAAAGGCAAATACCTGCCCAAACGCACGGACATCATACCATGTTTTACAAGCGATACTTGCCTGCGTCAGACGGTCTTTACCTGCTTCCTTTATTTGCTTATTACCTTCAAAACGATCTTTCAAGCTCCTGAATTTGTCTCCTTCTGCTCTGTTATCATCGGATTGAACAAAAATATTCTCACCAATTTCCTGCAAACGGTTTCTGAGCTTACGCTTTAAACATACATCTGACACTTCTCCGTAACCATCATAATCCGTTCTTGGTCGATTTCCATTCAGAGGATCACCATTCGGGTTCGCTTTTCTAACAGTAAACACAAGTGCAAAATCAATCTTATTTTTTAGACTCATAGCTTTCTCCTCCATCTTTTTTTATTTGATTATCTTTGTGGCGTAAAACCTGTCTTTGTGCAAAAAAGCCCAGCAAATATCGGCCATCAAGCGGTGTATCAATCTCAATTTCACCATCTGCAAATAATTCCATCACATTACCTATTAAGTTGAGATGCCATCCTGCGCCGTTGAGTTGCTGAATATACGGATTAAGCTGTTGTGTAAACAATAAATTCCATGTGCGGAATGGATGTTGTGAAAACGCTGTCATATATCGCATTGCGTTTGTTGCTCGTGCATCATCCTTTGACTTCCCTTGTTTGTACCTTGCATCACATTCAATTTTATCAGCAATCGCCAGTAACCTCCCGAAGAGATAGTTGCGCTCCTTCCTTTCAACTTCAAGTCCCACTTCATATTCCTCCTTTTTATAATCATAATAGCGTTTTTTTGTTAATGCACAGGCAACGCAGAGGGCTTGCTCCCATCCGCTCCAACGTTCTGAAAAATTACGCTTTTTTGTATTTTCGAAAGCAAATGGGTTAGAAGCCCGATTAGCTGCTGATGTAACAATATAGCTTGGAATCTTATCCCCGTCAAAAACACAATGTATCAATTGTTCTCTCAGAGTCTTTTTGAGCTTGTCATAGGCCTTATCTTTTGCCGATCTTTTTTCCCCCAGTACCCCCACCGTGATTCGGTCAACAGACGGTGCACCGATAAAGTATTCTTGCCCATGCCTCTCCTCCCTCTTCTTTTCAAAAGGCTGATACCATTTACATGTGCTGTGCCACTGTTCTATACGCGTGAGGTACTCGTCTTCAATTAACTCACGATAATATGTTACCGACAATCGTCCAGTTGTTGCCGCATCAGTCGCCAAAATTGCAATATGTCGAACATGCTGTTTGAGCTTTTCCTGGTTACTGTACCCACATATTGCTTTACTCAACATATTCGCATAATCGATGTAGGTTGTACCCTCTGCTGTAATAAGTTTATCCGAATCTGATTTGCTCGCAGATTCGTATATTCCATAGCTGTCATCATAAAAATCTGGAACAACAGTATTTGTATCGATTGCCCATGCGATTATTGCCTGTGAATCACAACGATAGCAGCTTTGCTTCATAATCAACCAGCGTAGAGCTTGATGTGCTTTCTGCGAAGCTAGATAACTTATAGTAACTGCCTGCGATGGTTCCGTGAATCTGCCGCGATATGTGAAATTTGTTTTATCGTTTGCACTAATTAGCTTAGCGTTTCCTGATGCTCGATTAATGCTCTTTGGATGTTTTAATGCGATAGCAGCTTTCTCTTCTCCTAAAATATAACAGACATCCTTCATCTCGCTCTTTTCAATATCCTTTGACCATAAATAGGATATCCACGCACTCCATACCTCAGGCAGCATCCAAAGTCTATCCTCGTACGATCCTACAATATTTACACAAAATCTTATACTTAGATCATCTGTCGGTTTGATACCCCATTCACTTAAGTCAGATTTTATTGTCCTTTTGACTAAATATAAATACACTGCCTCAAGTGCCGCATGAGCCATTTTATGTTGCGGTTTATTATTTAGAAAATTAATCCATTCTAACAAATTCTTCACGTATATTTCGCTGGAAAGATATTTCATCTGATCAAATAGAGGATAAGGGAATTTCCATGCATTTTTACCTGATCTTGCCTCCGATTCTTCCGAGCAAGGTGTGCATATCATCACCTTGTCTTCGTTCTTTTTGATTTTGTCTGTTTTTGCTCCTGCAAACTGCCCGTTTTGAGACAACCATACTACAACATTCGATTCTTTCAGTGTATGTCCAATAGGCAGAAGCATTTTTTTCTGATTTCCATCAGCTTCACTTATTCCAACTACCTCTGAGCAAACATCATATGTTTTACACAGATTGTACATCCAACTCACATCATGTCACCGCCTTCCGATAAAATTACAGCAAACTCAGGCTCATTAGCACCAATAAAATTATTATCCCTATCGAAGTACTTGGGTTTCATTGGTTTTATAAATTTGCGGAAAATCTCCGGTGATTTAGAAGATGGAAGTGGAAATGTAATTGTTCCATTTAGCATGGCAGCAGATCTCCATATACGAACTGACAGCTCGTCTTTCCCGGTTTCGTCCGGATAATCAAATCCGTGTACCATCAAACCAAAATTAATTTCCCCATAATCATCATAAAATCCTTTGCCATCACCATATACGCAAGGTTCAACATAGCCTTGGCACTCTCTTGTTCCGAGGAAAATATCCCGTCGTCCGCCACGTTCTATCATCCGTTTTGCAATATTATGATGTTTGTGCTCATTGCGGTCATTTATGAGATTCGGCCGGTTTTCATTCCAGTCAAAATGTGCGCGAACTTGGTACCTAACCTCTTTGAGGTAGGTATAATAAGAAAGATCAGTAGTTTTATCTCCGCTCTTCTTTTTCATTTTCTCGTATAAAACAGTTCTTATCCCCTTTGACTGGGTTTGAATTTTATTCATGACTCGTACTTCGTCAATGTACCAAATCAAGGTCGGCTTCCAGTATACGCTTTCCAAAATTCCTTTCAGCGCTTGATAAGTCGGTATTTGATACGAGAACTTCTCACCTCCTACACGCGTTATCGGGTCAGAAAACAATGCGTACTTACCATGAACAACAAATTCCACTGTATTTCTATAGTACATGTCCTCACCTTCCTTCTACTAACAAAAATTTTTGCTTACCTTCTAAAGCTACACCAAGATCCAAATCATAGTAGTCTTCATTCAGAACATATATCCCGTCATCAACCAATCGTAGCGCATTTTCATCTTCAAGCTTTCTCATCTGATATGAATACAAGGATACAGAATAACGTCCCATATCACGGATCAGCCGAGCTTTTTCCTTTGCGTCGGTTTTTTTATATCCCTCTTCAAATGATTTTCCTTTTCTATACGGAACAATAACATTTGTTGTATTCTGATCTATGACATAGAAAAGTTCACCTGCTGTCTGAAATGCTTGCCTAAGTGCTGGTGGTCTATTTCCAACTGCATTCCCATATACTTCTGATCCTTTTATATTTCTCGAGAGCAAATCATAAAGAGTCCCACTGGATTTCGTTGAATAATCCATTTCGTTCCTCCTCTTAAAAAAATACTCTTCATAGTATCTATCCATTACATGAGGAGCCAACAAATCTTCTTCTTTTTTCTCAAGAATTCTATATGTCACATCACGCCCGCATTTAATATCAGGTAACTTGGATAGATCTTCATCAGCCAGATTAATAATATATACATCACGGCAGTTGGTTTCTTCTCCGTTGCGGTTGCAACGTCCAGCTGCCTGTGCGATACTATCCAATCCTGCAACAGCCCTGACTACACAGGCAAATGATATGTCAACTCCCGCTTCAATCAGCTGTGTGCTAATACAGAGTATTCGCTCACTTTCCATCTCGCACTTTATTTTCTCAAGAACATCCAGACGATGTGCAGGACACATTGACGTACTCAAATGAATTAGCTTGAACTTTTTTTCTGAGTTCTCAGACATATAGTCTTTCACTGTTTGAAATAAATCAGCCGCATCATTCTTTGTGTTTAGAATAACAAGACAACTACCTGCATCCTCAAGCTTTTTAAGTATAAAATCACGCAATTCTTCCATAGAATATCCGCGTTGATTCGTAATATCAATAATCTTCGTCCGTTTCATCTTTTGAAACGCATCAGTTGTGTCAGATATCAATTCAGAATTAATAGATAATTTGACAGGTCTATCGACCTTATCAAGTAATGGTTGTGTTGCAGTACACAATAGTACCGAACATTTACCAAAATAGTAGAAGAAGTTGATTGCTTGATTAAACAAATGTATGCACTTGACAGGCAATGCTTGTATCTCATCAAAAATTAGAATGGAATTTGACATATTATGAATTTTTCGAAGTTCTCTACTTTTTTCTGAATATATGCTCTCTAAAAATTGTACCATTGTTGTAATGATAATCGGCTGGCTCCAGCGGTCTGTAAAGAGCTGATATGCTTGAGCTTCGTTATCATTCTCTGGTACAGCAGTATTGGAGTGATGCTCCAAAATGAAGCTTTCATTTTCCCCGTATTTCAATGCCTCTTTAATGTTTTTTGCAGTTTGCTCCAGAACTGATAGATATGGTATGACATAGATGATACGATCCATGCTATGCTTTTCAGCATGATTTAATGCAAAACGCAAGCTTGAAAGAGTTTTTCCTCCACCTGTAGGAACACTTAATTGATACACGCCGCGGAGACGTTCAGCTGCAGCAAGGCATTTCAACGAAATATCATTACGGATGAGAGAGATTTGCGAATCCAATGAAAACCCAGAAACACTCAACTCTAAGCGACTTGCGTAATCGCTCCATGGTGGCTTTTCTATTTCTAGTTCCGGTTCCTTCGCAATTTCAAAGCAATATGCGTTATATCTATCAGAATCGATAACACACGAGTAAACGCACTTAACAAGCAGATGGAGCATAAATGCAGGATCTAGTTTAAATTCTTTGCTCTTCTTTAAAAATTGATCAAGCTCATCCCTGCAAGCATCCATTAAATCGTCAATATCCTCTGTTAAAACGCCTTCACTAGAAAAATTCTGTATAACCTCATCATAATGAAGCTCTTCATTATCTTTTACAAGCTTGTTTAAAAGTGGTGTATTACCATCTGCCGACATACCATCCATCAGCTTTCCATGGTGTCCTGCAATGCATAACGCCAAGATTTCCTTTGACAATATCAGTAGAAATTTATCACTCTCCAAACCAGCTTCATAGATGAACTTTGCTCCCTGCGTTGCATGAATAACCGATCCTTTGTTAGGTGACTTTTCATTTCGCTTTTTATACTGATAGCTTTTTTTGAGGTATTCAACAAATAAAGATGAAAACTTTCCTATATCATGAAACAGGGCAGCAGAACGAGCCAGCATTGAGACATTATACTTTACTCCGAGCATCTGAGCATAATCTGCGCAACCCCGCAGGTGCTCATTTGTTGGCTGCTCTCTTCCATCTTCTGCAATGCGTGATATATACACTCTACACCCCCCTGTCATAAGCCCAGAAATGGCTTTGTTCGTTTTTGTAAACAAATAGCTTATAAAGCGTTTTTATGCAACATACTAAGTTACAAAAACTACAAAATTTGTTCCATAGCATACTTATTGTACATCTTCTTCTATATTATAGCAACATTAGTTACCAGCTTTTTGGATTAACAAACACATCTTGGTTATTGTTTTATTCATCTTTTCCAGATAAATATCCAAAGTCTTTTTACCCATTCATCAGCCTCCTTCAAGAGATTTTTCCATATCGGCTAGTGAAAATAGTCCACACAGTCAGTGATGTATTGTTTCAGTTTAAGTATTAACGCTTTATAACTAATTCCATTACTTCTCAAAGTGATTTTCTACAGTAGTTTATCCACCCTCTAACTATCGGGTTGAACATTATTATTCCCCTAATCGCAAAAACACCCCGGAGAAGCTTATTCCTCTCCCGGGTGTTTATTTAGATAGCTGCACTTTCGCATCGGCACGTTCGTGCTGATGTGCCTGCGAGGCAGGCATTATGGTGTGGCAGCAAGAACACTCCTCATTTCAGACATATTTTATCATATCCATAATGTTATCTGCATCTGTTAATTTTTTAACCATGCTGATTTTCGCCTTGTTCCGATTTCTGGCATTTTGCAGCGTATCCTCAATAATTGATGACAGCTCTTGCGTCAATCTTTTCTGATGATCCGACGGGTTGCTGCTAAGGCATTTCAGTCCCAATATGTCATTGCTGAACAGGACACCGTCGTTCGTTCTGGTCACCTTTATTTTTATCTGAGAATGCTTGTAATTCAAAAGCTTTCCTGCAAGGTTGAAACTCCCCAGCTTATCCATTTCCATTGTTGCCCCACAGGCCGTGCAGATAAAAAGACCCTTCAGGCCAATATTGCTTTTTGAATTATGACCGCAGTTATGACAAGTTGTAAAAATATCTACGGAGCTAACCCTCACAGGCGATGGCAATCCTCTGTCAACAAGCTTGTATTCCAGCAATCTTGTCAACTGATTATATTCGCGTATTCCATATGCAGGCCGTTTTCCATATTTGTCAGTCACGATCTTTGTGATACCGTCGCCCTTCCCTGTGAGGTTCTGGACAATCACCCGGGCTTTATTTGCCTGTGCAATATCTGAAATCAGGTTTGCAGTTCCATGGAGCTCGTTTTGTAATATGTTCGGCTGTCTCCCCTTTGAAACCGAAGCTCTGAACAGCTTATCTGAAACAATCACTTCTTCCGAAGTACCTGCTGCTCCTGATGCAACTGCTCCTTCCGAAACCACTTCCCCATTTTGATCCAATATGGTATAGTTCAGCTTGTTTTTCAGCCCCCTCGAAACACCCATAAAATGGACCGCATGAATGCTCTCTGGTTCGCCCGTGTCAAATGTAACAGCCAAATAGTAATCATGCTCTCTTTTATACAGCTTGGCAGTTCTCAGGCAATCGGGCTTTTGCAGGGCTTCCTTCAGCCACTTTTCCTGCCATCTGCCAAAGGAGAGCGGAACAACAATAAAGGTCTCTTTTCTGGAGCTTCTCTCGAGAATCCTGTTTTCGCTGCAAATATAGCTCAGCTTGCTGCGTCCGCTTCTGCCTTCCGGGACATTCCTTGCATGTTCTCGGTTGGCAATATAAAGCTTTGCATAGTATTTATCTTTTTCCCGGTCATATAACAGGCTGTAACATCTTTTCACATCATACCGGCAAAAGTAAACCGGCCTGGTCCTGTCAAGGTGCAATCCGTCGTCAGAGCTATATGAGGATGCGATATGAGGAGCTGGTTTGAGTATGCCACTGGGGCCGCCCTCATGGCTGACCCCAAGGTAGTCTCCGCCGGAACCGTCCCTACAACCCTTCCCACAGGCGAAGTGATCTGCCCGCCCCCGACACGCTAATCCAAAGAAGCCGGTCCCAGGCTCAGATTCTCTAAGCCTGAGATTGCTTGCCAATGCCATTCCAAAGTCCAGCTGCAATGAGTCCTTAAACGGCTGCACATGAAATTGGTTCAGTGCCTGCAATGTTTTTTTGTCAATCAGCTTCGACAGGGTAATGGCTGCAAATTTGCCGCCGGTTTCTCCAAATTTCGCCTGCAGGTCATCCAGATTTGCATATGCTTTACGAAGGAGAAACTGAAAAGCCTTATTGTAGTTTTCCAGAGCCTGATCAAGCATCTCCCGCTTGCCCTTGCCAGGCTTATGCAGTTTTAAAACAATAGTACGCAGCCCCATACAGTATGACCCCATCCAATTATTATTGCTTTTCTCAAGCTTTTCAATTTCTAATGGAGGCAAGCCCCCATACCCCCTCGCTACGGGCAAAATGAATTCGCCCTTCGCTACACGGACGTAGCGCCACGCCTAAACGTGGCGTTTGAACTACGTCAGGATTGTAACCCGCCACTTTAGAGGTGGGGGACTGTGACGTTGTTCAAAGCTAAGCAGTATACGATTCCGTCTATTTCCCCACGTTCAAAGCTTCATCAGTCACAGCTTTTGCATCGGCGGCGGTTTTCACTTCAACACCGTTGTATGCTTTCATATACAGCTTCTCCAACTCCGACACCAGAGGCAGCCTCGGATTTGCAGTGGTGCACTGGTCTTCAAAGGCTTTATCCGCCAGCTCTGCAATCTTGGAATTGAACCGCTTGCTGTCGATCCTGCACTCTGCAATGGTCATAGGCATGTTTATTTCCTTCATCAGTCCTCTTATGGCATTGATCAGACTCTGTACTCCTTCTTCCACAGTTGCTGCGGGAAGTCCGAGGGCCTTTGCAATCTCCGCATATTTCTTATCTGCAATAAAGGTTTCATATTTAGGGAAGGAAACAAATTTTGTCGGCTTTTGCGCATTATATTCAATTACGTAGGGCAGCAGCACCGCATTTGCCCTTCCATGGGGAATATGGAACTCGCCGCCCAGCTTGTGAGCCATGCTATGGTTAATGCCAAGGAATGCGTTGGTGAAAGCCATACCGGCAATGCAGGACGCATTGTGCATTTTCTCTCTGGCAAGCCTGTCGTTGCCATCCTTATAAGCTCTGGGCAGATACTCAAATACCAGCTGAATGGCTTTGATCGCCAGACCGTCGGTGAAATCCGAAGCCATAACCGACACATAAGCCTCAATCGCATGGGTGAGAACGTCCAGACCGGTATCTGCCGTTACGGACTGAGGCACTGTCATCACATATTCCGGGTCGATGATTGCAACATCCGGTGTCAGTTCATAGTCAGCCAAAGGATATTTCACATTTCTTTCCCTGTCGGTAATGACCGCAAAGGAGGTCACCTCCGAGCCTGTTCCGGAGGTAGTCGGTATCGCTACCATTTTCGCCTTTCGACCCAATTTGGGGAATTTGTAAACTCTTTTACGGATATCCATGAATTTCAGTCTCATGGAATTAAAGTCCGCCTCGGGTTGCTCATAGAACAGCCACATTCCTTTCGCCGCATCCATGGCAGAGCCGCCGCCGATGGCGATGATGACATCGGGCTTGAACTTATTCATCAGATCGCATCCCTTCCGGATGGTTTCCAGTGACGGATCCGGTTCGACCTCTGCAAATATTTCGCAGTGTACATATTGCTGCCGCTTCCTCAAATAATACAGTACCTTGTTTACATATCCTGCTTTTATCATATAGGGATCTGTCACAATAAAGGCTTTTGAAATGTCCGGCATATCGGTCAGGTACTGGGTCGCACCGAATTCAAAGTATATTTTTTCAGGAATCTTAAACCATTGCATATTGACCTTTCTCCTTGCTACTCTCTTTTTATTGATCAGGTTAACTACAGAAACGTTCTGTGTTGTGGAATTCCTGCCATAAGAGCCGCAGCCCAGCGTCAAGGAAGGCATGTTGGTATTATAGATATCACCAATGGCACCGTGTGTAGATGGCGAATTTACAATCAGCCGGCCGGCTCTGAGCCTGTTTGAGAAAGCATCTATCACCTTTTCATCCTGCGAATGTATAACTGCAGAGTGACCTAAGCCCCCGAATTCAACCATCTGCTCTGCTTTTCTGATTCCATCTTCCGTGGAATCAACAATATAGTATGCAAGAATAGGACTCAGCTTTTCTCTTGAAAGCGGATATTCCGGGCCAACCTCCTTTTGATATGCTACAAGGATTTTAGTACTTTCCGGCACTGTCAGTCCTGCAAGCTTTGCAATCGTATATGCGGATTGTCCCACCACCTTGGGATTCATAGCGCATTTGTTTTCGTCAATTGCAGTTTTGGCGAGCTGGATCGTCTCTTCCTCATTGAGGAAATAACAGTCGTTTTCTTTCATAAATGCTTCAAAATCTGCGGCAATTTCCCTGTCAACGATGACGGCCTGTTCTGAAGCGCAGATCATTCCGTTATCAAAGGATTTTGATAATATTAGATCTGTAACCGCTCTTTTCAGATTGGCAGTTTTCTCAATGTAGCATGGAACATTTCCGGGGCCTACACCCAGCGCAGGCTTTCCTGTGCTGTAAGCCGACTGAACCATGCCTGCGCCGCCTGTTGCCAATACCAGCGCAACTCCGCAATGGTTCATCAATGTCTGTGTTGCCTCTACAGATGGGCTTTCAATCCACTGTATACAGTTTTTCGGCGCTCCTGCCGCCACCGCCGCATCTCTCAAGGTTCTTGCAGCTTCCGCACTGCATTTCTGCGCGGATGGATGAAATGCGAATATGATTGGATTTCTCGTTTTGATTGCAATCAGTGATTTAAACATGGTAGTAGAAGTAGGATTTGTCACAGGTGTGACCGCTGCCACAACACCTACCGGTTCGGCTACCTCATCATATCCTTCATTCTCATTTTCGGTTATGACTCCAACTGTCTTAATATCCTTAATGCTATGGTAAATGTATTCCGTGGAAAATATATTCTTTGTGATTTTGTCTTCGTAGATGCCTCTTCCTGTTTCTTCGACAGCCATCCTGGCGAGTTTCATATGTTCATCCAATCCGGCAATTGCCATCGCTTTTACAATCGCATCAATTTTTTCCTGGTCGTATTCCAGAAACTTACTCAGTGCCTTTTGTGCATTCGCCACAAGTGTGTCCATTGACTTCATTACATCTGTTATTCCATCTTTCTGGTTGTTTTTCATCTTCTCTGTCATTGTCAAACCCTCCTTATTTTTTATTGTTCGCTTTTTATTATTAAATATAATCAAAAAATAGGACCGCTAATTGAATCATTCGTATCATTGTTAATTTTTTATCATTCTCCTGCAAAAAAATTAGTGATATTCGAGTGTTACCTGTTTGCCTATCTTTATCAGTGAGCTAGCCATGTCCTCCACAAGATTCATTTTGAGGCTGAGATTCAACGGAAATTCCGGATTCTGATGGGCCGGATTCATGGCTCGCCCAACGATGAAATGAATATCCGTTCCCTCATTCAGCAGTGCTTTAGCCAGTCTGGACGCTCCATCCTTTTTGCTGAGATTCAGGAAATCCTGCATGGTACTTTCCGAGGATTCGCAGGCCTGTATGTATTCCAGGGCCTTTCTCAACGTCAGCACCCCTTCTGTAGCAAGATGGATCCCCTCCATTTCCGCTGTCGGCGGAACGGCAGGATTGTGATACTTCAAACTGGTGTGGATCTCCTTGCCGATAACCCTTGCAACGATCTGCGAGGTTGTACCGCCGCATATCACCTTTTTCCCTTCACGATTCATAAATTCCGAAACAATTTCGGCATCCTGTCTGGAGTCTACAGGGGGACCTACCATAACCGACATCTTAACTGGTTTTTTAATGCCGATCGTTACTACGGTGGTATCATCACCCGGTTCATTGGCATACAAGTTGTCGCACACGGAAAGCAGCAGTTTTGTAATAGCTTTCGCAGAGAAATCTTTTCTATAGATACGCTGGATATATTCTGCCACATTATTCCACTGCCATCCCAGGTTCAATGATTGCCCGATGCCCGCATGAATAACACCGTCGCTAACCATGATAAAGACATCGTCTGCTGTTACGGTAAACCTGCTTTCCTTAATCGTCTTTCCGCCGATTATCCTCGCTTCTGAAACCACCTGAAAAGGCTTTCCCTTTTTGAATCGAAATACGGATGGATTGTCGAATTCCACCAGGTAACCTTCGCCTGAGTAAAGAATCTGCAGTATGGAAAAGGTGGAATAGGCAATCCCTCTTTCATGGCACACCGGCAGTGTATTCGCTATGGTTTCTACCGCTTCGTCAATGGTTGATCCCTTTGCTATCATTGTTCCAATGATCTTTGATGTTAATGTTGCCAGTATATTGGCCTTAACACCGCTTCCGAGACCATCTGCCAGTACTGCAATCAGAGAATCCCCTGTCCGGAATATTTCCACCTTGTCTCCGCAAAGCTCTTCATGATGCTTATTCAAGCTTTGGTACCCTGTATCTATATAAAAGCTCATTACTCATCACCCATTTCCGACATGATTGATTTTTTGAGCTGAGTGAGTGCTACCTTTGTTTCTGCTGTTGTTTCTCCCAGAAGACTTGCAATTTCCTGTGCCACTCTCATCTGCTTCTCAATAACCTTTTGGGCAAGATCCGCATTCGCTTCTCTGACACGGTGCATCTGCAGCCTGGTTCTTTCCTCTCCGGTGATATCCTTCAGTATTGCCACTACGATAT
The DNA here is from genome assembly GCA_023435925.1 of Bacillota bacterium. Classification (GTDB taxonomy): domain Bacteria; phylum Bacillota; class Clostridia; order Acetivibrionales; family DTU013; genus JAEZLF01. The sequence continues at coordinate 54,886 of JAEZLF010000060.1, forward strand.
TTTGCTCCGGTACAAAAATGATGGACTGTTCCACTGTGATGTCATATTTCTCATAATAATATTTTGCGTCGTAAACATTCTTCCCCGTGTCAATTACATTCCGGAAGTCCTCACATGCCAGCACATCGAGAATACAGGTCCCAACATGACTTGTGTCATTCCAGCCGAACATTTTCTGTGCCGATGCATTCACTTCCGTTATCCGCAGCTCCGCATCCAGAGCAAAAATCCCGTTGGGAGTTGTATTGATAATCAGGTTGGATATGGATTCCGCCCTTTCGCGCATATAGGGCAAACACATATGGAGCTGCGCCTTATGATGGAAGACCGCAATCGCTTTGTCCCTGCAGCTCGAATAGCCGCATGCCCCGCAGTTTAGCTCCTTGTCCGGTGTAAATTTGCCGATGCTGTTCAGTATTCCCAGAATGATTGCTTCCGATGGATTCTCTTCCTTTTTGGACAGGTCGACAAAAACCTTCTTCATGTTGACCTTCACATCAGCTGTCTGCAGTGCCTTCTCTTCTTTCAAGCCACGCTTCATGTATGAAATCAGCCGCTGCCTTGCTTCCAGGAACCCTCCCTTAATGTGCTTCATGCATGGGCCGGCAATACAGCCTCCGGCACAGCTGTTCATCTCTATAAAATAGTGCTGCAGATCATTATTTTTCATGGAGTCCAAAATCTCCATACATCGGTCTACACCATCCACACTGATAAACTGGTAATTCTTGCTTCTGCGGTTTTCAAGTGTCTTCAGGATTCCTCCGGGAACCGGATATATTCTGGCACTTAGTTCTTTAACGCCCTTCAGCTCTTTTGAAAGATCTGTATTGTAATCAATTCCTTCCTCTGACAGCCAGGTACTCAACTCTTCAAAGGTAATGACAGCATCAACCATTCCATCGTTCTGCAGGTCGTTGCATTCATCCTTTTTAGAAAGACACGGACCGATGAATACGACTCGGATCCTCGTCCCATAAGTTTCCCGGAGCATTTTTGCATGTGCAATCATGGGGGATACTACGGGAGCAAGCTGATCTGCCAATTCCGGATAATACTTCTGCACCAGCAGGTTGATGGATGGGCAGCAGGAGGAGATAATATTTTTCATTTTATTTTCAATAATCAGCTTGTCATATTGCCTGGAAACCTGTACCGCGCCAATAGCTGTTTCTTCCACATGAGTAAACCCCAGTTTTGCCAGTGCTGCATAAATCCATTTTTCATCTGCATTTTCGAAAGCTGATATAAACGAAGGCGCCAGAGAGACATATACCTTTTCCTTTTTCCGTATGAAGCTCTTCACCACCTCCACCTCACTGCTGACGCTTTTTGCGTTCTGCGGGCAGACAGTCAGGCAATTACCGCAAAGCATGCATTCCGACTCCACAATACGAGCCTGATCATTCACAAATGCAATGGCCTTCACCGGGCAGCTTCTTATGCACTTGTAGCAATTCTTACAGTTTGCTTCCCTGAATTGAATAATACTCATGGTAATCGCCTCAAAATGTATTCGTCAAACTTTTCAGCCGCATTGCTGATGGTGATTCCGTCAATAAATTCGTTCTCTACTTTTACCGAAACACCCTTTGTGCACTGTCCAAGGCAAAATGAAGCGTTGAGCTCAACCTGCTCCTCAAGTCTGTTTTTCCGAATACGGTTTTCGAATATCTTTATGATTTGGTAAGAGCCTTTTAAATGGCAGGAACTCCCAACGCATATGTAAACCTTGACCATTTGAATACCTCCACACCTTGTATCTGCCGTTGGACACCGTAATTTACCGTTGGTACTGCTATTTGTCGCTGTATGTCTTGTATTTATCGCCTAATATATTTTGTTAATTTTTTAACAACTTCATTTTCATTATATGCACTTGTGAAATTATTGTCAATGTCTGATTTTTTGATTTATATAAAAAAATGCTTCTTTTTACAACCGTTTCTTATGTTTATCTGCAGATACCTGCATTAATCCAGGTTTTTCATAATAACGTCTTCAAAGAAGCTTCTGACGGTATCCATTGACAAGGAAAAAATTTCTCCTTCCTCGTTTACCCGCACAGATACAGCCGTTGAACACCTTCCAAGGCACAGAGCCGCTTTAATAACGACTCTGTGGCCCATGTTCTTTTCATCAATGATTTGCTGCAGCTCGCCGATGATGTTGTAAGCCCCCTTGAGATGGCATGCACTGCCAACACAAACATATAGATTCATTACACCATTACCTCCTGTGGAGCAGTTTATGGTTTCCTCTGAGTATACCGTTATAAAGCGCAATCACGGCAGGATTTTCTTCAGCCCTCTTAATGGCAGAAGCTCCATCCGCATTGTAAATGCCTTTTGCTCTCAGCTTTTTCACCCGTGTCGACTGCGGAATCGGTTGTCCTGCTCCTCCCACACAGCCTCCTGGACAGGCCATTACCTCAACAAAGTCATACTGTTTTTCACCCCGCAATATCGCCTGGATCAGTTCGTCTGCATTTTTCAGTCCATGGGCAACTGCGATTTTAACCGCTCTTCCATTAATATCTGCAGAGGCTTCTTTTACGCCTTCCATTCCCCTGACCCCGGTAAATGAAATGTTTTTCAAGCCTGCAACGGATTTGTCGCTGCAGCAGTGCCTCAGTACAGCTTCTGCAACGCCGCCGCTTACGCCAAAAATGACGCCGGCTCCGCTTGCAAGCCCGAAGGGCATATCCAATGCTTCGTCCTCAAGCTCATTGAATCGTATCCCCTGCTCCTTGATCATCATGGCCAGTTCCTGTGTAGTAATAACCATATCCACATCGTAACTGCCGTTATTGTAATTCTCAGGCCGTACAGCCTCGTATTTCTTTGCTGTACAGGGCATAATGGCTGCAACGATGTTTTCTTTCCCATCTGCTTCTTTTGAATTTTTAAACTGCTCCTTGATAACCACTCCAAACATTTGCTGCGGTGATCGGCAGGACGATATGTCTCCCAACAGCTGCGGATACTTGTTCTCCGCATATTTCAGCCACGACGGACAGCAGGAAGTAAACAGCGGCAGACCGCTATTGTTCTCCATGTGTTTTTTTAATTCCGCACTTTCCTCTATTACAGTCAGATCTGCCCCCAGGCTTGTATCATATACCTGATCAAAGCCCATTTTTCTCAAGGCTGCAACGATTTTTCCCATGGTAATTTCCCCGGCATCCATGCCAAACTCTTCTCCCAGGGCAACCCGAACAGCCGGAGCAATTTGGGCGATCACACGCTTGTTTTTGTCCAGCAATGCATCCCAGGCTCTGTCCATGTCCTTCCGGATCGTCAGCGCACCTGTGGGACATACGGTTCTGCATTGTCCGCAATTGACACAATCCACCTGGCTGATGGGTTTATTAAAGGCAGTGGTTACCTGGATTTTGGCGCCTCTGTATGCAAAGCCCAATGCACCGATACCCTGAACCTCTTCACACATTCTCACGCAATCTCCGCAAAGGATGCATTTATTCGGATTTCTGACAATCGACACGCTGCTTTCATCAATCGGCAGCTTCCGCATATCCTCTTCAAACCGGACCTCCTTGATGCCAAATCGGATAGCCAGTTCCTGCAGCTTGCATCTGCCGTTCTTTTCGCAAACGGTACAATCTCTGTCATGATTGGCAAGAATCAGCTCCAGTATCATTTTTCTGTGCTTTTTCAGCCTGGCCGTATTTGTAAATATGACCATCCCATCTTTAGGCGGCGTGGAGCAGGATGCCTGGGTCCCGCCCCATTGATCCTCCACCATGCACATTCTGCAGGCTCCATATATGCTAAGCTCGGAATGGTAGCAAAATGTCGGCAGGTCTATGCCTATTTTTCTGACCAGCGCAAGAATATTCTTTTCATTGGTGAATTCCACTCTTTGGCCATCTATCGTCATACTTCCCATCTTTTTATACCTCCTCTATCGCTGAAAATGGACACTCTTCAATACACGCACCGCACTTCAGGCACTTTTCCTGGTCGATCACAAAAGGCTCTTTTATTTTCCCTGCAATCGCACCTGCGGGACATGCTCTCGTACACTTGCTGCAGCCCTTGCAAAGCTCCGCACGGATCACAATGGAGTTCAATGCCTTACAGGTATGGGTGGGACACATTTTATCCACCACATGCGCCAAATACTCGTCTTTGAAATATCTCATGGTACTGATCACCGGTCCGGCCGCACTCTTTCCCAGCCCACAAAGCGCGGTACTGCTGATGGTGTCGGCCAGTACCTCCAGCATATCAAGATCTTCAACCGTTCCTTTTCCGATAACAATCCGTTCCAGTATCTGCAGCATTCTTTTGGTACCCTCCCGGCAGGGAACGCATTTCCCGCAGGATTCATTCTGGGTGAAATTCATGAAATACCTTGCCACTTCAACCATGCAAGTGTCCTCATCCATGACCACAAGTCCGCCTGAGCCGATCATAGCGCCCACTTTCTTCAGCGAATCAAAATCCAGCGGTAAATCCAGATGCTCCTGTGTCAGACACCCTCCTGAAGGGCCGCCGATTTGCACAGCCTTGAATTGCTTGCCGTCTCTTATTCCGCCACCGATATCAAAAATGATTTCTCTGAGGGTGGAACCCATAGGGACTTCAATCAGGCCGGTATTGCTGACATTACCCGTAAGAGCAAAGGCCTTTGTTCCCGGGCTCTTTCCCACGCCGACGGATTGATACCATGCGCTGCCGTTTCTCAGTATCAATGGGATGCTGGTAAAGGTCTCTACATTATTTAAAACCGTCGGTTTTCCCCAAAGTCCTTTTTCCACTGTTCTTGGAGGCTTCACTCTGGGCATCCCTCTCTCACCCTCGATGGAAGCGGTAAGCGCACTGCCTTCTCCGCAGACAAAGGCTCCGGCTCCTTTGTTAATTTTGATATCAAATGAAAATCCGGAGTTTAATATGTTTTCACCCAGAAGTCCATATGCTCTCGCCTGTTCAATGGCCATTCCCAATCTTTCAACCGCCAGCGGATATTCCGCCCTCACATATATATAGCCTTCTGTGCTCTTTGTTGCCCAGGCAGCAATCAACATCCCTTCCACAACGCTGTGGGGATCTCCCTCCATCACGCTTCTGTCCATAAAAGCACCGGGATCTCCTTCGTCGCCGTTACACACGACATATTTCACGTTGTTGTCCTGAGCCAGTACCTGTTGCCACTTTCTGCCTGTAGGATAGCCTCCGCCTCCTCGGCCTCTCAGCCCCGAGTCGGTTACCGTATTACAAACCGCTTCCGACGACATTTCAAACAGAGCCTGCTTAAACGCTGTATAACCCCCCTTAGCCACGTACTCGCGGAGGGACTCGGCATCAATACTGCCGCAGTGGTTCAGTACACGTCGTGTCTGTTTTTTGTAAAACGGAATGTCCTCCTGAACTTCATAGGTACGATCTCCAAAGCTGTACATCAGCCTTTCTACAGGTTTATTTTCCATCAGCGTTTTTTCAACGATCTCGGCACAATCACTTTCCTTCACCTTGACATATAAATAATTGAAAGGTTCAATTCTCACCAGCGGCCCCATTTCACAAAATCCGTGACATCCGCTCTTTTTGACACCAACACCTTCCTTTTCAGCTACCATCTCAAGATCCACCAGAAGGCCCTTTTCTTCCACCATTGCCTTTATTCTTTTATAGATCTCTGCCGAACCACCGGCAATACAGCCAGTACCGGCACATATCAGAACCTTTTTCTTCTGTTTATTCAGTAAGCCGGTCACTGCCGCGGCGAATTCATCAAATTCCTCCCCGGTATTGAGTTTCCCTCTGTTGATTTTCCCGGAATTGTTTTCAAACGCATTAATATCCACATTATTGGTTTTCATTTGGATTCTCCCTTCTGATAGAAGCGATGACCTCTGTAACAGCTTCCGGAGTCATTTTGGCGTACACCTTATCGTTTATGGTAATAACCGGCGCCAGTCCACATGCACCAAGGCATGAGACAATCTCAACGGTAAAAAGCATATCGTCCGTCGTATCCTTTTTGTCTGTTAGTCCCAGCTCTTTTCTCAGTGCATTCAATATAGGAATAGACTTCCTGACGTGGCAGGCCGTACCATCACAAATTTTGATAATGTACTTCCCCTTGGGTTCCAGAGAAAAGTTTTCATAGAAGGTTGCAACACTAAAGATTTTAGAAGGAGTGATCTTCATTTTTTCCGATACGTATTCCAGTACATCCTCCGGCAAATATTTATACTCATTTTGAATTTCCTGAAGTACTGCGATAAGCTCGGATTTTTTGTTGTTATGCCTTTCAATGATCTGCTCTGCATGAATTAATCTGTCGCTACTATTCATCAAATGCTCCTCCTGTAAAGGTTTTAAGATTGTTTATTGTACATTGTATACATTAAAGTACACAACTAATCAACCATTTGTCAATCCTTATTCTACTTGATAACCCCATTTAGAGCAACAGTAATTTCACGAACAGTAGTCACAAATTCACATCATCGCTATTATTGATACGGTTTAGTTGTGTCCTCATCTGACTCCCTAATTGAATCGAATTGGTTTGTACGTCTGACTCCCTGAGCGGAGCGAACTGTTTTTGACGTTCAACGAATAACGGAAGTAGCGGAATGGATGCTGCCGTCCCACATTTCAATAATTCTGTCCGCATTTTGAAGAATCGATTTATCATGAGTGACGACCAATATCGATGCCTTCTCCTTGAATTCCTCCAACGCTTCCATGACATCCGCAGCATTTCGATGATCCAAAGACGCTGTCGGCTCATCTGCAAAAATTACAGAA